>JAJDZE010000147.1 GCA_022824805.1 Acidimicrobiia bacterium | reverse complement strand
GCTCGCCGCCGCTCAGCTCCCCCAGGCCGGCACCGCAAACCGCCGTGCCGCCACCCGCCCGAACCGCCGCCTCGCCGAGCCGCGACGACCGCTCGCCCGCCCACACTGCCGCATCATTGGGCCATGCGGACCCGGCGGCGGGCCATGCCGCCGCATCGTTGGGCCATGCGGGCCCGTCAGCGTGCGGTGCCGAGGCCGCGTCGGCGTCGGGCGGGTCTGGGCAGCCGGGAGCGAGTTCTCGCACGACATCGCCGAACATGAACGGAGCATACACGCGTATGCGAACAAACACAAACACTGGCGCGCACCAATGTCGGCGAATTTCCCGGCACATGCGGATGCGTCCGGTCGCTCCGCGGGTGTCGTCGTGACTCGCGCGCACCAATTTCGGGAAATTTCTGGCGTGCACCGCGAGCTACGGGCGCGTTGACGCCCGAGCCGCTTCGCTTGCGAGCCCTCGTCAAGGACCCGACCCGGCTACTTGGGCAGGAAGCCCATCGCTTCTTTGGCCCGCGCCAAGGTGCCGCACGCCACGGCCTCGGCCTTGTCGGCACCAGCGGCGATGATGCGGGCAAGTTCAGCGGGATCTGCGTCGAGCTCGGCCTTCTTTGCCGCGATCGGCTCGAGCATCGCGATGACCGCGTCCGCAGTGTCGGTCTTGAGCGCTCCGTATTGGTTGTAACCCGCCGCGCTCTCAGCCGGACTCCTGCCCGTAGCCGCCCCCAGGATCGACAGCAGGTTCGACACACCCGGCTTCGCCTCGGGGTCGTAGCGCACCTCAGACTCCGAGTCGGTCACGGCCCGGGCGAACTTGCGTGCAATGTCGGCATGATCATCGAAGATGCCGATCGAGCCTTGGGGGCTCTCGGCTGATTTGGACATCTTCGACGTGGGGTTCTGCAGGTCCATGACGCGGGCGCCGACCGTGGGGATGGCAGCCTCGGGGATCACGAATGTGTCGCCGTAACGGCTGTTGAACCGCTGCGCCACGTCGCGTGTGAGTTCGAGATGCTGACGCTGGTCGTCGCCGACCGGCACCCGATCGGCGTCGTAGATCAAGATGTCGGCTGCCATCAGCGCCGGATACGTGAACAGGCCGGCCGAGACGTGGTCGCCGCTCATCTCGCCTCCCTCCGAGCGCGCCGACTTGTCCTTGAACTGGGTCATCCGGCGCAGCTCGCCGAGCGACACCGTGCACTCGAGCAGCCACGACAGCTCCGTGTGCTGGGGCACGTGGCTCTGCACGAACAGCGTGCAGACCTCAGGATCGAGGCCGACCGAGATCAGTGTGGCCATGGTGCCCAAAGTGGCCTCGCGCAGCTGGGCCGGATCCTGCTGGACGGTAACGGCATGCAGGTCGACGGCGCAGTAGAAGGCGTCGGCATCGTGCTGGTCGATCGCCCACTGCCGCAGCGCCCCGAGATAGTTGCCGAGGTGGACGTCGCCGGTGGGCTGGATGCCCGAGAGCACTCGTGTCATGGCGCCTGACGGTACCGGAACGCCATTCGTGACAGTCCTGCAAATATCCCGTGCCGCACAGGAACGCCGCGGTACCTTCGGGCCGCGTGACTCACGAGGTTCGCACCGAGGCCTTCGCGGGTCCGCTCGACGTGCTGGTGAAGCTGGTCGTCTCCCAAGAGGTCGACATCTGGGACGTGTCACTGACGCGCCTCGTCGACGACTTCGTCGCCGTCATGGCCGCTGTGAGCCCAGAGGCTGAGCCCCGGGCCCGAGCGGCCCGTGAGCGGAGCGAACAGGAGCGGGAAACAATCGGCCACGCTGCTTCCGACGGCAGGATCGACATTGACGCCGCCAGCGAATTCGCCCTGCTGGCAGCGACGCTGATCGAGCTGAAGTCGCGCCGGCTGCTGCCGGCCCCGCCGGTCGAATTGGATCTCGAGGAGGAGCTGGCGGCCTACGGCCTGCGCGATGCCTCACTGGCCCGTCTGGTCGAGGGGCGCACGTTCGGCGCAGCCGCGAGGCTGCTGCGCGAGCGCTGGGACGCAGCGTCGCTGCAATGGCCCCGCACTGCGGGCCCCCCTGAGCGCTTCCTGGTGTTTGCGCCGGATCTGCTCGCTGGAGCATCTCGAGATGATCTGGCCGCAGCGATGGAACGGGCGCTCGCGCCGCGGCCCGTGCCACGAGTCGACGTGAGTCACCTGAGGGCCGCCGGCATCACGGTGGACGAGGCGGCGGCGAAGATCGTCGAGCAGATCGCATCGGCGGGTCCAGCGACCTTCCGGGAGCTCACGTGCGACTTCACAGAGCGCATCGTGGTGGTCGTGTACTTCTTGGCGGTGCTCGAACTGTTCGGGTCGGGCCTCGTTGAGCTGACCCAAGCCGAGCGCTTCGGCGACATCGGAGTGGAGTGGATCGGCGACGGGGCAACTTTGCCGGCAACGGCCGGCGGCTACGGGGAAGACGCTGCGTGAGCGGCAAGCACCCGCCAGTCAGTTCCGCGCGCGGTCTGCGACTCGTCAGCGATGACGGGCGCACCGTTGCCGAGCCTCCGGCTGCGCCAGCGGAGCAATCTGATGGCCCGCCGGCGTCGGGATCCCCTGCGCACGCCCCGACTCGCCCGCCGGCCCATCCGTCGATTCCCGCCGACAGTGGCACCGTCAACAGCGCATCGGAGACGGCGAACGGCTCTGGTGATATCGCCAGTGACACCCCGGCGGCGGCTGCGGCCATCGGGGCGGACGAGGGGCTGCTCGACGAGCTGCGCGCATTCGATCACCACGAGCTGTACGCGGCGGTCGAGGCGGTGCTCATGGTGGCGACCGAGCCGGTGCCGGTCGAAGTGCTGGCCATGGTCACTGGCGCGCCCACGGCAGCGGTCGGGGCGATCTGCAACGAGCTCGCCCGGGAATATGCGAGAGCCGAGCGGGGTTTCGCCCTGATGCAAGTCGCTGGCGGCTACCAGTTGCAGACAGCCGCAGCGGTCGCGGAATACGTCGAGCGCTTCGTAGGGAGTCGCCGGTCAGCCCGCCTGTCCGCCGCGGCGATGGAGACCCTGGCGGTGGTGGCGTACAAACAGCCGATCTCGCGAGCTCAGATCAGCGCCATCCGGGGCGTGAACGCCGACGGCGTCGTCCGCACGCTGGCAGACCAGGGCTACATCGCGGAGGTCGCTCGCGATCCGGGCCCGGGCAATGCCGCCCTGCTCGGAACGACGGCGACCTTCCTGGAACGGCTGAGCCTCGACAGCCTCGACGACCTGCCGTCGTTGGCGGAGCTGCGCGTCGACCCTGAGGCGGTCGAAGCCATGGACCGTCTCGCTGTGCCCCACCACGGCTAGCCGATGTGACACCCGCAGGCACGCCGGACCACGGCGCCGCAGCCTTGCCCGACGGCGAGCAGGACAGCGCTGAGCGACTGCACAAGGTGATGGCTCGTGCTGGCGTGGCCAGCCGTCGCAGGTGCGAGGAGCTGATCGCTGCCGGACGCGTCACCGTCAACGGCATGACTGCCGGGGTCGGCGACCGCGCGGTACCGGCAGACCGGATCGAGGTCGACGGTGCAGTCGTCACCTGGGACGCGGCGATGGTCCACTACCTCCTGAACAAGCCCCGCGGCGTGCTCAGTTCGGCTTCAGACGACCGGGGCAGGCGCTGTGTGACCGATCTGGTGCCCGCAGCGGTGCGCGTCTACCCGGTCGGTCGGCTCGACGCCGACTCCGAGGGGCTGATCATCGTGACCAACGACGGCGAGCTGACGCACCGGCTGACGCATCCGTCGTGGGGAGTCCCCAAGGAGTACCTCGTTCACGTGGAAGGGGTGCCGGCACGCGGGGTGCTGGCGCGGCTGCGTGCCGGTATCGAGCTCGACGATGGGCCCACAGCACCTGCGGTGGTCTCGATGCCCCAGCCGTCGGTGCTGCGCATCGCGATACACGAAGGCCGCAACCGCCAGGTCCGGCGGATGTGCGACGCAGTGGGTCATTCGGTGTTACGGCTGGTGCGCACCCGCATCGGCCCGCTGACCGACCCCGCGTTGCGGCCCGGTGAGCACCGGCAGCTCACCGCAGACGAAGTGCGTGCATTGCACCGAGCCGCCGCAGTCTCGAGCCGTTCGACACAGACGCCATAGCTGCGAAACCGGCAGGAGACCCTGCACCGTTGCGACCGGCTGGATCGCTGGTCGCCCAAGGTTCTGCCGCTGCCGCAGCGAGCACACGCATTCGCACACGCACACGCATTCGCACACGCACTCGCGCAGCAGTGCGCTGCGTCGCAGGCGGCGCGAGGTGCTGTTCGGCGTACTCGCCGTGTCGCAGGCAGCGGCCACAATGGGTGTGGCGCACGGACGACCTTTGGCAGGCCCGAACCGAACCGTTGCCAGCACATGGGAGCATGCAGATGAGCCTCGCTGAGACGTACCGGCTGTCGGGTCGCTACACCGACGACAGCGGCACCACGTTCATGACCGGGCTGCAAGCGCTGGCTCGCCTGCCGATCGAACAGCTGCGAGCCGACCGACGCGCCGGTCTGCGCACGGCGGCGTTCGTGTCGGGCTACCCAGGCTCGCCCCTCGGCGGCTATGACGCCGCCATCGAAGCTGCCCGCAGCGCGACAGACCTGCCGGTCGTTCACTCGCCGGCGGTCAACGAGGATCAGGCTGCGACCGCTGTCATGGGCAGCCAGCTCGCCGCCACTCGTCCCGATGCCACCTACGACGGCGTCGTGGGCTTGTGGTACGGCAAGGCACCCGGTGTCGACCGCGCCACTGATGCGCTGCGCCACGCGGTCTTCGCAGGCGCCGATCCTCGCGGCGGTGCAGTCGCCATTGCCGGCGACGACCCTGCGGCCAAGAGTTCCACGATCCCGTCGAGCTCGGCGGGGTCGATGGCCGACCTGCACATCCCGGTGCTCTACCCGGGCACGCCCGCCGAAGCGCTCGATCTGGGTCGCCATGCCATTGCCATGTCCCGGACGACGGGGCTGTGGACGGGCCTCAAGATCGTGGCAGATGTGGCAGACGGTGCCGCGACGGTCCTGCTTGATCCCGACAGGTTCCACCCGGTCATCCCCCTCGTCGGTGGCGAGCCGTACCGCCACCGGCCCGACGGCTACCTGCTCACGCCCCACACGGTCGACATCGAGCGTGAGATCGTCGAGGTCCGCTACGAGCTGGCGATCGCATACGCGGCGGCGAATCGCTTGAACGATGCCACGGTGGATCCGCCGGATGCCTGGATCGCGATCGTGGCGTCAGGAATCACGTACCGCGAGGTTCGCGAGGCGTTGCGGCGGCTGGGCCTCGACAGCGACGAGTCGATCAGCGATGCCGGTGTCCGGCTGGTGCGGATGGGCATGCCGATCCCGTTCAGCGCCGAGAGGGCCCGGCATTTCGCCCGCGGGGTCACGGAGATCTTCGTGATCGAAGAGAAGAGCCCCAACATCGAATCGCTGCTCAAGGACGCCCTCTACAACCAGTCGCACCATCCCCGCATCGTCGGCAAGACAGACGAGCGCGACCAGATGCTGCTCAGCTCGTACGGCGCCCTGACCGCCGATGAGCTGATCGAGCCGCTGCGCGCGAGGTTGGAGGCTCGCATCGGCGACCGGCTGGTGCAGCGCCAGCCCGAGCGCGTGCGCATCGAGCTGGCACTGGCGCCCGGGCAGAGCCGTTCGCCGTACTTCTGCTCGGGCTGCCCGCACAATCGCTCCACTGAGGTGCCCGACGGCGCCGTGGTGGGCGCCGGGATCGGCTGTCACACCATGGCGCTGTTCATGGATCCCGAACGGGTCGGCGACATCGTGAGCTTGACGTGCATGGGCCAGGAAGGCACGCAGTGGATCGGCATGTCGCCTTTCGTCGAGACGCAGCACATCTTCCAGAACCTGGGCGACGGCACCTATTTCCACAGCGGTCAGCTGGCAATCGCCGGCGCGGTGGCCTCGGGCGCCAACATCACCTACAAGCTGCTGTGGAACCGGGCTGTCGCCATGACGGGCGGGCAGGATCCGGCCGGGCAGCTCGAGGTGCCCGATGTGGCGGCCGGGCTGCTGGCCGCAGGTGTGGCCAGGGTGCTCATCACCACCGACGATCCCGCCGCCTATAGCGGCCGTGCACTGCCTGCCAGTGTCGAAGTGTGGCATCGCGACCGCCTGATCGAGGCCCAAGAGCTGCTCGCCGGCATCGAGGGCGTGACGGTGCTGATCCACGATCAGCAGTGCGCGGCCGAAGCGCGGCGGGCACGCAAGCGCGGCACGCAGCCCGCGCCGGCACAGCGAGTAGTGATCAACGAACGAATCTGCGAGGGCTGCGGCGACTGCGGCGCCAAGAGCAACTGCCTGTCGGTGCAGCCCGTCGACACGTTCTTCGGCCGCAAGACACGCATCGATCAGACGTCGTGCAACCTCGACTATTCGTGCCTCGACGGCGACTGCCCGTCGTTCATGACGGTCACTGAGCCCGGGCCATTGCGCACTGCTGTCCGCGAGATGCTGGCGCCGCTGCGGCGCACGCAATCGGCCGCCCGCAGCGATGGCGCCGCCCGAGCCGCCCGGCCCGAGCCGCCCGGCGAGCTGCCCGATCCGGTGCCGCTCGTCGGCCCCGACCAGGTGTCGGTGCGCATGTGCGGGATCGGCGGCACCGGTGTGGTGACGGTGAACCAGGTGCTCGGCACCGCAGCGATGTTCGACGGGTTCGAAGTGCGGGGCCTCGATCAGATCGGGCTGTCGCAGAAGGCGGGCACCGTCGTCGGCGACCTGCGGTTGAAGCGGATCGGCGGGCCGGCCACAGCGCGTCTCGGCAGCGGCCAGGCCGACGTCATCGTGGCGTTCGATCTGCTCGTGGCGGCATCGGCAGCGGGCCTCGATGTGGCCGATCCGACCCGCACGATGGTCGTCGGGTCGACGTCGCCGACGCCGACCGGTGCCATGGTCGCCGATCCGACTATCGCTCTGCCCGCGACCTCCGAACTGCTCGAGCGGGTGGCTGCGGTCACGGTCGACGGCAGGCAGCACTGGGCAGACGTGGCTTCGCTCGTGACTGCGCTCTGCGGCTCGGCCGTGGCGGCAAACGTGTTCGTCGTGGGCATGGCTGTCCAGGCGGGCGCGCTGCCGATCACACCGGCGAGCGTGGAGGCAGCCATCGAGCTGAATGGCGTCGCCGTCGCCCAGAATCTCGCTGCGTTCCGCTGGGGCCGAGCGATGATCTGCGATCCGGCGGCGGTGACCGCAGCCGCGGCACGGCACCGCGCCGGCGCAGCGGACTCGCAAGCGACCAGCGCCGACGGCACCGATTTCGACAGCGCCGACGGCGCCGGCCGTGACATCGCGGTACCCGATCGGCTGGCGGCCCGTATCGACGAATTGACCGGCGGGCCCGCCCGCGGGGCAGCAGCGGGAGAAGCCGACGAGCTGCGCGTGGCGCTGCGCCGGTACACAGCCGAGCTGTGCGCCTACCAGTCCGAGGAGCTGGCAGCGAGCTTCCTCGACGCAGTCGCACGCGTGGCGAGCGCAGATCAGGCCGCGGGCGACGGCACCGGCCGGTTGACAGCCGCCGCCGCGGCTGGGCACTTCAAGCTGATGGCCTACAAGGACGAGTACGAGGTGGCCCGGCTCATGACCGATCCCGAGGCGATCGCTGCGGCGCGGGACGTGGCGGCGTCGGTCGGAGGCACGGTGTCATGGCGCCTGCACCCGCCGCTGCTGCGTGCACTCGGGCGCACCGGCAAGATCCGGTTCTCGACGGCGTGGCGGCCTGTATTCGCGCTGCTGGCGCGTGGCAAGCGGCTCCGGGGCCGATGGTGCGATCCGTTCGGCCATACCGAGGTCCGCCGGACGGAGCGGGAGCTGCCCGGCGAGTACCGGGCAGCACTCGACGCGGCGCTCGAAGCGCTGGAACGAGATGCGGGTGCAGCCCGTTACGAACAGGCGGTAGCCATCGCCGGGCTCGCCGAGCTGGTCCGCGGCTACGAGGACGTCAAGATGGCCACGGTAGAGACATTCCGGTCGGAGCTGGCCGCCCATGTCGCCGAGCTGACGCCGCCCGACTGAGCCGCCGGGGCGCGGCAGGCATCTCGCCGACCCAAACCGGCGACGATCAGAGCCATCGGTACCCTTCGATGCGTGGTCTCGAGTCCCGCTGAGACAACGAAGTCGCCGTCGCCTGCCGGCGCAGCAGCTCTGCCGCGCGCCAACGCCCCCGCGGGCCGCGCCCAGGTAGTGGGCACGGGCCTGATCGGCGGATCCGTCGCAGCGGCACTGCGCAAGTCGGGATGGCATGTGACGGGGCGGGACGCTGTCGGCGGTCACGCGCAGCGGGCACTCGAGCTCGGCTGTCTCGATGCCGTGGGCACCGACCCGGAGGCAACGTTCTGTGTGGTGGCCGTGCCCGCGGCGATGCTGGCCGAGCAGGTCGCGATCGCACTCGCCGACACTGCTGCTGCGGGCGCTGTGGTGACCGACACCGGCAGCGTCAAGACGCCGGTCGCCCAGGCGATCGCCGATGCTCGCTTCGTGCCGGGCCATCCGATGGCCGGCTCGGAACAAGACGGCATCGAAGGCGCCAACCCCGACATGTTCGCAGGCGCGGTATGGGCACTGACGCCGACTGAAGCCACCGACGACAGCTCCCTGCGCGCCTGTCAGGCAGTGCTGGTCGGCTTCGGGTCTGACGTCGTGACCATGACGCCCGAACGGCACGACGCCCTCGTTGCGGTGGTGAGCCATGTGCCGCACCTCGCCGCCGCGTCGCTGATGTGCCTCGCCGACGATCGAGCCCTCGATGACGCGCCGCTGCTGCGCCTGGCTGCGGGCGGTTTCCGGGACATGACCCGGATTGCCGCAGGCCACCCGGGCATCTGGCTGGACATCTGCGGCGAGAACCGCGATGCCATCGTGAGCGTGCTCGACGAACTGTCCGGGCGACTGACGCAGATGCGCGAGGCAGTGGCGGGAGCGGACCGCGAGGGCCTGCGAGCCGTGCTCACCCAGGCACGGCGCGCCCGCACCAACCTGCCCTCGCGCTATGTGCGGCCTCAGGAGCTGCTGGAAGTGCGAGTGCCGATCCCCGACCGCAAGGGCCAGATCGCAGCCATCACCATGCTCGCTGCAGACTGCGACGTGAACGTGGCCGACATCGAGGTGGCCCACTCACCCGAGGGCGCCGAAGGCGTGCTGGTGCTCGTGGTGGCACGCACCGAGGCGCAGCGCTTTCTCGCCGCTTTGGCCGGGCAGGGCTACCACCCCACCACGCGCGATCTGGCATGAGCGCCGGGCGGGTCATCGGGGTCATCGACCCTTTCACCAACGGTGCGTCGGGAACAGCGCTGCTGCCGGGTTCCAAGAGCATCACCAACAGGGCCTTGCTGTGCGCGGCCTTGGCCGAGGGGCGCAGCACGCTCGACGGCGTCCTGTTCGCGGACGACACCGAAGCAATGATCGAAGCGGTCACTGCCATCGGTGCAGTCGTGCGGGTGAATCGCGGCAAGCGTCGGCTTGTCATCGATGGCATCGGCGGCCGGCTCTCGGTCTCCCATGATGCGCCAGATGAGCCGGTCATGGTGCACGCGCGCTCCTCGGGCACCACGGCCCGCTTCATCCTGCCCGTGGTCGCAGCCCTCGGCGGCCGCTGGCTGCTCGACGGCGACCCGCAGCTGCGTGCGCGCCCGCAGGACGACCTGCTCGCGGCGCAGCGCTCGCTGGGTGCCCAGGTGCACGAACTCGGCGAGCACGGCTGCCTGCCGGTAGATGTGTCGTCGGAGGCCCTCGACGACGCGAGCGCCCTGCTGCGCCACATACGAATCCGAGCCGACGCTTCCAGCCAGTATGCGAGCGGCCTGCTGCTCGCCGGTCCTCTGCGCGGCGGCATTCATGTGGAGATCGATTCCGAATTCGATGCCGTCAGCCGGCCGTACATCGACATGACAGTGGCGGTCATGGAGGCCTTCGGTGCGAACGTCACCATCCCGAGTGCTGACAGCTTCGTGGTGACCGAAGGCCGCTACCGGGCCGCCGACTACGTGATCGAGCCGGACGCCTCTGCCGCGAGCTACGTCTGGGCTGCGGCTGCGCTGTGCGGCGGCGAGGTGCGTGTCGAAGGGCTCGGCAGCCACAGCATCCAGGGCGACGTGCGATTCGCCGAGGTCCTCGGCGAGATGGGTGCGGACGTCACGGTCAGCGACGATGCGATCGCGGTCGGCGCGCCGCCGAGCGGAACGCTGCAGGCAGGCTCATTCGACCTGCGCGACTTCTCCGACACGGCTCAGACACTGGCAGCGGTGGCAGCGTTCGCCGAAGGCGCCACCTCCATCGGCGGCATCGGCTTCATCCGTCGCAAGGAGACCGACCGCATCGTCAACACAGCGACCGAGCTCGTCAAGCGCGGTGTCGACGCGGTGGCCGAGCACGACGGCATCACCGTGCGCGCGAATCCCTTCGGGCTCCGGGCAGGCTTGGTGGACTGTCACGGCGATCACCGGATGGCGATGGCGATGTCCCTGATGGGACTGCGCGTGGCCGGGATCGACATCGACGATCCCGACTGCGTCGCCAAGACGTTCCCCGACTTCTTCGATGTCATTGAGGCTCTGCGGGGCTCGCCGCAACCAGTCCCGGCGCCGCAGGTAGCGGTGATCGCGATCGACGGTCCAGCCGCATCCGGCAAGTCCAGCGTGGCTCGAGCAGTCGCCGGCGAGCTCGAGATGGACTACCTCGACACGGGCGCGATGTACCGGGCGGTGGCGTGGGCGGCCTTGCAAGCTGGAGTCGATCTCGGCGACCTCTCAGCGGTAGCGAGCATTGCCCGCAATGCCGATATCGGGATTTCCACCGTGAGCGACGCCCAGCACGTGACCGTGAACGGCGCCGATGCCACGGCGGCGATCCGCAGCGCAGAGGTGGATCGCAACGTCAGCGTCGTCGCTGCCAACCCGCAGGTGCGGTGGGTGCTGACCAGACGCCAGCGCGACTGGGCGAGCCTCGTCGGCGGGGGGGTGATGGAGGGCCGCGACATCGGCAGCGTGGTGTTCCCTGACGCGTTGCTGAAGGTGTTCCTCACTGCTGCGCCTGCGGAGCGCGCCCGCCGTCGCCTCGCCCAGCAGGCCGACTCGGCGGGCGGCGTCGACGATGCGAGTCACGACGACGGAGCTGTCGCAGCACTGGCTGCGGAGCTGAGCGAGCGGGACCGGCTCGACTCTGGCCGGGCCGACTCGCCGCTGCGGGTGGCACCCCGAGCGGTCATTGTCGATACGAGCGAGATGTCTTCCGATGAGGCCGTCGAGACGATCGCGGAGCTGTACCGCCGTGCAGCCGGGCTCGAGGCCCCGACGCGCCCCAGCTCGGTCCAGGGTCGATGAGCGGACCCCACGGGCCCGTGACAGACCTGCGCGACGGACCGCTCAACATGGCCGTCTACAGGATCATGAAGTATGCGATCTGGGGCGTCTTCCGGGCGTGGAATCGCATCTCGGTCGATGGGCTGGCCAACCTGCCGGACGGCCCGTGCGTGTGGGTGCCCAACCATCGCAGCTACATCGACACGCCGATTCACGCGGCGATTCCTGCGCGGATGCGGGTCATGGGCAAGGACTCGATGTGGAAGTACCGCTTTGCGGGCTGGCTGTTCACCACGATCGGCTGCTTCCCGGTGAACCGCGACGCACCCGATCGGGCAGCGTTGCGCACGGCGCTGGATGCCCTGACCCATGGCGACGGCCCGGTGGTGATGTTCGGCGAGGGTGAGCGCAAGGACGGCCCGCGCGTGCTGCCGCTCATGGACGGACCGGTGTACCTGGCGGCGCGGGCGCAGGTCCCGATCGTGCCCGTCGGCATCGGCGGAACCGCCGCAGCCATGCCGCGAGGCGCCAAGTTCATGTACCCCCGCCGCATCAAGTTCATCGTCGGCGAGCCGATGGCCCCACCGCCGCTGGGGCCGAGCGGCCGGGCATCACGACGAGCGATACGCGAGCTCACCGAGGAGCTGCGCGAGCGCATCCAGGAGCTCTACGACCAGGCCCAAGCCGAGGTCGGCACCCCCAACCTGCGCTGAGAACTCTGCGTCGCTTCAGTGCTCCGTGGCAACGAGTCCTGCGAGAACGCCGCTCGCCGCTGTCGTCCTGTCTGCCGCGCCC
Organism: Acidimicrobiia bacterium; assembly: GCA_022824805.1. Classification (GTDB taxonomy): domain Bacteria; phylum Actinomycetota; class Acidimicrobiia; order Acidimicrobiales; family Poriferisodalaceae; genus Poriferisodalis. The sequence continues at coordinate 49,148 of JAJDZE010000147.1, read as the reverse complement.
AGTCGTGCTCCGGGGGGCACGGCGAGGCTGGCATGAACGGCCGCTTGCATGGCGTCGAGCAGGTCGCGCAGCTCTCGCGGCGGGGGGAAGTACTCGTCCTCGTCGGTGATCGTGACCTCGGTGGTGCCCTGAGCCGGTGCGAGCCGTCCGATCACGGCATCCACGAGCTCCTCGGGCGCGGACGCTCCAGCGGTGACCCCGACGGTGCCCCGCAGGTCGTCTGGCAGTTCGGCGGCAGCGTTCACGCGCAGCACGCGCTCGCAGCCCGACTCGACAGCCACCTTGGCGAGCGCCATCGTGTTGGAGGAGTTCGCCGACCCGATGACCACCACCGCATCGCAGTCGGACGCGATCCGCTCAAGGGCACTCTGGCGGTTGGTGGTGGCGAAGCAGAGGTCCGAGCGCCCCGCCATCCACACGTCGCCGAAGCGTGCCTTGGCGGCGTCGGCCACATCGACCCAGTCACGGTGGCTGAGCGTGGTCTGGGCCAGCACCGCCACCGGCGCCCCGGTGTCGTCGAGCGTGTCGACGTCGGCTGGCTCGGAGACCAGCGAGATGGCGTCTGGTGCCACGGCCATCGTCCCGACGGCTTCGTCGTGGCCTTCGTGCCCCACGTAGACCACCTGGTAGCCCTTGCCGGCACGCACGCGAACCTCGTGGTGCACCTTGGTGACCAGGGGGCAGACGGCGTCCACCACGTAGCCGCCGCGCCGGCGGGCCTGCTCCACCACCTCGGGCGCCGAGCCGTGCGCTGAGAGCATGAGCGGCCGACCGGGCGGCACGTCGGCCACGTCGTCGACGAAGACCACGCCGAGTCGCTCGAAGCGATCCACCACGAGGCGGTTGTGGACGATCTCGTGGTAGCAGTAGACCGGCGGCGGGAACGAGCGAACCAGCCAGGCGAGCGCCTTGATGGCCATCTCGACGCCGGCGCAGAAGCCGCGAGGCGCTGCGAGCAGCACCTGGTCCACAGCCACGGCTGTGACGCTACCGACCGAGCACGAGCTTCCTATCCTGAACCCATGAGGCTGAGCCCGCGCGCCCGAGCGGCCCGAGAGCGAGGCGAGCTAGAGCGGGAAGCACAGGGCGAAGCCGTGGCCCGAGCGGCCCGTGAGCGAAGCGAACAAGAGCGGGAATAGATGGCCGAGCAACGAGGACGTGAGCCCGTCCGCGCGCCCTCCAGCCACCGGCCGGTTGTGGTGGCGGTGGAGCCCGGCTCGGCGGCCGAGATCGCCGGGCTGGCGCCCGGCGACGAGGTGCTGTCGATCTCCGGTGTCGCTCCGACCGACGTGATCGCCTGGCAGCTGCTGCTCGACGAGGCCGATCCCACGCTGGCGGTGCGGCGAGACGGGCACGAGATCGCCATGGACATCACCAAGGACGCCGGCGTCCCGCTCGGCGCCGAGGTGCATGCCGCGATCTTCGACCGGGTGCAGACCTGTGACAACCACTGCGAGTTCTGTTTCATCTACCAGTTGCCCCCAGGGCTGCGCCGCAGCCTCTACCTCAAAGATGACGACTACCGGCTGTCGTTCCTGTACGGGAACTTCACCACGCTCACCCGCTTCACCGAGCTGGACCTCGAACGGGTGCTCGATGAGCGCCTGTCGCCGCTGTATGTGTCGATTCATGCCGCTGACCCCGGGGTGCGGGCCCGGATGCTCCGCAACCCGCGCGGTGCCACGAGCCTGCGATGGCTGAGCGCGCTGCTCGATGGGGGCATCGAGGTTCACGGGCAGGTCGTGGTGTGCCCGGGCGTGAACGACGGGGCTGTGCTGGCCGACACGCTGGCAGGCGTGCTCGACCGCTACCCGTCGCTGGCGACGCTCGCGGTGGTGCCGCTGGGGGTCAGCTCCCACCAGCGAGAGCCGGCCATGCGCCCGCACACTGCCGCGGAGGCTGCGGTTGTCGTGGACATCTGCGAGGAATGGCAGCAGCGTTGTCTGGACGTGCTCGGCCGCCGGCTGGTGTTCGCAGCGGATGAGTACTACCTGCTCGCAGGCCGACCCTTTCCTGCGGCCGAGACCTACGGCGACTTCCCGATGCACGAGGACGGCATCGGCATGGCGCAGGCGTTCTCCGAGGAATTCTGGGCGGCCGGCGAGGGGACGATTGGCGGTCGCAGCGGGCTCGACGGCTGCGACACCGGACTCGGCGTTGATGACCGCGGATCCGACGGAGGCGTCAGGCAGCGCGCACCGGCTGCGGGTTTCTTTTCGTGGGTCGACGGTGCCCCTGCGCAGGGCTACCGGGCCGTGCGAGTTCCCGGCCACGGCGCGAACCGCAGCGGTGAGATCAACCTCGACGGGCTGCCGCTCAGTCTCGGGTCGACGCCGGCGCCGAAACCCGTGGCCGTGACGCTGCGGACATCACCCGGTCGGGGCCCTTCCACAACAGCGCGCCCGACAGACGGTGATCCGGCCAACCATCCCATCGGGATCCTGACGGGCACCTACGGCGCTGCCGTGCTGACGCCGCTGGTGAAGCAGTGGCGCGCCGATGCCATGTCCCGGCAAGGCAGCCGACGACACAGCACGGCAGCGGGAGTGCCCGGGGCGCGGGTCGTCGAAGTGCCCAACCGGTTCTTCGGCGGCAACATCGGCGTGACCGGTCTGCTCGCCGGAGCGGACATCGCCGCCGCGTTGGCCACCGAGCCGGCCGAGCATCGCTACCTGCTGCCCGATGTGTGCCTGTCGGGAGGGAAGTTCCTCGACGGCATGACACCCGCTGATCTGCCCCGGCCGGTCGAGGTCGTCCCGACGAACGGCAGCGCCCTGCGCGAACTGCTCGACGAGGCCGCAGCAGCCCAGTCGGCTGCGGCGCATCCCGCTGCGCCTCGGCCGAGCGGCGCTGCATCGCCAAGCCGCACGATTCCCGCAGGCAGCACGGAATCGCACACAGCAGGAGTCTCGCAATGAGCGCCGGACTGCCCGTCGTCGGCATCGTGGGTCGGCCCAACGTGGGCAAGTCCACGCTGTTCAACCGGCTCGTCGGCCGCCGCGAAGCGGTGGTGGCACCCGAGCCCGGCGTGACGCGTGACCGCAAGGCAGCCGAAGCCGCTTGGCGCGGGCACCCTTTCCTCGTGGTGGACACCGGCGGGTGGTCCGCCGACGGCGACACGCTCGACGGCAAGGTGTCCTCCCAGAGCGAGCGGGCCATGGCCGACGCCGACGTCTTGCTGCTGGTGGTCGACGTGACCGTGGGCATCACCGAACCCGACGCCCGGATCGCCGCCATGCTGCGCCGCAGCGGCCGGCCGACGCTGGTGGTTGCCAACAAGGCCGACAGCGGGGCCCGTGACGACGGCCGCTGGGAGTTCAACCGCCTGGGGCTCGGCGAAGCCCGGGCCGTGTCTGCCCTGCACGGCCGCAACGTCGGCGATCTGCTGGATCAGGTGCATGAGATGCTCGGCGCGGATGCACGGGCCAGCGCAGCTGAACCGTCGGTTGCCCGCAGCGCCGGCGGCTCCCGCAGCGCCGGCATCCCCGCCGACGGTGTCGACGACGATTCCGACGATTCCGACAGCCCCGGCATCCCCGACGCGGTCGAGGACCCTGTCGAGGGTGAAGCGGTGGCGCCCGGGGTGGCCATCGTGGGCCGGCCCAATGTCGGAAAATCCACGCTGTTCAACCGGCTCATCGGCGACGAGCGGTCGGTCGTCCACGACCGGCCCGGCACGACCCGCGACAGCATCGACACTCTCGTGGAAACCGAGGCAGGCCCGGTGCGGTTCGTGGACACCGCCGGCATGCGGCGCAAGGCCCGCGTCGACGCGGATACCGAGTACTACGCCAACTTGCGGGCGCTGCGGGCCATCGATGCTTGCGACGTGTCGCTGCTGGTCATCGACGCCGCCGAAGGCGTGACGGCCCAGGACCAGCGACTCGCTGAGCGCATCGACGCCGCCGGCTGCCCGATCGTGGTGCTGCTCAACAAGTGGGAGACGCTGGATGCCGAGCACCGTGAGCGCGTCTTGGGAGAGCTGGCGCGTCGCCTGCACTTCGTCGGCGAATCACCCGTGTTGCGCATCAGCGCGCTGACGGGACGGGGCGTGCATCGGCTGGTGCCGGCCGTCTCCGCCGCGATGGAGGCGTACGAGTCGAGAGCGCCGACCGCCAAGGTGAACGAGATCGTCCAGCTCGCGCAGTCCGCACAGCCGGCGCCCGGCGGAGCACGGGTGCTGTACGCCACCCAGGCCGCAACACAGCCGCCGACGTTCACGCTGTTTGCCAACCGGGAACTCCCGGCCACCTACCTGCGATACCTCGAGCGCCGCTTGCGCGAGGAGCTGGGCTTGGCCCGCACGCCCCTCAAACTGCGAGTGCGCCGACGGTGAATCCGCTGTCCAGGCGCGCAGCGGCCTCGAACGCCCAGCGGCAGAATCGTCGCCCGCTCCCAGACGACTCTGCCCAGACCGGCAGGCGTCGGAGCAGCGAAGCCGACCAGCCCCAACAGCGGCGAGCCGGGGCGCCGTGGCACTTCTGGCTCGTCGTCATCATGGCGACCGTGTACTTGGGCTGGCGTGCGGTCGAAGGCGTCGTGTGGCTCATTCAGTGGTTCGCCGGCGTCATCGGCTGAGCGGCTCGTCGTTGGACTGTCCATTCAACCCAGCCGGTATCGTGCCTGCGGAACGGGCTGTGGCGCAGTCTGGTTAGCGCACTGGTCTGGGGGACCAGGGGTCGGAGGTTCAAATCCTCTCAGCCCGACCACAGTGGGGTTTGTCATGGCAAAGGGTGTGCCAGCGGTTGCTCCGGACGCAAGGGCGTCACGGCGGCTCGCCACGGGAGTCTTCGCATTTGAAGGCGATGACTCCGATGCAGATCTCCGTCAGCAGTTCGGCGTGGCCACGCTCCTGCAGACCGTCCGCGAGCTCAGCGGCCTGAAGTTCATCCGGCGCGACATCGGCACCGCGACCGAGCTCTTCTACTACGTCCGCAAATGGACCCAGCAGCGCTACCGCGACTATCAGATCGGGCACTTCGGATTTCACGGCAAACCCGGAGAGCTCTGGCTGAGCGGCGCCACCAAGGTGACCCTCTCCGAGCTCGCCGACGAGCTCAACGGACGGGCCGGCGGACGGATCATCTATTTCAGCTCGTGCGAGATCATGCGCACCGACGACGCGGCCCTGCGGCGATTCCAGGAGCGATCCGGGGCCGCCGCGGTGATCGGCTTCCTCGAGCGGGTCGGCGGCAGCCTCGAGCTCCCGGCATTCGAGCTCCTGCTGCTGCAGGCGCTGAACGACGACACGAGGATGGACGCAGTGGAGGACCGCATCCGCAGCCGGCATCCCTATCTGTGCGAACTGCTCGGCCTCAAGATCATCAACTGATCCGCGCCCGATCAGGGCGCCTGGGGCCGCGAACGCCTCACGGTCAGTGAGCGTGGTGCCATGATGTGGCCAGCAGCGACTCGCTGCCGGCGGAGGGGAGCCCAGATGAGCGAGACAGCGACTGAGCATCGCAAGCCCGAGATCGCGATCGCGCCTGAGTCACGACGGGTCACCGTTCGGGTGGATGGCGTGGTTGTGGCCGATTCGACCGCCGCGGTAGTGCTGACCGAGGGACGGCTGCCGCCCCGCCACTACCTGCCGGTTTCCGACGTGAAGATGGAGTTGCTGCACCCGACTGTGCTGTCTACTCATTGACCGTGGAAGGGCGATGCCAGCTACTGGTCAGTAGCAGTCAACGGTCAGAGTCACGACGACGTCGTGTGGACCTATCCCGATCCGATCCCCGAGATGGCCGAGATCGCCGGTCTGATGAGCTTCTATGCCGAGCGTGACGAGGTAGATCAGACCGTCACCTGAGCACTGCGCGCAGTTCGGGCCGCGCTCAAACGCTCATCAGTTCAGAGTGGCCGCCAGTTCCAGTGCCTCGTCCCACGAAGGGTGCGAGGCCAAGAGCCGGCGGAAGCGCACGAAGGGCCTGATCGCGTCGAGCGCCATGACTGCACTCAGACGGCCGTTGCGCCGGTATCCGGCCAGGAAGGAACGGCCTGAGCCGACCAGCACCTCCACGTCGTCGTCGGCGTCGGGATGCCCGGCGATCTGGATGCGAGCGTCATATTGATCCGACCAGACAAATGGCACCGAGTTGTAGGGCTGAGCCTCCGCGGGGGCCACCAGGTTGCGGCCCACTGCCATGCCGTGCTCGACTGCTGCTGTCCAGTGCTCTACCCGAACCGGCGCCGAGCCCTCCAACGGCCCCAGCCAGCCATTGGGCGCACGCGCCACGTCGCCCACCGCATAGATGCCCGGGGGGCCGCAGCACAGCGTTTCGTCGCAGACCACGCCGTTGTCGATCTGCAGTCCCGAGCCGTCCAGCCAAGCCGTGTTCGGCACGACCCCGATGCCCACCACCACCAGGTCGGCGGGGATCCGGCTGCCGTCTGCCATGGCAACTGCTTCCACCCGGTCGGTTCCCAGCACGCCGTCCACGCCGACGCCCAGCCGCAGTTCCACACCGTTGTGGCCGTGCAGCGCGCCGACCCGCGTGCCCATCTCCGCGCCGAGTCCGCGCACCAGCGGTGCGCGGGCCGCCTCGATCACGGTGACCTCGCAGCCGCGGGCCCTGGCCGAGGCTGCTGTTTCGGCGCCGATGAAGCCTCCGCCTACCACCGCAACTCGTGCACCTGCGACGAGACCTTCACGGATCGCCGCCGCGTCGTCGAGCGTCCGCAGCGTGTGCACGCCCCTGACACCCTCGGTGCCAGGCAACGACCGCGCCGCTGCGCCGGTGGCAATGACGAGGCCGTCGAACGGCACCGTCTCGGCACTGCCGCCTGCCGCTGGGGCCACTGCGATGGTGCGGGCGTCGGTGTCGAGCCCCACGGCGTGAGTGCTCAGCATGACCTCCACGCCGAGCTCGTCGTAGGCGCCGTCTGGGTCGAGGGCCAGCGAGCTGGGGTCGCCCTCGCCGGTCAGGAATTCCTTCGACAGCGGGGGCCGGTCGTAGGGGAGATGGGGCTCGGCGCCGATGAGCGTCAGCGGCCCGTCATGACCCGCAGCGCGCACGCTGTGCGCAGCGCGCGCGCCCGCCAGCGACGCACCGACGATGACGATGCGATTGGGTGTATTTGGCACAGCAGAAGTGTGGCACCTCCGGCGCGAGCGGGGACTGGTTGCCGGGGTGCCGCCGGCCGCCACCGCCTAGCCGGATGTCCAGCGCCTGCAAGGGTTTGGGCACTCGCCCACCCTCGCTGCGCAGCCGCCGGGGCGAGGCCCGCCGCACTGGGGGCGCGCGGTCCGCCGGTCGGAATTCCCGCAGTTCCGGTTGAGTAAGCCGATGCTGCGGCCGATGCGCTATAACTGTTCCTCACATCCGTGGAATTACACCGGTGTCATTTTCGCCGGATGGATGGCAGCCGGGCCGCATACGGCACAGGCTGCGGGGAGCGAGAGATTCGTGGAAATGGCAGTCCGCACCACAGACATGGACGGTCTCGGGCGATCGGACGGCCTGAGATGAGCGTCACCGAGGCAGCGCCTCCGTCGCCGACGGACGAGGCCGCGCAGCCGGGCCAGGACATCCCCGGCATGCGCGTGCAGAAGCGCGACGGCTCCATGCAGGCCGTGGATGTCAACAAGATCGTCCGCGCCGTCGAGCGCTGCGCCACCGAGCTGGCCGGCGTCGACCCCATGCGGGTTGCGACGCGCACCATCTCGGGCCTCCACGACGGCGCTACCACCACCGAGCTCGACGAGCTGTCGATTCGCACGGCCGCAGCGCTGATCTCTGAGGAGCCGAATTACTCCAAGCTGGCCGCTCGCTTGCTGGCCACCTACATCGACAAGGAAGTCCAGAACCAGAACATCTACTCGTTCAGCCAGTCCATCTCCGAGGGCGGCGAGTGCGGGCTCATCCACCCCGATGTGGTGGCATTCGTGGCTGCCAATGCCCGCAAGCTCAACGATGCCGTCCTGCCGGAGCGCAACGGCGGCTTCGAGTTCTTCGGGCTTCGTACCGTCTACGACCGCTACCTGCTGCGGCACCCGGAGCGCCGCACGGTTATCGAGACGCCGCAGTACTTCCTGCTGCGGGTGGCCTGCGGCCTGTCGCAGACGGCCGAAGAGGCCATCTCGTTCTACGAGCTCATCTCCAGCCTGCGCTACATGCCGTCGTCGCCCACGCTGTTCAACTCGGGCACGGCCCACCCGCAGATGTCGTCGTGCTACCTGCTCGACAGCCCCACCGATTCGCTCGAAGGCATCTACGACCGTTATTCCGACATCGCCAAGCTGTCGAAGTTCGCCGGCGGCATCGGGGTGGGCTGGCACCGGGTGCGGTCGCGTGGCTCGCTGATCAGCGGCACCAACGGCTTGTCGAATGGCATCGTGCCGTGGCTCAAGACGCTCGACTCGTCGGTGGCGGCGGTGAACCAAGGCGGCCGGCGCAAGGGTGCAGCATGCGTGTACCTCGAGTCGTGGCACGCCGACATCGAGGAGTTCCTGGAACTGAAGGATTCCACCGGCGACCATGCCCGGCGCACCCACAACCTGAATCTGGCGAACTGGGTGCCCGACGAGTTCATGCGCCGGGTCGAGAACGACTGGCAATGGTCGCTGTTCGATCCCAAGCAGGTGCCCCATCTCACCGATCTGTACGGCGACGAGTTCACCGATGCGTATCGCGAAGCCGAGGCGGCGGGCTTGTACGAGCGGCAGGTGTCAGCCCGTGAGCTGTACAGCCGCATGATGCGCACGCTTGCCCAGACCGGCAACGGCTGGATGACCTTCAAGGACGCCTCGAACGCCAAGTCCAACCAGACCGGCGAGCCCGGCAACGTGATCCACCTGTCGAACCTGTGCACGGAAATCCTCGAGGTCACCAGCGACGCCGAGACGGCGGTCTGCAATCTCGGCTCGGTCAATCTCGCCAAGTTCGTGCGGGATGGAGGGGTTGACTACGAGGCACTGGGCGAGGTCGTGCGCACAGCGGTGCCCTACTTGGACCGCGTCATCGACATCAACTACTACCCGACGCCCGAGGCCGCCCGGTCGAATGAGCGCTGGCGTCCCGTCGGGCTCGGCGTCATGGGCCTGCAGGACGTGTTCTTCCAACTCGGCCTCGACTTCGACTCGCCCGAGGCGGTCGAGACTGCGGCCCGGATCGCCGAGGAGATCTATTACTGGGCGGTTTGGTCGAGCTGCGAGCTGGCTCGCAAGCACGGGCCCCATGCGGCGTTCGGCGACACCCGCGCGGCAGCGGGGCAGCTGCAGTTCGATCTGTGGGGTGTCGAGCCGTCCCAGCCCCAGCGCTGGGCAGAGCTGCGAGAGCGGATCGGCCAGCACGGCCTGCGCAACTCGCTGCTGGTGGCGGTTGCGCCCACAGCCACCATCGCGTCCATCGCCGGCTGCTACGAGTGCATCGAGCCGCAGGTGTCGAACCTGTTCAAGCGCGAGACGCTCTCGGGCGAGTTCATGCAGATCAATCGCTACCTGGTGCGCGAGCTGCAACAGCGCGGCCTGTGGAGCGAGGCGATGGCCAACAAGATCAAGATGGCCGAGGGCTCCGTGCAGAACATCGCGGAGATCCCCGACGACCTCCGCTCGGTGTACCGCACGGCGTGGGAGCTGCCACAGCGGGCGCTCATCGACATGGCCGCAGCGCGCGGCGCCTTCGTCGACCAGAGCCAGTCGCTGAACCTGTTCATGGAGAGCCCCAACATCGGGAAGCTGTCCTCCATGTACATGCACGCCTGGAAATCGGGCCTGAAGACCACCTACTACCTGCGCTCCCGCCCGGCCACCCGCATCAACCAGACCACCACCGACACCGCATCGGGCAGCAACGGGCGCCAGCCCAACGGCGCCGCTGCCATGCAGGCGACCGTCTCGACCATGCCCGACCCAGCCGCCGCCGAGGCCGTGGCGTGCTCGCTGGAGAACCCAGAAACCTGCGAAGCCTGCGAATGAGCCGGCGCGAGCTGCCCGGCCGAACCACCTGACACAGACAGAGGATCCCCATGGCACTCGTGCAGACAGCGCCCGAATTCACGCCCGAGCCGCTTCCGACCCTGCCGCTTCCAGACGGCCGATCGCAGGCCGACCCGGGCGTCGAAACCGGCGTCCGCAGCGGCAGCATCCTCGACCCTGGCTTCGAGCTGACGCTGCGGCCGATGCGGTACCCGCAGTTCTTCGACATGTACCGCGACGCCATCCGCAACACGTGGACGGTGGAGGAGATCGATTTCTCCGACGACATCGTCGACCTCAACCGCAAGCTGGCGCCCGCCGAGCGGCACCTCATCAACCGGCTGGTGGCGTTCTTCGCCACCGGCGACTCGATCGTCGCCAACAACTTGGTGCTGAACCTCTACCAGCACATCAACAGCCCCGAAGCTCGCATGTACCTGAGCCGGCAGCTCTACGAGGAAGCGCTGCACGTGCAGTTCTACCTGACGCTGCTCGACCACTACATCCCGGACCTGAGCGAGCGGTCTGCGGCGTTCTCAGCCATCGAGAACATTCCCTCGATTGCCGCCAAGGCAGATTTCTGCTTCCGCTGGATGGACAGCGTGTGGTCGCTCGACCGGCTCTCCGCCGCGGAGCACCGCAAGGCCTTCGTGCTGAACCTCATCTGTTTCGCTGCGTGCATCGAGGGGCTCTTCTTTTTCGCAGCCTTTGCCTACGTGTATTTCCTGCGGTCGAAGGGCCTGCTGAACGGGCTGGCGGCCGGCACGAATTGGGTGTTCCGGGACGAGTCGGCGCACATGAACTTCGCCTTCGAGGTGGTCCGCACGATCCGGGCCGAGGAACCCGAGCTGTTCGACCAGGATCTCGCTGACCGGATCCGGCAGATGATCACCGAGGCGGTCGACGTCGAGACGCAGTTCGCGCACGATGTGCTGTCCGGAGGCGTGGCGGGGATGTCGGTGACCGACACCCGGGCGTATCTGGAGTTCGTGGCCGACCAGCGGCTCGCCCAGCTCGGTCTCGCCAAGGAGTACGACTCGAAGAATCCCTTCTCGTTCATGGAACTGCAGGACGTGCAGGAACTCACGAATTTCTTCGAGCGCACGGTCGCCAGCTACCAGGTGGGCATCGAAGGCGAGGTCGCCTTCGACGAGGACTTCTAGGCGAGGTCGCCTTCGACGAGAACGCCTCGCTAGGCCTCCGTCGTTGCGTCGAAGGCTGCCATCAGCTGGTCCGCCGCAGCGGTTGGCGTCAGACGGTCGGCTCGCACTTTGTCTTCGAGATCGGCCAGCAGGTCTTGAGCACGCGTCGCCAGCCGTGCGCGCATGCGCTCGGTGAGCATCGCGCGCATCCAGCGCACCCGCTGGTCCGCCCGGCGGGCTGCCAGCTCGCCCGATGCCACCATGAGCCGACGGTGCTCGGCCACATGGTCCCACAGCGTCTCGAGGCCGTCTGCGGTCAGGCCTGAGCAGGTGATCACCGGGGGGGTCCACGTCGGCGAGGCGGGCTGGGTCATGTGCAGCGCCAGCTGGTAGTCGCGTGCCGCGTTGGCGGACCGCTCGACGTTGTCTCCGTCGGCCTTGTTGACCGCGATCAGATCCGCGATCTCGAGGATGCCCTTCTTGATGCCCTGCAGGTCGTCGCCGGCGCCGGCCAGCATGAGCACGATGAAGAAGTCGACCATGTCGGCCACGGCGGTCTCTGACTGGCCGACGCCCACGGTCTCCACGAGCACGATGTCGAAACCTGCCGCTTCGAGCACCAGGATCGTCTCGCGGGTCACTCTGGTCACGCCGCCGAGCTCGCCTGACGTCGGGGACGGTCGCACAAAGGCCGCCGGGTCATTTGCCAGGGCCGTCATGCGGGTCTTGTCGCCCAGGATGGAGCCGCCGTGCAGCGCCGAGGTGGGGTCGACGGCCAGTACCGCCACATGGTGCCCTCGCCCTGTCAGCGTGGTGCCGAGCGTTTCGATGAGCGTGCTCTTGCCCACACCGGGCACGCCGGTGATGCCGACGCGATGCGCTCCGCCGCTGTGGGGCAGCAGTCGGCCGAGCAGGGCTTGTGCCGACTCTGCATCGGCAGGGCGGCGAGATTCGACCAGCGTGATCGCCCGGCCGATGGCAGCGCGGTCGCAGGCACGCACGTCGGCGGCAAGTTCAGCGACATCGACTCGGGCCATCAGGAGCAAGGTACCGGGAGCCGCGGTGGCGGCCTGCCGGCTGCTGAGCCCGTTCATCTGTCGGGCTGTCTCCCTCAGGCGGCTGTCTCGTTCGGACTGTGCCCCATTTCGGGCAGAATGTCTCGGTGGGTTTGCTGAAGCGGATGCGCACGGGGGATCGGTCTCACCTCGCCGAGCAGTACCTGAACCAAGGCGACCACCTGCACGCACTCGTGCCGGCGCAGGGCGGGCTGCACCCCTTCTCCTTGCTGGTGATCGGTGTGGCGGCGCTGGCAGGCATCGTGCTGACGGTGGACCTGCCGTGGGTGCAGGTCAGCCTGATCTCCACGACATTTTTCGCGACAGCGGCGGTGCTGACGATGTCGCGTTACCGCCTGCTCGCGCTGACCGATGCCGACATCGTGGTCATGCGCACCCGGGCGCTGAGGCCCGCCAAGCCGGTCGAGCTGCTCGACCGCATCGAGCGCACAGCGCCGTTCGACATCCGCGGCTCGGCGTGGGGGCAGATCGTCGTCGGCGACGAGAAGCTGTGGGTGCACCGCCGCTACCACAACCACCTGGAAGACGCCGATGCACGGCTCGCCGCTGCGCCGCGCGGCATGCGAGCGGCTTCCAGCACCGCGTACCGCTCTTCTCGGGCCAAGAAGAAGGTCCGCAACGTGGGGCGTCGCCACCGCTGAGCCAGCGGTGGTGGAGTGCTAGCCGGCCCGCTCGAGCAGGTCCAGCATCTCAGCAGCTGCTTCGGCAATGACGGTGCCTGGCGGGTAGATCGCGGCTGCGCCGGCCGTGCGCAGCGCGTCGAAGTCCTGCACAGGGATGACGCCGCCCACCACGATCAGGATGTCGGGCCGGCCGAGATCTGCCAGCGCGTCCCGCAGCGCCGGCACCAGCGTCAAGTGGCCCGCGGCGAGCGACGAGGCGCCGACGACATGGACGTCGTTCTCGACGGCTTGGCGGGCCGTCTCGGCGGGCGTGCTGAACAGCGGGCCGATGTCGACGTCGAAACCGAGATCCGCATAGGCCGTGGCCACCACTTTCTGGCCCCGGTCGTGGCCGTCCTGGCCCATCTTCGCGATGAGGATGCGGGGCCGCCGCCCGGTCTGCTCCCCGAACGCGGCAACCCGGTTGCGCACGGCATCGACGGCTGCCGCCATCGGATGGCTGCTGCGGTCGCCCGAGACGGCGCCATCGTCGCCCGAACTGTCGCCAGCCATCTCGCTCCCGTACACGCCGCTGATCGTGCGTATCTGGGCAGTGTGCCGCCCGAAGGCATCCTCCATCGCAGCGCTGATCTCTCCCACGGTGGCATGGCAGCGCGCCGCGTCGACGGATGCAGCCAGAAGGTTGCCCTCACCGCTGCGGGCCACCGCACGCAGCTTGTCCAGCGAGTGGCGAACCGCATCGGCGTCTCGTTCGGCCCGCAGGCGGTCCAGCTTCGCAAGCTGGGCGGTGCGCACCTCGGCGTTGTCGACCCGCAGGATGTCGACCTCGTTGTCCAGCTCAGACTGGTAGCGGTTCACACCGACCACCGTCCGCTGCCCGGCTTCTATCCGCGCCTGGGTGCGGGCGGCGGCTTCTTCGATGCGCATCTTGGGGATGCCGGCCTCGATGGCGCGTGCCATGCCGCCGAGCTTCTCGACTTCTTCGATGTGCGCGGCGGCTCGCTGAGCCAGCTCGGCGGTGAGCCGCTCCACGTAGTAGCTCCCGCCCCACGGGTCGATGACCCGGGTAGCGCCGGCTTCGTGCTGCAGGAACAGCTGCGTGTTGCGGGCGATGCGGGCGCTGAAGTCGCTCGGCAACGCCAGCGCCTCGTCGAAAGCGTTTGTGTGCAGGCTCTGGGTGTGGCCGTCGACGGCGGCCATGGCCTCGATGCAGGTGCGCACCACGTTGTTGTACGGATCCTGGGCCGTGAGCGACCAGCCCGAGGTCTGGCAGTGCGTCCGCAGCGACAGCGATCGCGGATTGTCGGGCTCGAAGCCGGCGACCAGCTTGGCCCACAGCAGCCGGGCGGCCCGCAGCTTGGCGACTTCCATGAAGAAGTCCATGCCGATGCCCCAGAAGAAGCTCAGGCGCGGGGCGAAATCGTCGATGCCCATGCCGGCGCCGATGCCGCAGCGCAGGTACTCCAAGCCGTCGGCCAGCGTGTAGCCCAGCTCGAGATCGGCGGTCGCCCCGGCTTCCTGCATGTGATAGCCCGAGATCGAGATCGAGTTGTAGCGAGGCATTTCGGCGGAGGTGAACTCGAAGATGTCGCTGATGATCCGCATGGAGGGCTGAGGCGGGTAGATGTAGGTGTTGCGGACCATGAACTCCTTGAGGATGTCGTTCTGGATGGTCCCGGTCAGCTGGGCGGGAGCAACCCCCTGCTCCTCTGCGGCCACCACATAGAGCGCCAGCACCGGCAGCACGGCGCCGTTCATGGTCATCGAAACGCTCATGGCGTCGAGCGGGATGCCGTCGAACAGCGTGCGCATGTCGAGGATCGAGTCGATGGCGACGCCTGCCATGCCCACGTCTGAGCTCACCCTGGGGTGGTCCGAGTCGTAGCCCCGGTGAGTAGCAAGGTCAAAGGCAACCGACAGGCCGCGCTGCCCCGCTGCCAGGTTGCGCCGGTAGAACGCGTTGGAGTCCTCGGCAGTGGAGAAGCCGGCGTACTGGCGGATGGTCCACGGCTGGTTCGTGTACATCGTCGGGTACGGGCCGCGCAGATACGGGGCGAAGCCGGGGTAGCCGTCGAGGTACGTGCGCCCTGCGAGGCCGTTCCCGCTGGCGCCTGGTTCGCTGTCGTACAGGTCGTCGAGGTCCGCAGCGACGTACAGCGGCGCGATGTCGATGCCTTCGGGCGTGGTGCTGGGCGCCGGGGCGCGGCCGGTCTCAGAGGCGAATCGCTCGGCCCATTCTGCTCGTGCCGACTCTCCGGGCAGTGCCGAAGATCCGGGGCCGCCCGCGCCGTTCGGGCCGCCGCGTTCGGGCCCGGTGTCGTCGAGCTGGAGGTTCGAGAAGTCGCCGATGATGCTCATGACCCTGCATCTCCCGTCACATCTTCGTCATTCATTCCAGCCTCATAGGGCGCTGCCCAGCGGTGCACGCCCAGCCCTGCCGCTGGCGTGCCGGCCGTCGCGCCGGCGGAGCTGCCCGCCCCCGTAGCCCGCTCGGCCTGGGTGTCGACGAAGTCAGTCACGCCCACGATCACGTGCTGGCCCGCCGCGATCTGCTCGTCGCGCAGCCTTCGTTCGTCGGCGATTGATGCCTCGAGGTCGCCGCCGGCCATCGCGGCGCATATCCCGCCCGTCGCTTCGATCTCTCGAAAACGGTCCCAGGCTGCGTGCGCCAGCTTGCGCGTCAGGTCTTCGAGATACCAGCTTCCCCCGGCGGGATCGATGACTGATCCCATGCGGCTCTCGTGGCGAAGGATCAGCTGCGTGTTGGCGGCGACACGCCATCCCAGGCTGCTGGACGCCTGACCGGTGCTGACGGCGTCAAAGGGCCGGACGGTGATGGCGTCGACACCGCCGTTTGCCGCACCGAACGATGCCGTGGTGGCGCGCAGCATGTTCACCCACGGATCAACAGCGCTCAGCACGGCCGTCGTGGTGACTGCGTGTATCCGCATCGGCGGTCCCTGGTCGCCGGCGCCGTCGACCCCGCAGGCGCCCAGCACACGGGTCCAGCACATCCGCAGCGCCCGGCACTTGGCGGTGACCAGGAATGCGTCGGGCCCTGCGGACAGCGTGAAGCCCAGCAGGCGGGCAGCCGCCGCCGGGTCGAGCCCCGGTCCGTCGGCGCTGTCGCAGAGCACTCGCAGCCAGGCCACCCCGGTAGCGAGCATCGCAGCCAGCTCGGTGGCGTCGCTCGCGCCTGCATCGGCGAAGACCGATCCGTCAGCCTCCAGCGGCACGGCGCCAGGCGAGAGTTGTGCGATCCCCGCGGCGCTGCGCGCTGCGCTGCACATGTAGGAGTCGAGCGCGGCGCCGTCACCGGGATCGGCCCAGCGCCAACCGCTGGCGCACGCCGCGATCGGGTCGAGGCCGAACCACGAGCGCAGGCCTGCGAGTTCTGGACCGTGACGGCCAAGGACATCGAGCAGTGCCGCGGCGTGCGCGGGCGATGTGCCGGACTGCAGGTGGATCGTCACGCCGGCACCGGCCGCATGGCCGATACCCCCGGCGAGCGCAGCAGCGTCACCGTCGGCGTCCCAGCCTCGGGCGACCGTGACGGCATCCACGCCCGATGTCGTGTCCACAGCGACCGCGTCTGGGGTGCCCGCGAGTCGCACGTCGTGGATCTGGCGCACCTCCCAGCCCTGTGCGCCGCTCGCGGCGGTGGCGCCGCGGGTGAACGGTGCGCTGCCGGGCAAGCCCGACGGATCAGCCTCGGTGCCGTGTCGATGCGCGGTGTACAGCGGGGCGGTCTCGATGCCGTCGAGCAGCGTCGTGCGGAGCGACGACAGCGGCTCGCCCCGCAGCGCGCCTTGCGCCGCGGCCTCCCAGTCGCTCTCGGAAACATCCGCGAAGCCGGGATCGCCGAGCGCGGTGAGGTGCTGCGATGGAGGTGCCTCGGCCACGGTCCGCAGGGTAGCGGTCACCTTCTGGACGGGAATGTGGTTCTCCCGTGGCTCTCTCTTAGTGATCTGCGGGTGACCGTGGCATCCTTTCCCGCATGAATCCCCCCTCATCGGCCGATGTCGTTGTCGCGCACTCAGCTGAGGGGAGCGAGCTTCCTCCGTATCGCTACAACGCCGAGATGGCGAGCGAGATCGAGCTGCGCTGGCAGGAGCGGTGGAGGGCCGAGGGCACCTACCGAACACCCCTGCGTCCAATGGCTTCGGCCGAACGAGGGCCGGTGCTCAGCGGCGCGTCGGCGGATCCGGCGGCCGGCAGGAACAAGCTCTTCATCATGGACATGTTCCCGTACCCGTCGGGTTCGGGCCTGCATGTGGGGCACCCGCTGGGCTACATCGGCACCGACGTGTATGCGCGTTTCAAGCGCATGTGCGGCTACGTGGTGCTGCACCCGATGGGCTACGACGCATTCGGCCTGCCTGCCGAGGAGCATGCCCGCCAGACCGGCGAGCACCCCCGCGTCAACACCGAGCGCAACATCGCCAA
The DNA here is from genome assembly GCA_022824805.1 of Acidimicrobiia bacterium. Lineage (GTDB taxonomy): Bacteria > Actinomycetota > Acidimicrobiia > Acidimicrobiales > Poriferisodalaceae > Poriferisodalis. The sequence continues at coordinate 31,945 of JAJDZE010000147.1, read as the reverse complement.
CATGTCGCGCCAGCTGGCCCGACTGGGGCTCGGGCACGACGACCAGCGTTCGCTGGCCACGACCGATGTCGAGTACTACCGCTGGACGCAGTGGATCTTCCTGCAGATCTTCAATTCCTGGTACGACACCGATGCGCAGCGGGCCCGGCCCATCGCGGAGTTGATCGAGCTGTTCGAGAACGGGCAGAAGGCCACCACCAGCGGCGCTGCGTGGGCCGAGATGAGCGACGTCGAGCGGCGTACCGAGCTCGACGAGCACCGCCTGGCCTACTTGGGCGAAGCACCGGTCAACTGGTGCCCTGCGCTGGGAACGGTGCTGGCCAATGAGGAGGTCACCAACGAGGGACGGTCCGACCGGGGCAACCATCCGGTCTTCCGCCGCCCGATGAAGCAGTGGATGATGCGCATCACGGCGTATGCCGACCGGCTGCTGGCCGACCTCGACCGGGTCGACTGGTTCGAGAGCGTCAAGCTCATGCAGCGCAACTGGATCGGCCGAAGCGAAGGTGCATACATCAGCTTCGCGACCGATGCCGAGCCCGGCAGTTCTGGCCCGTCCATCGAGGTGTTCACCACCCGTCCCGACACGATCTACGGGACGACGGCGATGCTGCTGGCGCCCGAGCACCCGCTCGTCGACGAGATGGTCGCCGACGAGTGGCCGCCAGATACCGATCCGCGCTGGACCGGAGGCGCCGCCACGCCCCGCGAGGCCCTCCACGCATACCGGGCACAAGCAGCAGCGATGACCGACTTGCAGCGCCAGACCGAGCGCGACAAGACCGGCGTATGGCTTGGAGCGAACTGCCGCGTGCCCACCACCGGGGCGCCGGTGCCGGTGTTCGTGGCCGACTACGTGCTGATCGACTACGGCACGGGCGCGGTCATGTCGGTGCCGGGGGAGGACCAGCGCGACTGGGACTTCTCCGTCCAGTTCGGGCTCCCGATCATGCGCACGGTGCAGCCGCCGCCGGATTTCGACGGCGAGGCCTACGACGGTCCCGGACCGGCTATCAACAGCGACTTCCTGAACGGCCTGGGCAAGGACGACGCCATCGACGCCATCTGCGGCTGGCTGGAAGAGCGGGACTGCGGCCGCCGCACCGTGACCTACAAGCTGCGGGACTGGCTGTTCAGCCGGCAGCGCTACTGGGGCGAGCCGTTCCCGATCGTGTTCGACGAGACAGGACTGCCCTTGGCGGTGCCCGAGAGCGAGCTGCCCGTGGAGCTGCCCGAGCTCATCGACTGGGCGCCCCGGGCGCTCGACGAGTCGTCAGAACCCGAGCCGCCGCTCGGCCGCGCCACCGAGTGGGCCACCGCCGCCTACGACCTGGGCGACGGCGAGCGCACGTACCGCCGTGAGCTGAGCACGATGCCTCAGTGGGCCGGATCGTGCTGGTACTACCTGCGCTACCTCGATCCCGCCAACGACGACGCTCTGGTGGATCCCGAGGTGGAACGATTCTGGATGGCTGACCCCGACGGCGGGGTCGGCGGTGTCGACCTCTATGTCGGCGGCGTGGAGCACGCCGTGCTGCACCTGCTGTATGCCCGTTTCTGGCACAAGGTGCTGTACGACCTGGGCCACGTCAGCGGCCCCGAGCCGTTCGGCCGGCTCTACAACCAGGGCTATATCCAGGCGGCGGCGTACCAGGACAGCCGGGGCGTGTACGTGGAAGCGTCTGAGGTGGTCGAGCGCGACGGCAAGTTCTTCTGGGGCGATGCCGAGGTCACCCGTCACTTCGGCAAGATGGGCAAGTCGCTGCGCAACGCGGTCACGCCCGACGACATCTACAGCGCGTACGGGGCCGACACGCTGAGGACCTACGAGATGTTCATGGGGCCGCTCGACCAGGGCCGCCCGTGGGAGACACATTCGGTGATCGGCTCGCACCGGCTGCTGCAGCGCGTGTGGCGGCGCCTGATCGACGAGCAGACCGGCGAGCTCACGGTCGCCGACATCGAGCCCGACGCCGACCTCGAGCGCATGGTGCATCGCACTGTTGCGGCGGTCAGAGATGCCATGTCCGACCTGCGGTTCAACTCGGCGATCGCGCGCATCACCGAGCTGAACAACGAGCTCACCCGGCGGGGCGGCACCACGCCCCGTTCGGTCGCTGACGTGCTGGTGCGCCTGCTGGCGCCGTTGGTGCCGCACTTGGCCGAGGAGCTGTGGTCGAAGCTGGGCAACACGACCACGGTCGTCTACGCGCCGTTCCCTCAGGCCGATCCGGCGATGCTGGCGTCGGAGGTGATCGAGGTGCCGGTCCAGGTGAACGGCAAGGTCCGCAGCCGGATCACGGTCGAAGCCGGCGTCTCGCCGGCCGATCTCGAAGCCGCAGCCAAGGCCGACGAGCGCATTGCCCAGCTCACCGCCGGCGCAGACATCCAGCGCGTCATCACGGTCCCCGGCAAACTCGTGAACTTCGTGCTGGGGTAGGCTGGACAGTGGACCGATCGGGAATCGAACCCGACGCCGGGCGTCTCAAGGGCACGGCGGAGAACCATCTCTCGGCCCTTGGCCTTCGGGTCGCTCGGAGCCGCACCGGTTCGCTGGTGCGGCTCTTCGCGCCTGCCGGTCCCGAAGGGGGCTGACAGCATGAGAGGCACCGCGCTCGGCGGGCGATAGGCGGCTGGGCGCCGCGGCGCAACCGTAGGCCGCGTGCCAAGCTCTTGCGGCAGGATTTGTTGCGGAGGTCCCAGATGAGCGGCAAGGAACGGCGAGCGCTAGGCGTGACGGCCACCGAGACCCACGGCGGCAAGCTCGCCGCGAAGGCGTTGGCCGCGGCCGGGGTGGAGTGCGTGTTCACCCTGTCGGGCGGGCACGTCATGGGCATCTACGACGGCTGCCTCGATGAGGGCATCGAGGTGGTCGACGTCCGCCATGAGCAAGCCGCGACGCACGCCGCCGACGCATGGGCCCGCCTGCACCCCGGCAAGGTCGGCGTGGCCATTCTCACCGCGGGTCCCGGCGTGACCGACGGCGTCACCGGCGTCGCGAATGCCTGGCGGGCCAATTCGCCGATCCTGGTCTTCGGCGGCCAAGGGCCGTTCAGGCATGCCGGCCGTGGCTCGCTGCAGGAGATGGACCATGTGTCGCTCATGCGGCCGGTGACGAAGTGGTCGGGTGCGTGCGGCGAGACCCGCCGCATCGCCGAGTACATCGAGCTGGCCGTGCGCACGGCACTCAGTGGTGTGCCCGGGCCGGCCTTCTTGGAGATACCCATGGACATCCTGCATGGGACGGTCGATCTCGACGCTGTCGAGGTGCCCCGGTTCCGCGACTACCGGGTGGCCGCGGCCGCTGCAGCCCCGCTGGTGGAGGAGGCAGCCCAGTTGATCGCGTCAGCGGAGCGGCCCGTCGTGATGGCGGGCACGGCGCTGAAATGGAGCGAAGGCGGCGATGCGTTGGCGGCATTCCTGGATGCCACGTCCGTGCCGTGCTACGTGAACGGCATGGCGCGCGGGGAGATCTCGTGGGATCACCCGTCGTTCCTCTCGCTCACCCGCAAGGAAGCACTCGAAGCGGCTGATGTGGTGATCCTGGCCGGCACGCCGCTCGACTTCCGCATGAAGTTCGGCCGCGCCATCCCGGCCGACGCACGCATCGTGCAGCTCGACCTCGACGAGACCCTCATCGGCCAGAACCGTCCCGCCGACGTCAGTCTCGTCGGCAACCTGGGCGCCAACTTCGATGCGCTGCTCGACGTGTTTAAGGCAACCGGCGTGACCGTGGACGCCAGTGCACAGCTTGCGTCACTGCGCAAGCGCGAAGTCGAGCTGGACGAGGGCCGCAGCGCCGAGTTCAACAGCGACGAGGTGCCGATCGACCCGCTGCGGCTGTGCCGCGAGATCGCCGACGCCGTCACCGACGACATGATCGTGATCGGCGACGGCGGCGACATCGTGGCGCAGGCCTCCAAGGTGATCCGGGTGCCCCGGCGCGGCACCTGGATGGACCCTGGCCCGCTCGGAACGCTCGGCGTCGGGATGCCGTTCGCCCTCGCAGCGCAGAAGGCACACCCGGACAAGCGGGTCCTCATCGTCTACGGCGACGGCTCGTTCGGGCTCAACGGTTTCGAGTACGACACTGCCGTGCGATTCGGGCTGCCCATCGTGGGTGTGGTCGGCAACGACGCTGCGTGGGGCCAGATGCTGCGCCCGCAGGCCGGCCTCTACGGCCAGGACCGGGTGGTGGCCACCGAGCTCAGCTACACCCGCTACGACAAGGTGGTCGAGGCCATGGGCGGCCATGGCGAGCACGTCACCGAGCCCGACCAGATCGCACCTGCGCTGCAGCGAGCCTTCGACTCAGGCCTGCCGGCACTGGTCAACGTCGAGATCCGCCAAGACCGCGGCGGCATGAAGGGCTCCACCTACGTCTGAGCCGAAGCACGGTCGCAGTACTGTCCCGAGACCACGCTCAAGGCTCACCGCCCGCGTGTGGGCCGAAGCACGGCCACGCCGGCTGAGTCAGCGAACGCTTGCCAGGCAGGACTTCGTGCGGGTGTCAAGCCGGTCGAGCAGCATGCCGACGCGGGGGGAAGCGGCAAGCTCTCCTGGCAGCAAAGCGGCCTCGTCCGCGAAAGCGCTTCGGACGGCCGCGGCGATGTCGCGGATGCGGTTGAGCAGCAGGTCTGCGCGTATGTCGATGTCCTCCGCGAATCGGGTCCAGCGCGTCGGTGCCTCATCAGGCGTGACCGCGTGACTGCCGCCGATGGCGAACGCATGTCCGACCGGCTCATCCCGGTCCAAGTAGGGCAGCACGGAGCACACGTCGTACATGGGGGCTAGGCGCACTTCCGAGGCGTCGAGCATCAGGCTGAAGTTCTTGGCATGGCCGTCGGGCGCGCCGATGATCCACTGATAGGCCAATGCGTCGGTGAGGTCGGCCACATCTTCGTCAGGCGAGGTCGAGTGCTGGCGCAGCAGTGACACGATGTGTGTCAGCGACGGCCCGCCGTGCTGCTCGTATCGCAGCGTCGGTGCGAGACCGAGCGCTTGGCACAGGTCTTCTTGGTGCAGCCGCAGCAGTCGATCGCCGATGCGTCGGCGGTCATAGCGTTTCACGATCACCGTGTCGCAGCCTCCGTAGACAGCGATTTTGGTGTTCGCTGTGGGGAACCCCAGCCGACTCGCTGCCGCCATGGAGAGGTGCTCGATGACAGCCTGATGCTGTGTCATGAACACCGCAGGCTTGAGAATGTGCGTAGTGGCGGCAGTGCCGTGCGGCTGGTGCCACGCTCCGCGGTGCCTGCGGAGCGCGACCTTGGCCTGCGCCCCAGCGAGGCTGAAGTAGCCGGGCACGGCGCCGTCGGATCCGAGATGCGTGAGCTGCCGCATTTCGCTCAGCTGACGCGCCACCTCGTTGTCGCTGAGCCGCTGCATACCCCCGCCGCGCGCCAGCGCAGTGTCGACGTCGCTCTCGGGGCAGACCTGTACGGCGCCGGCACAGTCAAGACCCATCGGCGTCGCCAGGAGATCGAAGGGATCGGTGGAGGCTGCGCCGGTGACTCGTTGCCAGTGCCGCAGCAGTTCGGCATCGTCGGGCAGCAAGCCTTCGAGCCATGTCCTGATGATGCTCGCCGGGTGGCGACGGCGGTTCAGCGGCATGCTGAGCGAGAGCGGCATCGCGCTGTCGCCCTGGTCGAGCCAACGATCGCTGTAGACGAATGCATCGTTGCGACTGGCACGGCCGGCGTCGACCGTGCCGACGATCTGGCCGTCCAGCAGGACCGCGAGTCGAGCTGTCATTGCGGCGAGTCAGACGCGGCCGCGGGCCTGCGTGCAAGCGGTCCGATGCGCATGGCGTTCTTGAGATCGTCGAGCTTCGAGGGCTTGGTGTCGATGTCCTCCAGCACAATTCGGTACCCCAGTGCACGGATGCATGCCAGCACGGTGTCGAGTTGACCGCCCCGCAGGTTCCCGCGCTCGAGATCGGATACCCAGGGCCGCGACGCGCCGACCATCTCCCCGAACTCCGTCTGGGTGAGTCCTGCCGCTTGCCGCAGCTGTGCCACGGCCACGCCGATCCCCTCGACCGTGTAGACGTCAAGGGAAGGTCGTTGCCGCCCACCGCCGCACGGCGTGCTGGACTCTCCGGCTTGATCGCTGTCAGGCGTCGTTGCAGGTTTCGGATTCGTCGACTCGGGCATCATCGTGGACCATGCTGTGGGCGTTCGGGCGCTGCGCTCGTCCGTGCCCGAACCGTAACGGCTTCGATACATCATGCAGCCGACTGAGTGCACTCTACGTCTTTGCTGCGCGTGCATCGTATCCAATGCACATTGCTAGATCGCTCCGGCTGCATTCGAACGAATGCACACGGTGTCTCGGGACAATGAGCACAGCCTCGCTCGGAACTCGACGGCGAGCAGTGAACTCACGGCAGGATGTCGTGGGTGCCGCAGCGGTGCCAATGAATGTGCCTGTGACCGGGCCGGTGCGGGGCGCCGAACGAGAATACGGCGCGGCCATCCTCTGCCCAGCGCAACTCGTGGCGTGCCTGAACGCCTCGCAGCTTGCGGACGAGTCCATCGCGAAACCATGTGGCCGTTCCAGACTCCATCCGCCGCAGATCCCCGACCATCAGGCTGAGCACGTGACGCAGATGGCGCCGCTGCGCTCTGGAGAGCCGGCGATGGTCGTGGAGGAAGGCTTTGTCTTCTGGGTGTGTCGGCATATGGTGAACGTGACGAAGTGGCGCCTGGCTTCCCAGTCATGCGCCAAAGTTGTCGGCCGCGTGCGGTCGGATGCCCGGCCGTCACCCGACGGGCGGTTCGTCGGCAAGAGACTCTAGGTGCGCGACGAATTCTTCGTCGGTGTAGATGATGCCGGTGGGGTCTTCGAGCGGTGGTGCCTTGCCCTGCGATTCGATGATGTCGGCGAGCGTGACGGGACCCGGCTCGTACAGGTGTGACTCGCCGGGCCGCGAGGTGGGCAGCCAGGCGATGATGACGGCCGATTCGTAGCTCACCGTGACGAGACGGCGCAGGTGGCGAATGAGGTTGAACGGCTCGTCTGCCCAGTCGCGCCAGCCGTTGGGATCGTCGATGATGCCCGACGCTTTGTCGTGCTTGACGCGCAGGCTGTCGATGGCCCATTGCAGCGGGGTGCGCCCCGACACTGTGTAGTGCGCGGTCTCGACTGGAATGCCGACGAGGCGGCACCTGCTGTTGACCAAGAGCACAGTGCGGTCTTCGCTGCCGTCAGAGCGCTTGCCCCAGCGCATCCGGCTCTCGATCCGGTAGGCGCTGCCGTCGGCGTCGCCTTCGTCCGGCTCACTATCCACGAGGCACTGCACTGGATATTCGTCGACGGTTTCGTAACCGATGTGGAGGTCCATCAGCTTGCGCCCAGCTGCCCGGAACGGTTCGAAATCGTCGGCCAGCGGGATGCGCGGCAGGTTGCGCTGAAGATCGTGGCGGTAGTCGACGCGCCATTCCGGCGAGTGCATCACGCCGTACAGGTATTCCCAGATGTCGTCCTTGGAGATGTCGGAGCCGTATTTGGCTTGGAACTGCTCCAATGCCCAGTCACTGACGTTGTCCGTGTCGGCCACTTGATCGTCGCCGGGCATTCGCAGATCGAGCGTTTCAGTCATGGCTGTCGCTTCCGCGGGAATGCGCGTCCTGCCGGGTCCAAGGCGTGCAAGTCCGGCAGCGTCTGTGTGGCTAGCGCAGCAAAGGTCGTTCGGGTGGACGGCGTGCTCAAGAGGATCGCCTCTGTCGCGGCAGTGCGCGCGTCTGCTGAGATCCCTTGATCGCCGCGATGTCGGGCATGGTGTCCGTCGCTAGTGCTTGGAAGGTCATGTTCGAGGCCCCAGAGATCAGGATCGTCGTCGTGGGATGGCCCGGGCGGGCTGGTTGGTGCCGAAGGCGCAGAGGTCGACGACGCAATCGGTCGCCAGTGTTCCGAAGACGGCCCGGTTGTTCGGCGCTGCGATGCAGATCCCGGTCGGTCGGTCGGTCGGTCGGTCGGTCGGTCGGTCGGTCGGTCGGTCGGTCGGTCGGTCGGTCGGTCGGTCGGTAGCGTCCCTAGCAGATTCGGTCGGCGGGAACAGGTCACTTGTGGCCCTCGCTTGAGAAATGATGCGATGGTCCTCATAGAGCCAGAGCTTGGTGAACGGCCGATACAGCACCTCGCGAATGCGGCTCTCGTCGAATTCGATCTCGAGGTTGCGCTTGAGCGAACTCTTCAAGGTATGTGTCCACTTGATGGTCTCGAGGTCATCGTTCGCGGTGATGCTCTCGAAGGATGCACCCTGTTCCACGGCTTGACGTGCGCGTTCGTAGGCTTCAATCAGTGCGGCCACCTTGGTTGAGAGCGCTTCCCGGCTGAACGCATAGACGTAGGCGTCACAGTTCGTCTTGGCACCGAGGGCGCTCTGCTCGGTGATGGCGGCTTCGCTCGACGATTCCCGGCCGACCGTCAGAACGGGCAGCAGCTCTGAGAAGGAGTCGTCGGTGAGGTTGACCCAGTCGTGGGCGTCATTGACGGGCACCGTTTGGAACTGGTCGCCGGTGACGTCGGCGAGGCCCGCGAGCCAAGCGAACTTTGCGTCACGAGTCGAGTATTCGGGCGCTTCGGCGTAATGCAGCGTGGCTGCACCTTGGCCCCTGCTCGGGTTGCGAACGAGCACGGTGAGCTGCACGCCGTTGCGAGAGCCTTGGCCGAAAGCGCTTTGGCCTTCACGTTGCCGGTCATCGCCTGACTTCATTGCGTCGCCGAGCAGATTCACGACGTAGATGTCGGTGAACTCGTCTCGCAACGACGCACGCATTCCTGCCAGCGAGGGTGCATTCGAGAGCGAGTTCGGATGCACCATGGCGATGACGCCAGGGCGATCCCCAGTGCCTTCTGGGGTGTCGAGGCGGTCGCACGCCCAGCGGAATGCCTCCACGTACAGGTTTCCCGAGGACGGCCCGGCGCCGCGGCCGGTGACTTCGCGGTGCCTGCGGCCGTAGGTGTCGCGCACGCGCTGCTCGATGTGGGGGTGCTCGACGTTCGGGTTGTCGTCGCCCGCTGACTTTTGGCCGGCCGACCACGGGGGGTTGCCGATGATGACTTGTATGGGGAGTTCGTTTTGCTGTCGGGCGCGCGCGGAGTTGTAGCCGATCGTTCCCGTTCCGGGCAGGCTTGCGGGGTCGTGGGAGAACGTGTCAGTCAGCACGATGCCGCTGAATGGCTCGTAGCTGCCAGTGCGGTCCCGGTAGCCCTCTTCGATCTTGATGGCGGCCAAGTAGTAGGCGAGGAGCACGATCTCGTTGGCGTGGATCTCTTGGACGCTGCCGCCCGGCACCAGCGGGTTGTGCGTGTTGACGAACTTGCGCTCCAAGTCTTCGTCTGCGATCAGCGGCTCGCCGGCGCTGTTGTTCTGGGTGAGCAGACGGTTGATGAACGTGCCCGTGCCTGTGAAGGGGTCCAAGATATGGACATCCTTCGAGGTCAATCCGCGTCCGAACTCCTGGCGCAGCACAGCGTCGACCGACCGCAGCATGAAATCCACGAGTTCCACAGGCGTGTAGACGATCCCCAGTCGAGTGATCTCGGCGGGCATCGCCTCTTTGAAGAACGACTCGTACACCTCCAGCATGATCTTGAGCCGAGCATCGGAGTCGGCCGCACCAGAGAGACGGTTGCGGACGCTGTCGTAGAACCGGTCCAATGCGACCGTCTCGTCACGAAGCCGGATGTCGGCAGCCTTGAACTCGTCGAGCAGTTCGTTCAGCGCAGCAGAGATCGGGTTGCGGTCAGCGAAACCGCTGCCTGCGAACAGCGCATCGAAGACCGGCATCGTGACCACGTGCTGGGCTACGAGCACCGCAAGGTCGCCCGACGGCAGGCTCCCGCCGATGGTGGCTTCCATCTGGTCGCCGAAGCGCTCGAACTTGGCAGCCAAGTCGGTGTCTGCGCCGACAGTGGTTCGCACATGCTCAGTGATGGTGCCGGTGATCCGAGCTACTTCACGTCCCCAGCGATCCCAGTACTGGCGATCCCCGCAGGCGGCCACCAGCCGTGACGCAATGGCGTGCTCGAAGGGCAGACGCTGCTGGGTTACCTTGCCGTCGATGTCGCCGTTGCCATCCTGCTCGCAGTCACACTCGGCGTCGGCCCGGCCGCATGTGCTGCATACGCCGCTCGGCAGGATGCTGATGGGCAGCCGTCCTGTCAGGTCGGCTGTGTTGATCGCGACGTCTAGGCGTTCGTCGTGCGAGCGCAGGGCCTTGAGGACCTTCCAAACGGCCTTGAAGTCGGAGCCAGACAGCACCTGGTCGTCGAGCAGGCTTGCGCCGGAGGGAACCACCACCGGCAGGATCACGTAGCCGACATCTTTGTGCTCGGCGCGCCGCATCACGCGGCCGACGGCCTGTATGACATCGATCTGTGACTGCTTCGGTTCGAGGAAGATCACGGCGTCCAATGCCGGCACGTCGATGCCCTCGGTGAGGCAGCGGGCGTTGGTCACGATGCGGCAGGCGCCGTCGGCGTCGCCTTGTCGCAGCCATGCGATCGTGTCGGCTCGTTCGAGCGCGTTCTTCGAGCCGTCGACGTGGCGTACGTCGCAGCCGAGCAGTTCGGCCTTATCGCCAGCCGCTGTCCGACCATGCACCGCGGCAGCCACCGCCTCGACGACGGGGTTCCAGTACCTCTCCACCAGTTGGGAGTTGCGGATTCGGTTGGTGAAGGCGATGACTCGCTGGGCAGCGTCGTGCGGGTTGACGGCGCCCGTGATGCGGCCCTCAGCAGCGGTGGTGGTGGGATCGGCCAAGCCGTCCCAGCATCCGGCAAAGCGGACTGCTTCGTGGATGCTGAATGGCCGATCGTCGTCGATCACGATGCTGTCGAATGCATCGAGCACCGGGTTCTCGGCCACCGCGATGACCAGCACCTTGTAGTCGGTGAGGTGGCCGCCCTCGACCGCGTCGCCGAACGACATGCGGTACAGCTCAGGACCGTAGATGCTCGGGTCGTCCATGGAGAAGACGTCGAAGTCGCGCTCGTGCTCGTTGGCTCGGCGCCTGGCTGCCTCGGTGTAGACGCGAGGTGTCGCCGTCATATAGAGGCGCTTGTGGGCACGCACGCGCTCCGGGTTGTGAATGAAGGAGTACGGGGTGATCGTCCGACTGTCGGCCTTGGCCTTCTTCGGCGTCTTCGTGTCCTCGATGCCGGTGGTGCGGTGTGCCTCGTCGCAGAGCACGAGATCGAAGGGGGGTACCCGGGTGCCCGACTCGTCTCCAGCCTGCGCGTCAGCGATGAGGCTGAGCGACTGGTAGGTGCAGAACACGACGGTCATCGCCTCCGAATCGCTCATGGCTAGCTGCGCTGCGATGCGCTGCGGATCGGTGGTGACCGGCATTGCCAGCTCGGCCAATGGCGAATCCTCGGCCGCGTGTCCGGCGCGGGTATCGGAGCACACGCCGATGTAACGATGCGCAATGTCGGGATTTCGCTGGCGTGCCCATTCGCGCATCGTCTGGTTCATCAGAGCGATTGAGGGCACCAAGTACAGGACCCGCCCGCCGACGCCGGCCTGCTGTTCGGCAATCCACAGCGAGACGACCGACTTGCCCGTTCCGCAGGGCAGAATGAGCCGTCCGCGGTCTCCCGCGGCGAGCCCGTCGAGCACCTTCGCTATCGCCTCGACCTGAAACGGCTTGGGCGTATGGCGCGGCTGGGGCGTGAAGCGCAACTCGGCCGGGTGGTCGAGGCACTCGTCCCAGTTGACGGGCCACGACTCGAGGTCGCTGCGGTGCAGCACTTCGCAGCGCGGCACCGCCTTCTCGACTGCCCTGCGGGCGTGATCCGTGAGGGGCGCCGTCAACACCAGCAGCCGCGCGGAGAAATCGTCGCTGTCAGACTCGGAGATGAACGAGTCGACAGCGGGCCTATCGATGCGCCGGGAGGTATATGCCTTGGTCTGGATGGCGCACAGGCCCCCGCCGGCTTCTTCGGTCTGCTCGGCAACGAGGTCGATGCCTGCATCGGCGCCGTATCCGCGTTCGACCCGCTCGGGCCACTCCATCCAACGCCATATTTGCTTGAAGCGTTGAGGCCCGTACACGTCGGGGTGCTGCCGGAAGGCTTGCTGCATCAGGCGCTCGAATGCGCTGCCGCGTGCAGTCGGCGATGGGTACCGATCGGTCAGCAGCGTCACGAGGTCGAACGGTGCCGAATTCGTCGTCATCGGCTGACTGCCGGACAGTGCAGCGCTCGGAACATGACGCGAACAGTACCGGTGCCGATGCCAGGGGACGGAATCCACCAAGCGGTCTACGGATGGCCGCGAGGATTGGGTCGGGAGTCCCATCACGGGGCGCGCCGGGCGCAGCACCTCACCTCGGTCCTTGATCGGGGGCGGCTTCTGGGGCGCCTGTGCGAGGCTGCGGCAGTTGAGAGTCCGACTCGTCGACGAAGAACGTCGCCAGCGCAGTCTCCGTTGCCGCTTCGTCAGCGAGCAGCCGGTCGAGCGCTTCCTGTTCTTCGGCTTCGTCGTCGGACAACAGCAGCGTCCAGAGATCGTCGACAAATCCCACGATCAGAGATCATTCAATGATAATTCATGAATTTCAAATTATTTTCATGTGCATCGTAACGCTGAAGGCTCTCCTTCCGCATGCGGGCCGAAGCGCCGCCATGTCGACTGAGTCAGCGAACGCTTACGAGGCAGGACTCCGTGCGGGCGTCAAGCCGGTAGGGCAGCATGCCGACGTGTGGGAGTCGAGGAGCATCGGACAATCGTCGAAGCTGTCGGCCTTGACCATCTGCGGGCATATTCTGGACTTGGACATGCTGTGGATCTGACAACAGTGCCGGGAGGCGAGAGATGAACAGGCTCTTGACGGCGATCGTCGAACGAGACGGAGATGGCTATGTAGCGCTCTGCCCCGAAGTGGACGTCGCCAGCCAGGCCGCAACTGTGGCGGAGGCACGCGAGAATCTCGCTGAAGCACTCGCGTTGTTCTTTGAGACCGCATCCACCGAAGAGGTCCGGCGGCGCTCGCGAGGCGAGGTCTATGTGACGCAGATCGAGGTTGCCGTTGGGTAGGTTGCGCGTTCTGTCCGGTCACGACGTGTGCCGCATCCTGTCGGCTCATGGCTTTGCCGAGGTCCGACGGCGAGGCAGTCATCTCGCGATGCAGAAGTCTGGCCCCGACGGCACGATCACCGTGCCGGTTCCGATGCACCGCGAATTGCGCACCGGCACACTGCTGTCGATCATCCGCCAATCGGGAGTGCCTCGCTCCGAATTCGAAGCGGGCAGCTGATCTCAGGCGTTCTACGCTCGGGACATGTGCGGGAGGTTCGTCGCATCGGCCAGTCTTGAACAGATCGCGGCGCACTTCGACACCCCGCTGCCGGCTTTCGATGCACCCCGCAGCTACAACGTGGCACCCACTGCCGACATCGTGGCCGTGGTGGGCAACGATGATGCCCGCAGGATCGAGACGTTCCGGTGGGGCCTCGTGCCGGCCTGGTCAGCCGACTCTACGAAGGGCTCGCCGCTGTTCAATGCCCGGTCTGAGACCGCGGCGACGAAGAACTCGTTCCGTGATGCGTTCACACGGCGCCGCTGCATCGTCCCGGCCGACGGCTTCTACGAGTGGCCCAAGATGCCGACAGGGACGAGCCGTGACGGCCGGCCGCTGCCGCACTACATCACCCGTACCGACGGCGCAATGCTCGCCATGGCGGGCCTGTGGGAACGCTGGTCGCCGCCTTCAAGCGGCGATGCAGCCGACGGAGCGAACGCAGATGCCTCGGGCGGTCCACGTCAGGCCCTTCACTCGGCAACTGTGCTGACCACCGCCGCGAACAGCTTCATGACGCCGATTCACGACCGCATGCCGGTGCTGCTGGAACGCTGGCAGTGGGAAGCGTGGCTCGACTCGGCCAACGACGATGTCGAGGTGCTGTCGGCCATGTGCGTGCCCGCGGATGAGGGCATCCTGCGTTCGCACCGGGTGGGTCGAGAGGTGGGCAATGTTCGCAACAGCGATGCCAGTCTCATCGAACCCGCAGATGCAACTGAAGCGGCGCCTGGTCGGCTCTTCTAGCCCTGCGCTGCGAGCGGGCGGGCTCAGCCGTCCAGCTCGGCGCGGATGGCTTCGGCGGGCCCGCTCAGCTCCTCGGCCGAGGCCATCGGCAGGGGCCGGGCAAAGTTCATGTCGGCCATCGAGTTCACCGGGCACACATGAATGTGGCAGTGAGGCACCTCGAAGCCGGCGACTACCAGCCCGATGCGTTCGGGCCTCAGGGCGCGCATCTGAGCTTCCCCGATGCGTCTGGACACATCGAACAGGTGCGCCTGAAGGTCAGCCGGGACGTCCAGCCAGTGGTCGATCTCGGCGATCGGCACCACCAGCGTGTGACCCGGTGACAGCGGATTGATGGACAGGAACGCGACGCAACGGTCGTCGCGCCACACGAACGTCCCGGGCAGCTCGCCCTCGATGATCCGCGTGAAGATCGTGCTCATGCGCGCAGCCTAAGCCGACGGCATCTCGGTACTGTGAGCCGCGTGAGCGAGGCCTCCGATGCGTCGTCGGTCCCCGAGGTCGGATGGCGGCCGTTCACCGTGCCGAACCTGATCAGCTTGGCTCGTCTGTGCTGCCTGCCGTGGTTCGTGTGGCTGGTATTCGGCGCCGAGGACCGCTGGGCCGCGGCATTGCTGCTCGGCGCTCTGGGTGCCACCGACTGGGTCGACGGCTGGGTGGCGCGTCGCTTCAACCAGGTCTCCGAGCTCGGCAAGATCCTGGACCCCACGGCTGATCGGCTGCTGCTGCTGGTCGCGCTCGTGGTGATGATCGCCGACGGCTCGCTGCCGCTGTGGATCGCGGTGCTGGCGCTGTTGCGCGAAGCAGCGGTTGCCGTGGCCGCTTTGGTGCTTGGGGCCCTCGGCGCTCGCAAGATCGACGTGACCTGGTGGGGCAAGACCGGAACGTTTCTCATGATGTTCGCGGTGCCGATGTTCCTCGCAGCAGACAGTCACATCGGCGCGGCGGATGCCTTCCGCGTCGCGGCATGGATCTTCGTGACGGTCGGCCTGCCGATCCACTACTGGTCGGCGGTGGGCTACATCCCCCAGGCCTTCGATGCAGTGCGTGAGGGGCGCGCCGGCAGCGCCGGGGGCTGAGCTATCGGTGTGACAGCTATCCGGTAGGTTCGCGAGCATGGAGATTCCCGCTGAGCTTCGCTACTCGAGCGATCACGAATGGGTGCGCCCTGCCGATGGCGGGGTGCAGGTGGGCATCACCGATTTCGCACAGGATGCGCTCGGTGATGTCGTGTATGTGGAGTTGCCCGAGATCGGTGCTCAGGTCACCGCCGATGAGCCAATGTGCGAAATCGAGTCGACCAAGTCGGTCTCAGACATCTTTGCCCCGGTCTCGGGCGAGGTCGTCGAGGTGAATGTCACCCTCGAAGATGAGCCGCAGCTGGTCAACGAATCGCCGTACGGCGACGGGTGGATCTGCGTCATCGCCCCGACCGACGACGCGGCTCAAGCGTCTGCGGAGATGGAGGCGCTGCTCGATGCCGATGGCTATGCCGCGCTGATCGCCGAGGACATCTGATCGTCATGGCCGTCATCTGCGCCGTGTGTGGGCAGTCGAGCGCCGATGACGCCCGGTTCTGTTCCAATTGCGGGGCGCGCCTGGACTCTGCGGCCGATGCCCCCACCGAAGTGCTCACGCCTGTCGGCGTCACCGAGGTGCCGCCGTACAGCGGCCAGGCGGAACTCGTGGTCACTTCTGGGCACCGATCGGGGACCCGGTTCGAGCTCGCCGGCGACCGGGTCACCGTGGGTCGCCACCCTGACAGCGATGTGTTCCTCGACGACATCACCGTGTCACGCCGCCATGTGGTGCTCGAGCTTGGACAGGGGGGGCACATCCTGTACGACGTGGGCTCGCTGAACGGCACATACATCAATGGCGTCCGCACCGATGGCGAGGTCATCTTGCACAGCGGCGACGAGCTGCAGGTGGGCAAGTTCAAACTGCTGTACCTGGTTGCCTCGGTCGGGCTGTGAACGCCGGGGTCGAGCCTTCCTCACCCGGAGCACGACTGTCGATCGGCGAAGTCGTTGCGCTGCTGCGGCCCGAGTTCAGCGATCTGACCGATTCCAAGATCCGGTTCCTCGAAGATCGCAAGCTCGTCTCGCCGGCGCGTACGCCGGGGGGATACCGCAGCTTCGGGCACCACGACATCGAAGTGCTGCGCTGGATCCTCACCCGTCAACGAGATCAGTACCTGCCGCTCAGCATCATCGGCGAGCGCATCGATCGGGGCGAACATCTGGCTGACATCTGGGGCATCGGCGTCGCCGAGCCCGTCGAGTTGCCAACCGCCGCTGAGACAGCGCCTGGGTCTGAAGAAACTGGCAGTCATGCGGCGGGCGACGACACCCGCAGCTACAGCGCAGCCGACCTGAGCGCCGAGACCGGGCTCACCCTTGACGAGATCGCCGAGCTCACCGATTTCGGGCTGCTGGTGCCGCTCGCCGATGACGACGCGGCGCGACTGCTGCCGCCACAGCCCGGCGCAGCACAGGCCAGCCCAGTGCAGGCTTCGCTGGGGCTGGAGCCGCCCGAGCCCCGCTATGGCAGCAGCGCACTGCTCATTGCGCGCATCTCGCGAGAGTTCGCCACTTACGGTCTGCAGGCCCGCCACCTTCGTGTCATCCGCAATGCCGCGGCACGCGATGCCTCCATGTTCGAGCAGGGCATCCAGCCGATCCTCCATGCCGGCGGCGCATCGGCAGACCTCGACGCGCAGCGCTCGATGAGCCGCCTGGTCGCGCTCTGCGAGCGCTTGCGGTCGGTGGTGATGGGGGAGGCGTTGCGCCGATACCGTCGCTAGTGCCAGAGCCTTCCCCGGTTCGTCCCTGGCAAGGGCCGAAGTAGTGTGCGAGGCATGGTTGAGATGGAGCTCCTTGGCGTGCAGGTGGAGATGCCCTCGCAGAGCCCCCTCTTGCTGCTGCGCGAGACCGGCGGTTCCCGGCGAGTGCTGCCGGTGGTGATCGACACCCCCGAGGCGCAGGCGATCTACCGCGGCATCGAGCAGATTCGCGTGCCGAGGCCCCTTACGCACGACCTGATGGCCGCCATGCTGGACGTTCTGGGCGCGACGCTCGTCAAGGTGACAGTCACCGACCTGCGCGATCGCACCTTCTTCGCCGAGATGGAGGTCACCATCGGCTCGGACACCCACACGATCTCTGCCCGGCCGAGCGATGCCGTCGCACTGGCCGTGCGGGCCGACACGCCCATCTTCGCCAGCGAGTCGGTGCTGGACGAAGCGGGGCAGATCATCGAGCTCCCCGCGGATACTCCCGACGATGTCGACCCCGATGAGCTCCTCGACGAGTTCAAGCAATTCTTGGACGACGTCCAGCCCGACGACTTCGGACCTGCGGCGGAGGCAGGCGACAAAGAGTGAGGCGCCGCGGCTCGATCGTCGCTGCGGCCCGATCGATGGTTCGCTACTCGTCCTGAGGCGCCCCTTGCGCTGGCGTGACCGGTCACCGTACGCTTGGTGAGGGCACAGATCACAGCTCGGTAGTTCGCAGAGTGTGATTTGCCGCGTGTGACCCACGCAGGAGAGGAGACACCGATGGCCGGCCAGCAACCAGCTTCCGACCCTGTGCTGACGACGTCGCAAGAAGCCGACGCGCCGTCACAGCCTGCCGCCACCTCGGCGAGCGCCGACGTGTCCGCCGAGACCGCGCCCGAGATGGCATGTGCCATTGTCGAGGGATTCGCAGGCCCGCAGACCGCCGAGCTGGTCGGCATCACCTACCGCCAGCTCGATCACTGGGCCCGCAAAGGACTGGTCAAGCCGTCCGTCGCGGACGCGGCGGGCAGCGGTTCGCGGCGCCGCTACTCCTACAACGACCTCGTCGAGCTGAAGATCGCGAAGAAGATGCGCGATGCCGGCAATGACCTGAAGTCCATCGCCCGGGCTTTCGGTTACGTGAGAGAGCAGCTCGGCGGCGAGGTGGGCTCGGCCAACATCGTCATCAGCGGCAGCGACGTGCTCCACGTCGACGACGACGAGGTCCTGAGCCTGATGCGTGAGGGGCAGGCGGCGATGATGACCGTGGTGGCAGTGGCGGGCGTGCGACGCGAGCTCGATGCGGACGTCGTGAAGCTATTCCCCGACGAGCCGATCGCCACCCAGCTCAGCCTCGACTTGGACTGACGGCCGAGCGAGCCGGCGCTGGGCCGGCCTCAGACCGACACGTCCTCAGTCGTCGTCGGCGGGCGCGAACTGCAGCGATGCCGAGTTCATGCAGAACCGGTCTCCGGTCGGACGGGGACCGTCCGGGAACACGTGGCCGAGGTGCGCCCCGCAGGCCTTGCACATGACCTCGGTGCGGACCATTCCGTACGAGCGATCGACCTCAGTGTCCACTGCCTCGCCGGAAACCGGCTGGGTGAAGCTGGGCCAGCCCGAACCGCTCTCGAACTTCGTCTCCGAGTCGAACAGCTCGGCGCCGCAGACCACGCAGTGATATGCGCCGCTGTCGTGGTTGTCCCAGGTTTCGCCCGTGAACGGACGCTCGGTTCCCGCCTCTTGTGTGACGTGGTACTGCATCGGCGTGAGTCGCTCCCGCAGTTCCGATTCGGTGAACGTGACAGCGCGCCCTGTCTCGGATTGTCCAGCCATGGGCACCACGGTAGTGACATGGCCGGCCCAGAACAGGTCGCTTGCTGCTGGGGTGGGCGGAGCAGCTAGGACGATTCGTTGGCGGGCTCGGCGTTGACGTCCCCGACGATGTCGATCATCGCCGCCAGCGTGTCCAGCCGGGCTGCGGCGGTGGGCCCTTCGGGTTGCAGGCGCAGCACGTCCACGCCGGCGTCTCGATACGCCCGCACCTGGTCGGTGACCTGTTCGTGGGTGCCCAAGAAGTTGGTCTCGGTGACGAGACGGTCCGGCACCGCGGCCGCTGCGCCGGCGCGGTCGCCGTCGAGCCACAGGCGCTGAACGTGGCGGCACTCTTCGGCGAAGCCCGCCCGGCGGTAGGCGTCGTTGTAGAAGTTGGTGGTGGCCGATCCCATGGCGCCCAGCGTGAACGCCAAGCCCGGTCGCCGCGGCTCGATCAGAGCGTCGAGATCGTCCCCGAACTCGACGGCACCGCCGGCTTGGCAGGCCACCGCTCCGGCAGGACGTCCGGCTGCGTCGGCGCCTTCAAGCACCTGGCCCCAGGTGACTTCGGGGCGGCTCGGCACGAAGCAGGTGCCCACCCAGCCGTCGGCAGCCTCGCCGGTGTAGTGCAGCGAGCGGGGGCCGAGGGTCGCGAGCCAGATCTCGATGGCATCGTTCGAGGGCTGAGCCAGCCGCAGCGACTTGCCCTGCCCGCCGGGCAGGGGGAGCACATGGTGACGCCCCTCATAGCTGATCTTCTCGCCGGCGAAGGCTTGGCGGCAGATGTCGACGGTCTCGCGCAGCCGCCCCAGCGGATCGCCGAAGCGCACGCCGTGCAGCCCCTCGACCACTTGAGGGCCGCTGACGCCGAGCCCCAGGATGAACCGGTCGCCGGTCATGGCGGCCATCGAGAGCGCGGTCATTGCCGTCATCACCGGTGCGCGTGCGGAAACCTGCAAGATTCCGGTGCCGAGCTGTACGCGCTCGGTAACGGCAGCGACATAGGCCAGCGTGCTGACGCCGTCCATTCCCCAGGCCTCTGCTGACCAGACGATGTCCACTCCGAGGCGTTCCGCCTCCCGCAAGAAGTCGACTTGGGAATCCCAGTCACGCCGCTTGCCTGATGCGGGTCCCCCGAACTGAATCGCTGTGCGCACGCCCGGAACCCTAGGTCGCTAGTGGAGGCTCAGGCGGGGTGCAGCGTCACCAGCCCGCCGAGCTGGGCCAGGTCTTGCAAGGCCTGGTCGTAGAAGAAGCGCGCCGAGCAGGCGTCACGCGCCCACGCCTCCTCCTCCGACGACGGGTAGCGCCCGACGGCGCCGATGCTCAGCTCGCCGGTGGAGGCGGAGCTGATCGTCGTGCGATTGCCCACGAGCAGTTCCTCGAGGGCATCGCTCCGGTCGCCCGGTTCATCGAACACGAACAGCCGGCCGCCGTCGGTGACGAACGGTGTGACGTAGTAGGTGCGGTCGCCCGCAGGCGTCTCGGTGTCGAGCCGCAGCATGAGCACGCCGTCGAACGGAGCGAACGGGGCGATGGGCGCGAGCGCCGCCTCGCCTGCGCCGCCGGTGTCAGGAGCCACGGCGGGCAGCGTACCGAGCGGCAGATCGGCGCATCGGTCCGCCTGTTCACTAGGTTCAGCATGCGACCCGCCTCGGAGCGGATCACCTGGCGCAGGGGGAACGAACCATGTCAAGCGAACAAGCCCGGCCAAGCGAGCAAGCCCGCTACCTCGACACCGAGTACTTCGGATTCGAGCAGGCGCTGGGGCCAGACGGGGTGCTGACGGTGACGTTCAACCGGCCCGAGTCGATGAACGCCTCGACCCACTCGATGAAGCGCGATCTGATCGAGCTGATCACCCAAGCCCAGATGGACGACGCTGTGCGGGTCGTGGTGTTCACCGGACAAGGGCGTGCATTCTGGGCCGGCGACGACCTCGGCGGCTACGAGGCCGAGCGTCCCTCGTCGATGCCGGAGATCTTCGGCGGGCACCACAACGCTGCGGGCACCTATAACAGCCTGCGGACGATCTCCCAAGCCGTCAACACCGCGGTGCGCCGTCTCGACAAGCTGACAGTCGCGGCCATCAATGGCTTTGCCATCCAGACGGGCTTCAGCTTCGCTCTCGCGTGCGACTTCCGGATCGCGGCCCGATCGGCTCGCATGGGATCGGCGACGCTTCGCTTCGGGCTGCTGCCCGACGAGGGCGGCCAGTGGCTGCTGGTGCAGCACCTCGGCGTGGCCAGGGCGACCGATTTCATGATGCGCAAGCGGATCGTGGATGCCGACACCGCGCACGAGCTCGGCCTGGTGCACGAGGTGGTCGACGACGAAGAGCTGCCCGCTGCGGCCGCCGAGCTTGCAGCCGAGCTGGCCGACGGTCCGCAGGTGGCCATGCGCATGCTCAAGCGGTCGATCCTGCTGGCTGCGGAGATGACGTGGGAACAGTCCCTCGACGAGATCGCCTCCAAGACAGCAATCACCGACCACCTGCCCGACGCTGCCGAGGGCGTCTCGGCCTTCCTGTCCAAGCGGCAGCCCGAGTTCAACGACTGGCTCAGAGGCTGAGCCGGCAGGCGAAGCCGTGGCCCGAGAGGCCCGTGAGCGACAGCGAGCGAATGGCATACTGCCGCCATGGAGCACGCCGAACAGATCAGCCACGTCAAGACGCTGCTGGCACGGCTCGACTCGGGCACCAACGTGGATGCCGGCGGTGTGCGCTACAACCCCACGTCCTCCTATACCGACCGCGCGCTCGCACAGATCGAGCGGCGGGAGTTCTTCGACACCCACCCCCAGATGGTGGGGCTGTCGGGCGACCTGCCCGAGGCCGGCTCGTTCATGACCCAGGACGATCTGGGCACGCCGATGCTGCTGGTGCGGTCGCCCAGCGGCCGGTTCCGGGCGTTCGTGAACGCCTGCCGCCATCGCGGCGTGGTCATCGAGACCGAGCCGCGCGGGCGCAAGCGCCGATTCGCCTGCCCGTTCCACAACTGGACCTACGACGCCGACGGCGTGCTGGTGGGCCTGCCCAAGTCTGATCACTTCGGCGAGCTCGACCGCGACGACCTGGGGCTGGTGGAGCTGCCGGCGGTCGAGCGTCACGGCCTGCTGTGGGTGCACCCGCAGCCCGGCGGCACGCTCGACCCCGATGCGCTGCTGGGCGACGAGCTCACCGCCGACATCGCCGGGTGGGACTTCGGCAAGCTGGGTTGGCTGGGCTGTGACACCTACGAGGTGGGCTGCAACTGGAAGCTCGCCATGGACACGTTCGGCGAGACCTACCACTTCCCCGTGCTGCACTCCGACACGCTGTCGAATGACTTCTACGGCAACGTGCAGTGCTACGACGAGTTCGGGCGCCATCACCGGCTGATCCTGTGCCGCCGCTCCATCGAGGACGCACGTGAGCGGCCGCCGTCGGAGTGGGACATCACCCGCTACGGACTGCCGGTGTACTGGCTGTTCCCGAACGTGCAGCTGATCCCGTCGCGTGAGGTGCTGTTCCTGGTGCGGGCCTACCCCCATCCGACCGAGCCCGGCCGCCACACCAGCCAGATCTCCTTCTACCTGCGGCCCGGCATCGCACACGACGACGCCGAGTTCGACTTCATGGCCGAGGCGTCGCGGGCATTCGGCAACGTCATCCGCGACGAGGACTACGTGATGAGCGCCAGCCAGCAGCGTTCAGCCAACAGCGGGGCGCTCGAACATGTCGTGTTCGGGCGCAACGAGCCGGCGCTGCATCACTTCCACAACACCTACCGGGCTGCGCTGGGCCAGGAACTGCTGCCGCTGCACCCGACGCCTTGAGCGGGCATCGCGCCCCATCCGCCCGCCGGGCGCTCAGCCGCTCACCAGCTCTTCGAGCGCTCCCAGCAGCATCCTGACGTTGCGCATCCGGGCCGTGTGCCCCATGCAGCCGATGCGCCACACCTTGCCGGCGACGGGCCCGAGCCCGCCGCCCACCTCGATGCCGTAGCGCTCGAGCAGCCCACGGCGCCCGGCAGCGTCGTCGAGGCCGTCGGGCAGCGTGACGGTGGTGAGCTCGGGCAGGCGGTGGCCCTCCTGAGCCCACAGCTCGAAGCCGAGCTCGGGCAGGCGCGCATGCAGCTCGTCGCCGCAGGCCTGATGGCGGGCCCACGCGTTCTGCAGCCCCTCGTCGAGCACAGCGCCGAGTCCGGCGTGCAGCGCATAGAGCATCGAGATCGGCGCGGTGTGGTGATAGGCGCGGGCGCCCTCGCCCACGACGTACGCCCGGATCATGTTCAGGTCGAGGTACCAGCTCTGGGGCCGCTCGACGAGCGATTCCAGTGCCCGCTCGCTGACCGTGAGCGGCGCGAGGCCCGGGGGCACGCCGAGGCATTTCTGCGTGCCGCTGTAGGCGATGTCGACGGCCCAGCCGTCGATGTCGACGTCGAGGCCCCCCAGCGAGGTGACGCAGTCGACGAGCAGCAGCGCATCGCCCTTGCCTTGGCCGAGCGGAGCGATGTCGTTGCGGACGCCGGTGGACGTCTCCGCATGCACGACAGCGATGAGCTTCGGCGACGGGTGGGCGTCGATCAGCCGCTGCGGGTCGATGGCGCGGCCCCAGTCCTCGTTCACTGCCACCACGTCGGCACCGCACCGTGCTGCCACATCGCACATGCGCGTGCCGAACACTCCGTTGACGCCGATGACCACCGTGTCGCCGGGTTCGACGAAGTTGCAGAACGCAGCTTCCATGCCTGCCGAGCCGGTGGCGCTGACGGGGAAGGTCAGCAGGTTCTGGGTCTGCCAGACCGAGCGCAGCCGTTCATTGATCTCGTCCAGCAGGGCGATGAACTCGGGATCGAGGTGGCCCAGCACGGGGCGGGTGAAGGCTTCGATGACTTCGGGGTAGGGATTGGATGGTCCCGGCCCCATCAGGATGCGGTCGCTGTGGGTCACGGGCCCGCACGGTACCGGCCGCACACCGACACCGTTCGAGCCGTGCAGCGTCAGCGCGATTCGAGGGGCCGCAGCAGGGCGATGAGGCTGGAGGTGTCCCAGCGGCCGCCGCCGAGCTCCTGAATGCGCTTGTAGAACTGGTCGACGACGGCGGTGACCGGCAGGGGAGCACCGTTGCGCTGCGCCTCTGCCAGCACGATGCCGAGGTCCTTGCGCATCCAGTCCACGGCAAAACCGAAGTCGAACTCGTCGGCGGCCATCGTTGTGCCGCGGTTGGACATCTGCCACGACCCCGCAGCCCCCTGCGAGATGGTGTCGAGCACGGCGTCGAGATCGAGACCGGCCCGGCGACCGAACTCGAGCCCCTCCGACAGTGCCTGGACGAGGCCGGCAATGCAGATCTGGTTGACCATCTTGGTGAGCTGTCCCGCGCCGGCGGGGCCGATCAGCGTGACCGCCCGCGCGTAGCAGTCCATCACCGGTTGCGCCCGCTCGAAGTGCTCGGCAGCGCCGCCGCACATGACGGTCAGCACGCCGTTCTGCGCACCCGCCTCACCGCCCGACACGGGTGCGTCGACGAAGCCGATCCCTCGCTCGGCACAGGCTGCGTCCAGCTCGCGGGCCAGGTCGGCCGAGGCGGTGGTGTGGTCGACGAGGATCGCGCCCTCGCTCATCGCGCCGAGCGCTCCATCGTCGCCATAGGTCACCGCGCGCACGTCGTCGTCGGCGCCGACGCACATGAACACGACGCCGGCGCCGTCGGCTGCGTCTGCCGGCGTTGCCGCCACCCGACCCTGATGCTCGCCCGACCAGCGCTGCGCGACGCTCGCGGTCCGGTTGAAGACAGCCACGCGGTGGCCCGCCGCCAGGTGGCCCGCCATCGGGAATCCCATGACGCCGAGCCCGATGAATGCGACATCAATCGGCCCCGTGTTGGGCTCATGCGGCGGCGCAACGGCGTGCGCTGCGGGCGGCTCCGGCGGCCGGTTCCCGGGGTCGTCGGTCATCGTTCGATCCTCCCGTCGTCGGGCGCATCCGTTCGGCGTTCGGCCAGCATTGCCTGTACCTCGTGCTTGCGCACCTTGCCCAGGGCCGTGCGCGGCAGTTCGTCGAACCAGACGACGGCCTTGGGATGCTTGAAGCGAGCGAGCTTCCCCTCGAAGATGCGCAGGAGCTCAGCTGCGAGCGTGCTGTCGTCAGCGCCGGTGCCGTGAGCTCGGGCATCGGCAAGCCGGTCAAGCAGTTGCGGCGGCGCGTTCGGCCGGACGGCGACGATCACAGGAACCTCACCCCATCGCTCGTCGGGCACGCCCACGACGGTTGCTTCGGCGACGAGGTCGCTGCGGGCGAGGATCTCCTCGAGCTCCGCTGGATAGATGTTCTCGCCGCCCGAGATGATCATGTCCTTGCGCCGGTCGTCGATGAAGATCCAGCCCTTGTCGTCGGCGTGGCCGACATCGCCGGTGCGGAACCACCCGTAGCGCAGCGCTTCAGCAGTGGCCTCGGGGTCGCGCCAGTACTCCCGCAGAACGCTCGGCCCCCGCACCCACAGCTCGCCGCGCTCGTCCGGCGCCGCGTCCCCTCCGGAATCGGAGACGATGCGCACCTCGCACATAGTCGAAGGCTTGCCGCACGAACCTGGGTGGGACGCTGCTTCGTCGCAGCGCAGGTGCACCGCGATCGGGGCGGTCTCGGTGGATCCGTAAATCTGCCCGACCGGCACACCCCGGTCGAAGAAGGGCCGGGTGGCAGCCGCCGGCACGGGAGACGACCCGGTCATGATCCCGTGCAGCGATCCGAGGTCGGCGGTGGCGAAACGCGGGTGGGCGGCGACAGCGGTGAGTGCAGCGGGCACCAGCACGGTCCAGGTCGGCTGCCACTGCTCCACGTCGTCGAGGAACTGCCCGGGATCGAAAGCCCGCTCGATGAGCGCGGCCGCCCCACCCAGCAGAGCAGGGAGGGTCTGGATGTTCAGCCCGCCGACGTGGAACAACGGGATCGTGGTGAGCACCCGGTCGCGGCTCGTGAGGTCATGAGCGTGGGTGGAGTTGACGGCGTTCGCGGCCATCGCTGCCTGGTCCAGCACTGCGCCCTTGGGATGTCCCGTGGTGCCCGAGGTGTAAGCCAGCAGCACCGGATGGGCGGGGGTGCCCCGACGTGGCGGGGGAGCACTCGGGGCATTGGGGCACTCGGGCTCGT
Source organism: Acidimicrobiia bacterium (assembly GCA_022824805.1). GTDB lineage: Bacteria > Actinomycetota > Acidimicrobiia > Acidimicrobiales > Poriferisodalaceae > Poriferisodalis. The sequence continues at coordinate 6,163 of JAJDZE010000147.1, read as the reverse complement.
CAGGCAGCGCCCGTATCTCGCACCCCGCACCGATCGATGCGGCATGCCGCTCGAAGGTCGAATCGACTACCAGCAGGCGAGGTTCGGCGTGGTCGAGGATCCACTGGTGCTCGGGCGGCGCCAGACGCGAGTTCAAGGGCAAGTAGATGGCGCCGAGCCAAGAGCATCCGAGCATCAGCCGCAGCGCGGCCGGCCGGTTCGGGCCGAGCCACGCCACACGGTCGCCCTCGCCCACGCCGGCGCCGGCCAGCCAGCCGACCGTCGCGGCGATCTGGTCTGCGAATGCGCGGTAGGTGTGCTCGACGCCTTCGAACGCGACGGCGGTCGCGGTCGGCTGCCGATCGGCCCACCGCTCGACACGCGCCGCAAGATCGGCTCCCGCGGACAGCGGCCCGGGATCGCTCATGCTGCGAGCCTCACCTCGGCGGGCGCCCGCTGCGGGTTAGCCAGCTCAGGCCAACTCACCCTGCAGTGCGCCTTCGATCACTACTGCTTCCCCGTCGAGCAGCACGCTGTGATTGCGCATGGGCAGGTCGAAGTGCCCCAGCGTGTGGCGCCCGGCGTGCTCGTTGGCGCCCGTCGAGTAGAGGAAGTTACCGGCGAAGGCCCGCTGCTCGGTGCCGTTGGTCTGGCTCCGGTCGTACATCGACAGGGTGTCCCACCTCGCTGCTGGGTTCATGCCCCAGCCCACGTGGCTGGCCGCGTACGCCTCGCGGTCGCCCCACGCATCGGTGTAGCTGCGGAACAGCGCTGCGTCGGTGCCGACGCCCTCGACGTCGACGACGTAGTCGTTCTCGATTCTCAGCGTGACCGGCGACTCGATGTACCGCTTGAAGGTGAGGTTCATGTCGCCACGGTCCATCACGATCGTGCCGTTCACGGTGTTGGCCTTGGGGAAGGCCAAGCAGAGCCCGCCGGGCCAGTGGCTGATCGTGCCCGGCCGGGCGGTGTAGCCCCAGCCGCCGCCGCACGGCGCCTCGCTGACATCGACGTGCAGATCGGTGCCTGCGGCCGAGGTGACATGCATCTGCGAAGCTGCGATCAGTTTCTTGATGCCGACCTTCACTCTCGGCTCGAGGTCCGGCTCTGGCGAGAGACGCTCGAGGGCTTCGGGGTGCTCATTGGACACCATCAGGATCCGGGCTCCCTCGCCCAGGATCTTGGGGAGTTCGGGAGCGTGCAGCAGCCCTTCCACGGTGCAGTCGACGACGAAGTCCACCGCTCCGAGCGCTGCGAGCACTGCCGCTGAGCCGGCGATGGCATCGGAAGCGCCCGTCGACCGCACCGGTACCGGCGCCGACTGGCGAGGCGTGGGCACCACGACGTGGACCGGCGGTGTGCCCAGCCGGTCCAGTGCCAGTTCGGCCAGGTTCACGTTCACGGCTCTGCTCTGGCTCTCCGACAGGATCGCTGCGGTCTGGGGCGGTTCGACGCCGCACATCTCGAAGACCGACGAGAACGCGTCGATCCATTTCGCTTCGATTCGCTCGACCAGCATCTGGTCCTCCAGATTCCCGCAGCCCGCAGCCTGCTGACTGTGCGCCAAGTTAGAGGCTGTGCAGAGCGCCGCGACCGCTGGGCGTCAGGCTGCTTCGACGGCGGCGAGATGGGCGGCGTCGTTGAACCGCCGCACCTGCCAGAGGCGCCGGCCGTTGAACTCGAGCAGTTCCAGCTCGGTGATGGCGGTCACCGAGGTGACCACGCCGACACCGCGATGGCTGGGCGGGATGCCGAAAGCCATCGCCATGGCCGCAGAGGCGATGCCGCCGTGGCACCCCACGAAGATCGTCTTGTCCTCATGGGCTGCAGCGATGTCGCTGAGCGCCTGTGCCACCCGGTGGCGGAAGCCCGCACGGCTCTCACCGCCCTCCACCACGGGCGCGTACGGCTGGTCCGTCGGCTGGATGAACCCGAAGCGCTCGCGTGCCGCCTCCCACGTCATGCCGTCGGCAGGCCCGAGCCGCATCTCCTCGAAGTCGTCGTGGATCTGCACGTCGAGACTCCCGCGCTCGCGCCCGCTGCCGAGTGCGGGCAGCACGATGTCGGTGGTCTCGCGGGCACGAGGCAGCGGCGACGAGTAGACGACATCCACCTCGGGCTCGTTGCCCGCCGCGAACCGGTCTCGCAGTGCCGCTGCCTGGGCGCGGCCCCGGTCGGTGAGGCCCCGGCAGCCTTGGGGTCCGCCGACGATTCCCTCGGCCATGGCGACGGATTCTCCGTGCCGGATGATCAGCAGCCTCGAGAGCAGTCGCTCGTCAGCCATGTCGCCTGCTGCCGACATCCACACCGGTGGACTCTAGGGGCTGAGCCCTGGGTCCGAGCGGCCCGTGAGCGCCGATGGGCTAGCTCGCCGCAGCGGTCGAGCTCCGGTGCTGCGAGTGGCCCGCCTGGCCCGGAGCGTGCGTGCGCGGGGCGTCGGCGGGACCGGCGGGTGCGGCGACCTCGTGTGCGGCTGTGAACTCCAGCGAATGCGGATCGAACACCGCCACCGCTCCGCTGCGCACGTCGCGAGCGATGCACACCGCAGGAATGCGCTCGGTCTCCGCTGCCGCGGCGGCGGCCGCTTCTGCGAGGCATTCCGCTCGACGTGAGAAGACGAGTCCTTGAATGCCCGAGTCCGCGGTGGCTGCGGGATGTGTGTAGCCGGCGCGCTTCAGCCGGTCGACCGTCGATGCAGCGCTGCGGTCGGCGCCTTCGACAAACAAACAGAATTCATGTGCGGTCATCACAGGCGCTTCACCCTTCGCTGCATCGCTGGATGCCGGAAGCCCTGATGTCGTCGCCAAGCATCCGACAGGATTGCGGCACTCTAGTCGCGTGCCCACAACCCATGTCAAGAGCATTATTCTCAACTTATTTGCACTATTTCTGTGTAGTTTGGGAATCCGTTTCTGGCCGTCATTCCGGGTGTGGCCAGTTTGGGTGCTGTCGCAGGCCCCCAGCAGCCCTCGGGCATGCATGTGACTGCGGGACGGACTGGCATGCTGCGCCCACGAGACCGGCAGGCACCTGCGCCCTAGCCTGCGTGCCTGCGGCGAGCGAGCATCGGAGGACAGCGATGGGATCGACCCGGCCAGACATCGAACCGGACGTCGAGCCGGCTGAGGCGGGCTTCGATGCGCGCCGGCTGGAGCGGATCGCTGCCCATCTCGACCGCTACGTCGACGACGGGCGCCTCCCGGGTGTGTCGGTGCTGCTGACGCGCGGCGGGAAGGTCGCGTACACGCACCGCTACGGCCAGCGAGACTGCGAGCGGTCGCTGCCCGTCACCGCCGACACCATCTATCGCATCTACTCGATGACCAAGCCCATCGTGTCCATCGCCGCGATGCAGCTGTACGAGCAAGGGTTCTTGCAGTTGAAGGATCCGGTCTCGCGTTGGATCGGTGAGTTCGCGAATGCACGCGTCTTCGCCGGCGGCAACGTGATGCAGTACCAGACACGAGAACCGGCGAGCGAAGTCACCGTCCACAGCCTGCTGACCCACACCTCTGGCCTCACCTACGACTTTCACTTCGCTAACGAGGTCGACGCGCTGTACCGGGCCAACGGCTTCAACTGGGGTGCGCCCGGCAACCTCGAGGAAACCTGCGAAGCGCTTGCATCGCTCCCGCTGCTGTTCGATCCGGGCACGGAGTGGAACTACAGCTACTCCACCGACGTGCTGGGCCGTGTCGTCGAGGTTGTCTCGGGTCAGTCGCTCGACGAGTACCTCGTCGACCACGTCACCGGGCCGCTCGGCATGACCGACACCGGCTTCCAGGTGCCTCCCGCCGACGTCGAGCGCTTTGCGGCCAACTACACGACGGCCACGCTGACGGCGCGCGAGGCAGCGGGCAACACGGGGCCGACGCCCCCGCCATACCGGCCCGACGACCCGGGCTTGGCGCGCACGCTGATGGATGACCCGCGCACCTCGGCTTACCTGGGGCTGCCCAAGATCCTCTCGGGCGGCGGCGGCCTGGTATCGACCATGGGCGATTATCACCGCTTCACCCAGATGCTGCGCAACGGCGGCGAGCTGGACGGCGCCCGCGTCATCGGCCGGCGAACTCTCGAGTTCATGGCCAGCAATCACCTGCCGGGCGGCACCGACCTCACCGAGTGCGGCCGGGCCTTGTTCTCCGAGGCGGCCTTCGACGGTGTCGGCTTCGGCCTGGGCTTCTCGGTCGTGCTCGATCCTGCCAAGGCCAAGGTCGTCTCCAGCAAGGGCGAGTTCGCTTGGGGAGGGGCTGCATCGACGGCGTTCTGGGTGGATCCGGCCGAAGACATCACCCTCGTCTTCCTGACGCAGCTGCTGCCCTCCAGCGTTCACCCGATCCGCCCGGAGCTGAAGGCTCTCGTGTACCAGGCGCTGGTGTGATGGCGGATTTCGACCTGGTCATCGTCGGCACCGGCTCGGCCAATTCCATTCCGGGTCCCGAGTTCGACGACTGGTCGATTGCGATCGTCGAACGCGGCACGTTCGGCGGCACCTGCCTGAACGTGGGCTGCATTCCCTCCAAGATGTTCGTCTACGCGGCCGATGTGGCCGATACCATCGCGACGGCAGGCGACTACGGCATCGCCGCCCGCTTTGACAGCGCCGACTGGCCTGCCATCCGGGATCGTGTCTTCGGCCGCATCGACCCCATCGCCGGCGGGGGGCGCGACTACCGCTTCGGTGCCGAATGCCCCAACATCACCGTGTTCGAGGGTGATGCCCGTTTCGTGAGCGACCGACGCCTGGCGGTGCGCATGACCGACGGCAGCACCGAATCGGTGTCAGGTCGGCACGTGGTGCTCGGCGCAGGCGCTCGGGCATTCTTGCCGCCCTACCGCGGGCTGGGCACCGTGCCGTTCCACACCTCCGACACGGTGATGCGGCTGGATTCGCTGCCCGAATCGATGATCGTGCTGGGCGGCGGGTATATCGCCTGCGAGCTGGGCTACGTGTTCTCGGCGCTGGGCACCAAGGTCACGGTCATCAATCGGGGAGAGCGGTTGCTGCGGGCCGAGGACGACGATGTGTCTGCGGCCTTCACGACAGCAGCGCAGCGCCACTTCGACCTGCGCCTCGGCGCGACGGTGACCTCCGTGCGCGGCGGCGCCGCGACTCGTGATGCGGTGCGCGGCGGTGCCGCGACCGGCAGCACAGTGCGCAGCGGCGCCGCTGAGTTTGTGTGCGCCGCCGATGGCTCGCCCAGTGCTCAAGGCAACTCCTACACGGTCGAGTTCGATCGTGGCGGGCGTGCCGAATCGGCAACCGCCGATGTGCTGCTGGTGGCCACCGGGCGAGTGCCCAACGGCGATCAGCTCGCCCTCGATCTCGCAGGGGTCGACGACGACGACGGCCGTGTGCTGACGGATGAGTTCTTCCGTACCTCGGCGGCCGGCGTGTGGGCCTTCGGCGACCTGTCGAGCGAGACTCAGCTCAAGCATCTCGCCAACGCGCAGGTGCGGGCGCTCAGGCACAACCTGCTGGTGGCCGAGGGCCAGGCCGACGGCCCCATGCGCACCGTCCGGGAGCACTTGGTTCCCCATGCGGTGTTCTCCCACCCGCAGGTCGCGTCGGTCGGCCTCACCGAGCGAGCTGCCCGCGCGGCAGGTCTGCCGATTTCAGTGGGCAACAAGCCCTTCGGCCACACGGCGTACGGCTGGGCGATGGAAGACACCGCCAGCTTCGCCAAGCTCATAGCGCATGCCGAGACCCGCGAGCTGCTCGGTGCCCACATCATCGGCCCCCAGGCGTCCACCCTGATCCAGCAGCTCATCCAGGGCATGACCTTCGGCCAGACCGTCGACCAGATGGCCCGCGAGCAGTTCTACATCCACCCCGCGCTCACCGAGGTCATCGAGAACGCGTTGCTCGAGCTCTAGCCGGCCGAGCCGCCGCCGGTCGGTCGATAGCTGGCGGTTTCGGCTCTCGATAATCGTCCGTTGACGGTGTGGATGGTTGGTGTATCATTCCGTGCACGGTTGTCTTGTGGATCGGAGCGCCGGATGTGTGCTTAATCCCCCCCCCCCCCCCCCCCGTCGTAGATTGCGTTTGTGACGTTTCGCGTGTCGGAGCGCTGCTGTGAGGCGCCCGAGGCGGCATGTGGGTTTGCGGTCGCTGGTGGCGACGGCGTTGTTGGCGGGTGTGCTGGCGGTGGTGGCGTCGTCGTCGCCTGTGCAGGCGGCG
>JAJDZE010000203.1 GCA_022824805.1 Acidimicrobiia bacterium | reverse complement strand
CCCCGGCGCTGACCGCGGCGGTGACGGCGCCGTCAGGCTCGTCCACGCCGTCGCCGACGGTAGCGACAGCGAGCGTGACGTCGCCCGCGGCGGGCACGGTGACAGTGCGGGTGCCTGTAATGACGCCGTAGTCGCCGGTCGCGGTGACAGCCACGATGACATCGAGATCGGCCGCGGGGGCAGGGCTCGCGGTGAGGGTGAACACCGCGTCTTCGCCCTCGACGACGTCATTGCCCGCAGTGATGCTGATCTCAGGGTCAGGGTCGGGCTGCGGCACAGGATCAGGATCGGGTTGGGACGACTGCTGATCCTGGTCCTGGCCGGGCTGGGGGCTGTCGCAGGCTTCCAAGGCGGTGAGAGTGCTCGCGATGCGCTGCCAACGGGCGTTGCCGAGCCAGTCAGCCACGCCTTGGGCTTGCGCGGCGGTCATGGCCGTCACGTCGGTGCCGGTATCGACGCCGAGCGCTTCGAGCGCTCGGTTGAACCGCGTGATGCCTGCTGCCGCGGCACTCGAGAGCGCGTCGCGCCAGCCGGTGATCTCGGCCGCGGTGACGGCATCGCCGGGCAGCGCACACGCAACCGGCTCAGTCACCGGTTCGGGGTCGGGGTCGGGTTGCGGCTCGGGATCCGGCTTGGGCGACCCCTGGTCCTGGCCGGACTGGTCCTGTGACGGCTGGTCCTGGTCTGGCTGGCCGTTCTGCTGGTTCTGTTGTTGGGTCCCGCCGGTCCTGTCGAGGGTGCCGGTGGCGGCGAGATCGTGGGCCAACAGCACGCTGCCGCTGGGGTCGATGTACTCGGGCGTGACGGTGACGGTGAACGTCGTCGAACCGGCGTCGACGTGGCGGATCATCCGTGCGGGCGTCACGATGCCGCCGAACGTTCTCGACGCGTCGGCACCCGTGCCGCCGGCGACCTCATAGGACAGCCGGTAGCTGACAGCGCCGGGCAACGCGTCCCAGGTCACGAACGTGAACCGATCGGTTCCGTCCACAGCGGCGACGGTCAGGTTCGCGACCGGCTCGGGATCGAGGATCCTCACATGCGTCCAGCAATAGAACTCAGTCGAGCAGTTCGCCGCGGACGCGTCGAAGCGATGCCTCGGCGGGAGGTTGTGGAGATTCCAGCGCAGCTCGAACGACTTGCCCACCGACTTCGGGCACAGCCTCACCGGAACCTCCACCGTGTCCCCCCGCACCCCGGTCGTGTGACGGTAATGATCAACCGAATAGGACCACCCGGCGGGTTCACCCGTCGTCCGCCATATCAATCGGTCGCTGTAGGTGACGATGTCGGTGATGGTGCCGCAGCCCTTGCCGCCACGCGCCGTGTAATCGCGTGACTGGGACTTGTGCCACGCATAGTCGTCGTAGACGCCGCGGGTGCCCAGACCGAACGACACCCTGCCGTCGAACCCCTCAGGCACCGGCACACGCACCCTCACCTCAGTGCCCTCATAGTCGCCGTCGGCGCCGTCATACACCACCGCAACAGCCGGGGGCGGACGATAACGCACCGGCGCCCCAGACAAGTCCGCTACCTCGAAGACCTGCGACACGCCAACCATGTAGGCCATCCGCTCGCTGCCCTGCACGAGACGCATCGGATTGCGGCGGCCGAAGAAATTCTCGAAGAGATTCTGTCCGCGCCTGACACTGCCGAAGTTGACCTGACCGGACTCGTGGCCCAGCGGATTCGCTGATGCGGTCCCGCCCGGAGTGCTCGCCGTCCTCCTGCTGGTGCCAGACCAGATGCCAGTTCCTGAGGAAATCTCTCGGTCGATTGGCTCTGCCGTCACCTCGTGCCGCACCACGGACTCCTCGGTCAGGGTGCCCCCCCACAACGAGTCGTGACCGTCGGCGATCTTGGGGCCGCCCAGCCAGAACACCGGCGTCGACCACGGCGTCGTCGGATCCACCGCGCCGTCGAGACCGGTCGGCGACAACGCCGCGTTCACATGAGCGTCCACCGTCGCAGTGCTTCCCAACGGCTCGAACCCACCCGCGTGAGGAATGATCTCCGGATGAGGCCGGGTCAGAATCGTCCGCGAACGCGGCGGGAACGAAGTCGAATACACGTAAGGCGTCGTCTCGGCCACCTGACGCTGGAGCCAACGCCGATAATCGGCAATGTCAGCAGACTCGGCCGAGCGCTGCACGCTCGAGTACACCAACAGCCGGAACTGGTCGCCCACGCTCAGCCCGTCGGGCGTCAACTCCCAGTCAGCGCTCACATGAGTGACGTTCACGATCCGCGCCCTCGCCGACTGCACCGCACCACGCGCATAGCCCGCCCTGTTCGTGATCGTGATCGTGAACTCCTCGATGCCTTCGATCACATGATCCTGAGTGATCGGCAGCCTGAACGCATGCGACGTCACACCAGCAGGCACCGTCACCGACCTGGTCGAACCGGCAGGAAAATCAGAACCCGCACTCGCGGAGCCGCCCGCGATCCCGATCGACAGCGTCCGCTGGGCGGGCGTCGCCGACGAGAACTCCAAAACAGCCTGAAGATCAGTGCCCTCACGCACATTGAACACCGAACGGGCGAACTCCACCGACACACTGCTCTGCGCCGACACCGGCCCAGCGCTCACACCCGACAGCACCGACGCCGCCACCAGCACCGCCACCAGCGGCCCGAACAACCAACGCCGCCGCGACCCGGCAGCAGCGCTGTTACCAGAACGATCTACACGCGACCAATCAATGGGGGGGGGGGGGACTGCATTACTCGTACACCTCGACTCGGCAACCATCCGGGCACAAACCGGCGAGGCTACCCGCACCCGACATCGACGGCAAGAGTATTCGCCAGAGCGCCGCCGTTGCAGGCGCTGACCCCGATGGGCCGCCTCCTGCCGGCGGCGCCGGAGTTCAGGCCAGACAACGCGGCAGAGCGCCGCCGTTGCAGGCGCTGATCTCGATGGGTCGCCTCCTGCCGGCGGTGCCGGAGTTCAGGCCAGACAACGCGGCAGAGCGCCGCCGTTGCAGGCGCTGATCTCGATGGGTCGCCTCCTGCCGGCGGTGCCGGAGTTCAGGCCAGACAACGCGGCAGGGCACCGCCGTTGTAGGCGACCATGTCCATGATCGCTTGGGGGACGCCGGGGAATTCGTAGCCGCCCGAGGCTGCCTCGCGGTAGGCGACGTGGAGGTTGCCCGCCAGTCGCTCGGGGTCGGTGTAGCGGCCGTGGGGGCCGAGATCGGTGGCCTGGGCCTGCTCGAGCGGCGTCCTGCCTGCCGCGAGTCCTTCGGCTGCCGCTTGCTGCACAAAGCCGAGGTAAGCGCGCTGCTCGTCGAGCACGCGGGCGATGTCGTCGCCGCCGAAGGGCGGGCCGTGGCCCGGCACGATGACATCCGCGCCGAAGGCCTCGATCACATCCATCGCCTGGATCGTCCCGGTGACCGAGCCGAACAGGGCGAACGGGGTGCCGCCGTGGAAGATGAGGTCGCCGCAGAACAGCACCCGGCAATCGGGCAGCCACGCCACGATGTCGCCGTCGGTGTGGGCCACGAAGCCCAGGTCCGACAGCTCGATGCGACGGTCGTCGAGATGCAGCACCATCGAGCCCTCGAAGGTCACGTCGGGGGCCCTGAATTGCAGGTCGCCCCACTCGACGCCGGGGAAGACAGCGCTGTAGTCGGGGATGCCGGCGGCCACCATCACCTCACGGCACTTTGCGTGCGAGATGATCGTGGCGTCGGTGAACTGGCAGTTGCCGTGGGTGTGGTCGGCGTGATGATGCGTGTTGACCACAACCCTCACCGGGTTCGGCGTCACCGACGCGATGGCCTCGAGGTAGGCCTTGTTGCGACGCTCGGTCGAGGTGGTGTCGATCGACACCACGCCGCTGGCGCCGGCGATGAACCCCATGTTGTTGATGAACCACGTGCCGTCGGGCTGCACGTAGCTGTACACGTCCGGGGCCACCTCGCTGAGCTGTGCCTCCTCGACTGACGCGTGCGTCCCATGACCTGCGTGTGCCGACATGTGCCCCTCTCCAACCCGCCGAGCCGGCCGAAGCGGCCGCTCGTGCTTGATCAGTACTACGGCGCAGCGTAGAACCCGTCGCCTACGCTGGGAAGCGCCTCGGACTGCGCCCTCGGAGACTCAAAGGAGCCGCCATGAGCACGACTGCTGACATCGACAGCGCTTCTGCGGAGCGGGACTTCGACGTCTACAGCGACGAGTACATCCAGAGCGCCGCAGACGTGTGGGACGACCTGCGCGCCGAATGTCCCGTCGCCCACAGCCCCCACAACGACGGGCACTGGATGCCCACGACGTGGGACGACATCGCGGCGGTCGCCTACGACACCGAGAACTTCAGCTCCCGCGACATCGCCGTGGCGCCTACGCCTGAGGGCGTCGGGCTGCTCACCGCCCCGCCGATCACCTCCGATCCGCCGTTCCACACCGATGCGCGCCGGCTGCTGCTGCCGTTCTTCGGGCCGACAGCGGTAGAGGACATGGTGGAGGTCACCCGCAGCATCGCCCGCGAGCGCCTCGACGCCATCGCCGCCGAGACCGGCGCCGACCGCGGCCGATCCGGCGTCACCGACGCGGCCGACACCTATTCCAAGCACATTCCGGTCCGGGTCATTGCCCGCATCCTGGGATTGCCCGAATCGGACGAGCCCAAGTTCACCCGCTGGGCGGTCGACGTGCTGCAGTCCAAGGGCGACGAGTTCGACCGGCGGGCCAACGCGACCCGTGAGGTGCTCCACTACTTCGGCGAGCTCACCGACCAGCGGCGCCAGGAACGCGCCGACGACCTGCCGTCGAAACTGCTCGACATGCAGCTGCCCAACGGCGACCCGCTGGCCAACCACCACATCACCGGCGCCAGCTTCCTGCTGCTGCTGGCGGGCATCGACACCACGTGGAGCTCGATCTCGGCCAGCTTGATGCACTTGGCCATGAATCCTGCCGACCGCGAGCGGCTCGTGGCCGATCCCGCGCTCATTCCGGTGGCCATCGAGGAGTTCCTGCGTGCCTACTCGCCGGTCACCATGGCCCGCGTCACCGCCACTGACGATGCCGAGATCGGCGGCTGCCCCGTGGCCAAGGGCGACAAGGTGCTGCTGCCGTTCGGCGCCGGCAACCGCGATCCGTCCAAGTTCGACCGCGCGGACGAGGTCGTCATCGACCGCGCCGAGAACCGCCACTTCGCGTTCGGGCTGGGGATCCACCGCTGCTTGGGCTCGAACCTGGCCCGCATGGAGCTGAAGGTCGCCATCGAGGAGTGGCTGGGTCGGTTCCCCAACTTCGAGCTCGCCGCCGATGTCGGCCGCGGCGGCGTGGAATGGGGCGGCGTGCAGGTACGCGGCCCCCGCAACCTGCAAATCCGCGTCGGCCTCTGAGCCGGCCGCATGCAGGGCCGCTCGCGGGGCGTGCTGAGCGCACCGGCGCACCCCAGCGGGGCTCAGGCGGCGAAGAGGTGACGGAGCGGGTAGACGAAGCCCGGCAGCACTGAACCGCCGCCGAGATCGTCGCCAAGTGCGAGCGTCTCGACTTCGTCGGTGCCTGCGCGATGCACCTCCACGGTGCGCGTCTGCGGGAATACGACCCATGCGAGGAGAACGCCGAAGCTGAGCCACATTCGAGCCTTGTCGTACACCTCGGAGCGACGGTCCGACGGCGAGACCACCTCCACCACCAATTCCGGGACCGTGTCGCCGTAGCGTTCGGCCGCTCCGCCGATCGGCAGCCGCGCGTGCGAGAAGTAAGCGGCGTCCGGCGCACGCACCGTGTCGGGTTCGCGCTCGAGCAGCACGCCGACTTCGCTGACGACGGTGCCGAGCTGACGCGCTTCAACATGGTTGAGCAGTTGGGCGCCGAGTCGCAACGCAAGCTGGCCATGTCGCATTCCCGGTCTTGGCAACTCGAAGAGCCTTCCCCGAATGAGCTCGCCGCTCACGTCGTCGGAGCTCAGCCGCAACAGATCGTCGGCAGTCAGCAATGTAGTTGGAGAACGCCTTGTAGTAGTTGTCATTTATTCCTGATGACTTTCACTATTTTCTGTTGCTCGTCCGACCGCGAGGAATGAGGTGTCGCCTCGGCATTCTTGCACCCATCGAGCCGCCGAGAAAGCGGATTGCGGGCGAACGCTGAACCAGTTGGCTGGAGGCGTCGCCGGCCGGTTATGGGTTGTTGCAGGCTTCGAAGGCGGTGAGAGTGCTTGCGATGCGCTGCCAGCGGGCGTTGCCGAGCCAGTCGGCCACGCCTTGAGCTTGGGCGGCGGTCATGGCCGTCACGCTGGTGCCGGTGTCGACGCCGAGAGCTTCGAGCGCCCGGTTGAACCGCTTGATGCCTGCTGCCGCGGCGCTGGACAGCGCGTCGCGCCAGCCGGTCACCTCAGCCGCGGTCACCGCGTCGGTCGGCAGCTGCGGCACGCACACCGCCGGGTCGTCATCCGCGACCGTCACCGCAGCGGACCCTCGGCTCGCCGAGACCGTGTAACCGCCCCCGGCGCTGACCGCGGCGGTGACGGCGCCGTCAGGCTCGTCCACGCCGTCGCCGACGGTAGCGACAGCGAGCGTGACGTCGCCCGCGGCGGGCACGG
>JAJDZE010000205.1 GCA_022824805.1 Acidimicrobiia bacterium | reverse complement strand
CGGCGAGTCGTTGTTCCCGCCCACAAAGCTGAAGCGCGGGATGGGCGTCCACGCCCCCGCCGGCTGCGGCAGGCCCTCGGCCATCTTGGCTGCCATGTCGAATGCGGACATTCGCGTCAACCTACTGCGGCACGGGTCGCGGCACTCTGGCCCAAGGGCTGTGGGCTCTTGTTGGGCGTTAGCTATGCCTACCGACCTGCAGCAGGCAACATCACTACGGGGCATTCAGTCTTCTGGATACGTGCTGAGTCCCATGCTTATACTTCGACTGGTGCGCACGGTCCGGGCATTTCGGTCAAAGCGAGACCGGCACTACGCCGACCCGGCGGCGCCGGATGATCTGGCCCGCAATGGTCACGGTCGGCACTGGCAGGGAGCGCGCTCGATCATCCTCGAGGGCATCACGCATTCCTATGGCCAACTTCCATCGGCCGGTTCCCCCGACGAGCCTGGTCCGGCCAACGATGGCGCCCGAGGCGACTACTCGGTGCACGACTTGTCGCTGCGTGTCGAGCCGGGCGAGTCCATCGCACTGCTGGGCCCCAGCGGATGCGGCAAGACCACGCTGCTGCGCCTGATCGCCGGGCTCGAACGCCCGCTTGCCGGCACTATTCAGCTCGGAGACAGGTTCGTGTCGGGCCCGTCGGGACGTGGTGGCACTTGGGTGGCACCTGAATCACGCCGAGTCGGGATGGTGTTCCAGGATTGGGCGCTGTTCCCGCACCTCACCGTGGGCCGCAATGTCGGCTACGGGCTCGAACGGTCCACACGAACGCCCGACCGCATCGCCGAAGCACTCGACTTGGTAGGACTCGCCGGCTTCGCCGAACGCATGCCCGCGACGCTGTCGGGGGGACAGCAGCAGCGCGTTGCCCTGGCGCGGGCGCTGGCACCGCGCACAGGCGTGCTCCTGCTGGACGAGCCCTTCTCCAATCTCGACTCTTCCCTACGAGAGGACGTTCGCAGCGAAGTCCGGCGGTTGCTCATCGAATTGGGCATCACGGCCGTGTTCGTGACGCACGACCAAGACGAGGCCTTCGTCGTGGGCGATCGGGTGGGCGTGCTGCGCGAGGGCCGTCTCGCACAAATGGACACGCCCGACGGCCTCTACCGTCGGCCTGCTGATCCGTTCGTGGCCGATTTCGTGGGCACCGCATCATGGGTGCGCTGCGGTGCCTCGGATGGCTTCGCTCACACCCCGCTCGGACGCCTCCCTCTCAGCAACGCCGCCGGCGAGAGCGGCAACGGGACGGCATCGCACGGCGCTGCGCGAACTGTCGACGTGATGCTGCGCCCGGAGCAACTCCGCTTGGCCGACGGCGCCACAGCCGAAGTCGAACTGGTGGAGTTCTACGGGCACGACTCGATGGTCGTGGCGAATCTCGACGGCACTCAACTGCGCGTGCGCTGCGGACCCGATCCCGAAGTACGTCGTGGCGACTCGGTGGCTGTGGAGTTCACCGGTACCAGCGTCGTCGCCTTCGCGTAGGGGCCGAGCCGCGGACGATTCTGCCCGAGCTATCTGCTAACTGACGCCTGCGCGCAGCGGGGCGATGACCTGCTCGGCAAAGCGGTGGGCGGGCTCCGCGCTGTCGGGGTTGCCGAAGTCGAGCACGAAGTGCCGGATACCCACGTCCACCAGCGAAGCCAGGAATTCGGCGTACTCGGCAGACTCGTCGTCGGTCGTGGGCAGTGCCCGCTCCACCGTGGTTGACATCTCCAATCCACCCGGGTCACGACCGAGACGGTCGAGTTCCTCGAGCACGATGCCGCACTTGCGCTTCAGCGACTCGAGATCCCGCCGCCATGGTGTGTTCCATATGTCGGCGTGGCGGGCGGCCACCTTGAGGCCGATCTGCTCTCCCGAGGCCCCGATGCAGATCGGCGGGGGAACCTCCGGCAGCGGCGGCGCTGCGGCGCCGTCGATGCGGTAGTGCTCGCCTTGGAAGCTGGGGTCGTCCTGGGTCCACATCAACTTGCAAATCGTGACGACCTCTTCGAGCTGGGCAAAGCGCACTTTGGGCGAGGGGAATTCGTAGCCGTACGCCTCGTACTCGTCGCCTCGCCAACCTGCCCCGATGCCCAAGATGAACCGGTTACCCGACAAGTACTGCAGCGTCGCCGCCATCTTCGCTGTCAGAGCCGGCGGCCGGTAGCCGTGTCCGAGCACGTGGTGGCACAGCTGCACGTCGGGCAAGCGAGCCGCACACCAGGTGATCGTGGTCCACGCTTCGAGGAACGGGTCGGTCTTGGCATCGAATCCGTAGAAGTGATCGGCGATCCACAGCGAATCGAAGTGCCCGATCACTTCGGGCAGGAGCCATTCCACCTGGTCAGCCACGATCGGCCGGTGATCGCTCCACCGGTTGCCGATGCACGGCGACAGCCACCCGAACCTGAGCCCGTTTCCTGAAATCACGGCGTCACGCTAACCGTGCCCGAGCGGTGGCCACTGGGCGAACGCGGTGCCTTGCTCCTGTATCGCTCCCCTGGTTGGGTCAGGGGCGGACGGCGCGCTTGTTGGGGCGGCGGGCCAGCTCTTCGAGGACCGGCTGGGCCAGCTTCACGAACGTGCAGGCCAAGCGACGCGTTTCGCGGGGATCGATGAGGTCGACCACGTCGCCGTGCATTGCTGCCTTGAACGGCGAGCGGAGCCGCAGCAGCCGTTCCTCGATCATCTCTCGATGCGCCTCCGGATCGGGTGCCGCGTCGATCTCGCGCCGGTATGCCGCCGCTACGCCGCCCTCGATCGGGATGCCACCCCACTCCCCCGCCGGCCAGCCGAACCGCAGGTTGAGCGCATGCGGCAGGCCGATGCTGTTGGGCGCATCGGCGGCCACGCCGTAGGACTTGCGCACGTTGAACTCCACCTTGGGCACGCTCGCCTCCGATGAGGCGATCAGCGCCCGTACGCCCCGGCGCATGGTGGCCTTGCGCTCTGCGGCAGATCCCAGCATGAATCCGGGCATGTCCAAGAAGACCAGCATCGGCAGGTTGAACGCGTCGCACAGGTCTACGAAGTGCGTGTACTTGTCGGCGCCGTCGCCGTCCATGGCGCCGGCCAGCCGCATGGGGTCGCTGCCGACCACGCCCACGCTGTAGCCGTCGAGCCGAGCGAAGCCGGTGATGATCGCCCCGGCGTAGTGACGGCGCATTTCGAAGAAGTCACCGTTGTCGACGACATGGCGGATGAGCGCCCGGGCGTCGTAGCCCGCTCGCCGGTTGGTGGGAATGATGTTCAGCAGCTCCTCGGGCCGGCGATCAGGCGGGTCACCCGTGTCGACGCGAGGCGCCACCTGCGCGGTCGTGTTGGGCAAGTACGAGAGGAACTGCCTGATCTGGTCGAACGCGTCCTCCTCGCTCTCGGCCACGTTGTCGACCTGGCCGCTCTCGTACACGTGCATCCGGTACCCGCCGAGCTCCTCCTTCGACAGCGCCTCGCCGGTGGCCCGCTGCACCACTGGCGGCCCTGACGGGAAGATCTGCGAATGGCCCTTCACCATCACCGTGAAGTGAGACATGAGCGCCGCGGCGGCGGGCCAGCCCGCAACCGACCCCATGATCCCCGCAGCCACCGGCACCTTGGTCAGCATCTCCACGCCTTGCCACCACATGTCGCCCTGCGGCAGCGCCATCTGGCCCGACTCTTCGTCAGACCGTGAGCTGTGGCCGACGCCCTCGCGCAGCTGCACATAGGGAATCCCATAGGTGATGGCCAGCGGCTGGGCGAACTGGTGCGGGATCTTGTGGACGTTGTGGGGGCTGCCGCCCGAGATCGTGAAGTCGTCGCCGCCGATCGACACCGGCCGCCCGTCGAGCTCGGCGAGACCCATCACGTAGCCACCGGGCGTGAAGCCGATGATGTTTCCCTCGTCGTCGTATTCGGGTCCGCCCATGAGGCCGCCCATCTCGATGAACGAGCCCGGGTCGGCCATCTTGGCGATGCGCTCACGCACCGTGTAGCGCCCGCCCTGATGCTGGCGGTCGATGCGGTCGGGCCCGCCCATCTCGGCCGCCAGCTCCTTGAGGTAGGCGATCTCCGCGATCGCGTCCTCCCACGACATTCCCGGCTTCCACGTTTCCCGATCCGGATCAACTGGCATCGTGCGCTCCGATCAACGACTCGTCAGCGATATCGGCACAGCCGTCATAGCTCCTGCGCGCCATCCGCTTCACACCCCGGCCCTGAAGAATGTACGAGCCAGCGCCTGCGCCTGTCCTGACAACTCTCCGATCACTGCTGCCGCATTGCGGCGGCCGCAGTAAGTTGCGACCAGCGAGGCGCAGGTTTCGGGGCGCCGCTGACCATGACTGGGGATGACGATGGAATTGGGATTGCTCACGATGCCGAGCCACCCGCCTGAGCGCGACTTGCGCGAGGGCTGGGAGTGGGACTTGCAGGTCATCGAATGGGCCGATGAGTTCGGGTTCGGCGAAGCCTGGATCGGCGAGCACCATGCAGCCAAGTGGGAGCCGCATCCTGCGCCGGACCTGCTGACGCTCGCTGCATTGCAGCGCACGAAGAACATCCGCATCGGCCCCGGCGGCTTCCTGATGCCCTACTACCACCCTGCCGAGCTGGCCAACCGCATCTCACTGCTCGACCACATTTCCCAAGGCCGGCTGAACTTCGGCGT
>JAJDZE010000050.1 GCA_022824805.1 Acidimicrobiia bacterium | reverse complement strand
CGTGGACTGCGGAGACGGCCGGTGGATGGCGGTCGAGGTCAAGCTCGGATCGATGGGCGCCATCGACGAAGCCGCTGACACCCTGAACCGGGTGTGCGCCAAAGTCGACCAGACCCACACCGGCCCGCCAGCCCGCAAAGTGGTGATCACTGCCAGCGGCTACGGATACGACCGACCCGACGGGGTGTCCGTCCTGCCGCTGTCAGCACTCGCGCCCTAAGGCAGCTCTCCTATGGAAGCTGCAAGCGCGGGGATAGGTGCCGGACGACGCTGGGACGGGTCGATGCGTCGTCGAAGTAGCACTCAATTGCTTCGCGGATGTTGTCGCGGATTTCCTCGATGGTCTCAGCTTGGGTGTGGATGCCGAAACCGAGAGCGCTGGCGGAGTAGCCGCCGTCGACTTCGTCATCGCTGATTTCAAAGATGATCTCAGAGTTCGTGGGCGACACATCCACCTCCCTTCGGGTGCCTGTCACCAGTCACTGTAGGGCGGCGGTGCCGCTGGTGATGAGGGGGTAGAGGCCTTCGGCGCCGTCGCCGGTGGCCATCTTGCAGAGCAGGGCCGACCAATGGGCGTCGGCACCGTATTCCTTGCGCCAGCTCCACAGCCGTCGGCTGAGGTGGTGCAGCGGGTACTCCTGGGTCATGCTCATGGCACCGTGCGCTTGGTGGCAGGCCTTGGTGGCCCGGGCCGCTGCCTGGTTGGCGACGAGCTTGAAAGCTACTGCCTCGTCATGCCTCAGTGGAGACGCACTGAGCTTCGCGTTGAATCGGTTTCCGTCGCAATTGGGGAACACAGATCGAAAATTCAGAAGGGGTCAGCCTTGCCGGCGTGCGCGCAGCTGCCATGCCCAAAAGGCCAGTCCCTTGGGGAACTGGCGGCCCCTCAGCGAACGGCCTGCCGGCGCGGCGGACCGCAGCGAGCCCCGACACTGGGAAGGCGACCTGATCGTCGGCAGCCACAACCGCAGCGTCGCCGCGACCCTCGTCGAGCGCACGAGCCGCCACACCTTGGTCGTCGCGCTGCCCCACCGCTACCGGGCGCCCCAGGTCGCCCGAGCGGTCACCGCGACGCTCGCCCGCCAGCCCGCACACCTCGTGCGCACCCTCACCTGGGACCAAGGCCGCGAGATGGCCCGCTGGGCCGACATCGAACACGACCTCGGCATCAAAGTGTTCTTCTGCGATCCCCACGCACCCTGGCAGCGCCCGACCAACGAGCACACCAACGGGCTGCTGCGCCGCTGGCTGCCCAAAGGCACACCGCTGGACCTGAACCCGCTGCGGCTGTCGGTCATCGAGGACAACCTCAACTGGATGCCGCGCCGACTCCACAACTGGCAATCAGCCGCCGACATCTACACTCAACTCACTCGCAACCACCAATAGAGCTTGCCGTGCCTCAAGCATCGAGTTCATTCCTCGCTTCGGTGGTGGCGCCCGTCACCAGTAGCTGTCGGGTTCGTCAGGCGGGGGTGTGTAAGCCGGATCGCTCTGCGAAGTCGACGGTGAGCACGACGTCGAGCGCCTGAGCGGCACGCTGCAATGTGGACAGCGTCGCCGCAACCATGCCCGCCTCGACACGGGCCACCTGCGCCTGGCTCGTTCTCATCCGCCGTGCCAGCGCACGCTGGCTCAAGCCTGCAGCCTCCCGGAGTTCCCGGATGGAGTTGCCGATTCGGAAGGCGAGCTCGACGGCCTGACGGCCCTCCTCGAATGCAGCCTTGTCTTCGGCGCTCATCTCGTCGAGACGACGTTCGGCAATCTGGTCTATGGTCAATCTGCTCATGATGACTCCCCTTCCTCGGAGGCAACGCCCCGTCGCATCACGGTTCGAGCTCTGCGGATCTCGGGCTGCTCACGCCGACGCTGCTTTCGAAACACCGTAAGCAACACGATTCGCTCGCGAGACGCGAATCGGAACGTGATGCGCCATGAAACGCCTCGAAGGTCGAATCGAAGCTCGAATAGACCGTCGCCCAGCGATCTCGTTGCAGGCGGTCGCAGCTTGTTGCCTTGCGTCTCCAGTCGCTGGATATGGGCCAGAGCGGTGGCGAACTCTCGTGGTTGCAATGAGTCAAGCCACGACTCGACTTCATCTTCGACCTCCACTTCCCACATGATACCAAAAATGGTATCATGAAGACTATTCCCACCGAGCCACGCGAGGAAATGATGGTGTCAACCGTGGGGTAGGGGGCGGGTCAGGCCAGGGCGGCGGTGCCGCTGGTGATGAGGGGGTAGAGGCCTTCGGCGCCGACGCCGGTGGCCATCTCGCCGAGCACGGCCGACCAATGGGCGTCGGCGCCGTATTCCTTGCGCCAGCTCCACAGCCGTCGGCTGAAGTGGTGCAGCGGGTACTCCTGGGTCATGCCCATCGCACCGTGCGCCTGGTGGCAGGCCTTGGTGGCACGGGCCGCTGCCTGGTTGGCGACGAGCTTGGCTGCGGCGATCTCGAAGGGCGCATCGCCCCGGGTGGCTTCGCGGGCTGCGATCTCGGCGGCCATGCGCACCAGCGCTGCGTCCTGCGCGGCCCAGACCAAGTGCTGCTGGACTGCCTGGAAGCGCGCCACAGGTCGGCCGAACTGGACTCGCTCGTTGGTGTAGCTGACGGTGAGCTGGCACATCTTCTCGATAGCGCCGGCCATCAAAGCCACCCGTGACAGCGCGCCGCGCTGCGCCAGGGCGTCGGCATCGACACCGTCGGGGGCCGGTGCCGCTCGTGCGGTGGCTCCATCGAAACTGACGGTGTCGCGGGGCTCGCCTGCCATGTTCGGCAGCGGCGTGATCGTGCACTCCGAAGCAGGAACAGACACGACCATCGACGTGCCGTCGTACTCGCAGATGCACACGATTGCCTCGGCGCTGCGTGCCCACGGCACCCGCTCCGCCGTGCCGCTGAGGCGGGCACTGCCGTCGTTGTCGATCTCGATCGTGCAACTGCCGGTGCCTGCGTCGGTCTTGCAGGCGGCTGTGCCGTCGCCCGCCGACGAACCTGTGCTCGCTGATCGGCCGTCGCTTGCCATGCGCAAGCCGCTTCCGACTCGGGGCGGGACCACCGTGACCAGGCCGTCGGGGCGTTGGAGGCCCGCCTCGGCCAGCAGCCAGCCGCCGAGGATGCCGTTCTCGGCAGCTGGGATCGGTGCCGAGTGGTAGCCCACCAGTCGCAGCACTTCGATGGCCTCAGCCAGCGTGCCGCCCGATCCGCCTGCCGCCTCGGGCACAGCGATGAGGTCGAAGCCGGTCTCGCAGAACGCCTCCCAGATGTCTGGTGCGCCGCCGTTGTCCTCGGCGGCCTGCACCGCTTCGTGTGTGCACAGCTCGCCGAACAACCGGTCGGCCGTCTCGGTGATGAGCTCGTCGACCACGACGGGCTCGGGCGCAGTTCTGACAGTCATGCCGGCAGCCCCTCAAGTCCCTTTGAGGCGACCGAGCGCAGGATCTCGATGGTGCCGCCCCGGATCGTGTTGCCCGGGAACGTCACCACGCACTGCGCCAGCAGCCGCTCGAACAGCGATTCGGACTCGGGCGAGTACTCCTCGTCGATGAGCTGCACCAGCTTCTCGACGACCTCCTGCTCGTAGCGAGTCCCCATCTCCTTCACCAGCGCCGACTCCACCGACGGCGCCTCGCCCTCGTCGATCAGCCGCGCCACCGACAGCGACAGGTTCCGGATGCCCCACCAGCGAGCCGCCAGCTCGCCGAACAGGCCGGACACGGCATCTTCCATCGGCGTGCCCGCCGCCTCGCGCAGCAGCTGCTCCACGGTCGAGAACGGCGACAGCCAGCGGTCGGGACCGCCGCGCTCGTACGCCATCTCGGTGGTGTTCTGGTGCCAGCCCATCCCCGGCTGGCCCACCACGTTGATGTCGGGCACGAACACGTCGTGGAACGTCACCTCGTTGAAGTGGTGGCTGCCGTCGAGGAACGGGATCGGGCTGATCTCGAGGCCCGGCGATTGCAGGTCGATCAGGAACTGCGACAGGCCCGCGTGCTTGTTGCCGTCTTCCATCGGCGCCGTGCGCAGCAGGCAGATGAACCAGTCGTTCATGTGGGCGTTCGACGTCCAGATCTTGGTGCCGTTCACCACCCATCCGTCGTCGGCGCGCTCGGCCCGGGTCGACACCGAGGCCAGGTCTGAGCCGCTGTCGGGCTCGCTCATGCCGATCGAGAAGCCCAGCTCGCCCCGGCAGATCGGCGGCAGGAACCGCTCTCGCTGCTCATCGGTGCCGAACTTCAGGATTACGTTGCCGGTCTGGCGGTCGGCCACCCAGTGGTGCCCCACCGGCGCGCCCCAGCGCAGCATCTCTTCGACCACGATGAAGCGCTGCACGGCGGTGCGGTCTGAGCCGCCCCAGCGCGACGGCAGCGCCATGCCCACCCAGCCCCGGGCGGCCATCTTGGCTGAGAACTCCCGGTCGTGGTCTGCCGCCATGCCCAGGCACGGCTCGTGGGTGCCCGGGGGCAGTTCGCTTGCCAGGAACTCGCGAACCTCGGCTTGCAGGTCAAGCTCCGGACCGGTCAATTCTGTTGGCGTGAATCTCATCGGCAGGCCTCCGCGGGAAGGTGTGCGACTACGCCAGGGCGAAGCCGCGGTAGTTGTCGGACGCCACGTCCTCGCACACTTCGACATAGGGCGGGAAGCCCGGCAGCGGCATGAACACCCGCGTCTTGCCGGGAATATTCGCCCCCAGGTACCACGAGTTGCATGTGGGATACAGCGTGAGGTCGGCCACGGCATTGACGTAGTCGACCCAGTAGGCCTCGGCGTCGGGTTCGGGCTCGATCGTGGCGGTGCCGCGCTCGCGCAATTCGACGAGGCAGCGCGAGATCCAGTCGACGTGCTGCTCGATGGACGGGATCATGTTGGTCAGCACCGACGGGCTGCCTGGACCGGACACGGTGAACATGTTCGGGAAGCCCGTCACACCCAAGCCGAGGTAGGTACGCGGGCCGGCGTCCCAGTGATCGGCCAGCCGCACGCCGTCACGCCCGGTGATGTTCATACGCAGCAGCGTGCCGGTCATCGCATCGAAGCCGGTTGCGTACACGAGCGCATCGACCGGGTACTCCTGGCCGTCGACCACGACGCCGACTGCCGAGATGCGCTCAATGGGCGAGTCCGACACGTCGACCAACCGCACGTGCGGCTGGTTGAACGTCTCGTAGTAGTTGGTGTCGAGGCAGGGGCGCTTGCAGGCGATGGTGTTGTGCGGGGTGAGCTTGGCCGCAGTCTCTGGATCGTCGACGATCTCGGCGATCTTGCCGCGGACGAATTCCGCCACCCGGCCGTTGGATTCTGCGTCGAGTGCGACGTCTCCGTATGCCCGGTAGAAGGTGAAGCCGCCCACCTCCCACCGCTCTTGCATCCGCTCGTTGAACGACTCGTCGCTGGCTTCTTTGGCGAGGTCTTCGCTGTCGGGCAGTCGCTGAACCATGGCCGCGTTCTGTTCTGCCATCTTGGCCCGCAGCTCGCGATAGCTGTCCTTCCAGCGAGCCTGCTCAGCCGGGTCGAGCGGTTCGTTGCGGGCAGGAACCGAGTAGTTGGGCGTGCGCTGAAAGATCGTCAGCTCTCGGCATTCGGCGGCGATGACGGGAATGGCCTGGATGGCCGATGAGCCCGTGCCGATCACTCCCACCGACATGCCGCTGAAGTCGACACCTTCGTGCGGCCACCGGCCGGTGTGATACGTCGGCCCCTCGAACGTCGAAGCGCCGTCGAACTGGGGGACGTTCGCCGTCGAGAGGCAGCCGGTGGCCATCACCACGAAGCGCGCCCGGTAGAGGCCCCGATCAGTCTGAAGACGCCACTGGTTGCCGGCGTCGTCCCAATCGACACGCTCGACCGTCGTCTCGAAATGGATGTCACGCCGCAGGTCGTACCGGTCGGCGACGTGGTTGGCGTAGCGCAGGATCTCGGGCTGGCCCGAGTAGCGCTCGGACCATTCCCACTCCTGTTCGAGCTCGGGGTCGAACGAGTACGAGTACTGCATCGATTCGACATCGCACCGGGCGCCCGGGTAGCGGTTCCAGTACCAGGTGCCGCCCACGCCGTCTGCTCGCTCAACCACCACCACGTCGAAGCCGAGCCCGCGCAGCTTGTGGAGCGCGTACATGCCGGCGAAGCCGGCGCCCACCACGACCACGTCGTGTGCGTTTGGATCTTGGCCGTTCGAGTTCAGCCCATCCCCGCTGCTCATGGGCGCAGAGACTACCGATGCCGGTCCAGTGCGGCCTGAGGTGCGGCGATGTGCCACGCTCCGGGAATGGCCGAGCCGTGCGACCTCACCGCGACAAGTGCACGAGAGCTGATGGCAGCCGGCGAGCTGTCGGCAGTGGAGTTGCTCGAGTCGTGCTTGGCGCGGGTCGATGCAACCGACAGCGCCGTGAACGCACTCGTCGTTCGCGACGACGACGCAGCGAGGTCGACAGCACAGGCGTCGGACGATGCCCGCGCCCTGGGGGCGCCCATGGGCCCGCTTGCGGGCCTGCCGGTGGCGATCAAGGACATCCAGGCGACTGCGGGGTTGACGACCACCTACGGCGCCGTGCCGTTCGCGCGCAACGTGCCGACCGTCGACGACGGCATCGTGGCGCGCGTCCGGGCAGCCGGCGCCGTCATCATCGGCAAGACCAACACGCCCGAGCTGAGCATCGGGGCCAACACCGTCAACCGGCTGTTCGGCGCCACCGGCAACCCGTTCGAGCCGTCGCTGACCTGCGGCGGCAGCTCTGGCGGCTCAGCCGTTGCGCTGTCGTGCGGCATGGCGCCGCTTGCCACGGGGTCGGATCACGGCGGCAGCCTGCGCATCCCGGCCTCGTATTGCGGGGTGGTCGCCCACCGCTCCACGCCCGGCACGGTGGCTCACGACGAGCGCACGATCGGCCGCACCAACTACAGCGTGCAGGGTCCGATGGCCCGCACCGTTGCCGACGCGGCGCTGCTGTTGTCGGTGATCGCGGGCCGCGACCGCGCCGCCCGGCGCGACCCCATGGCGTTTCCGCTGGACGCTGCTGCATTCGCAGATCTGCCTGAGGTCGACGTGGCCGGGCTGCGCGTGGGTGCCAGCGCCGACCTGGGCGGGCTGCTGGTGTCTCGAGCGGTGCGGGCTGTCTTTGAGGACCGCGTCGAACGACTCGCCGGGATCGTCGGCTCAGTCGACGAGGCCGACATCGACCTGAGCGATGCGCTCGACGTCGACTGGCAGCTCCGCTCGGACATCTTCGCCACCAATTATCACCGCAGCATTCACAAGTTCGACCCCGACACTGCCGGGGCTGCTGCCCAGACCTCTGACGGTGGCTTCAACCCGAATATCCGGGCCACCTACGACGAAGCGCTGAACACCACGGTGCTCGACATCGCCAAGGCCCGCCGGCGCCAGGTGGAGTTGTACCGGGCCACCGATGCGCTGTTCGACGAGTTCGACGTGCTGATCTGCCCGGGGGTCAGCGTGCCCCCGTTCGACTGGCACCAGCTGTACCCCGCCGAGATCGACGGCCAGCCCGTCCGCAACTACATGGCGTGGCTGGGGCTGTCGGCAGCGCTCACCGTCGTGGGCCACCCCACCACGGCGCTGCCGTGCGGATTGGACGGCCAGGGCACGCCGTTCGGCCTGCAGATCGTCGGGCCGAGCTACAGCGACCGGCGGCTGCTCGGCGTCGCTGCGGCGCTGGAGGCAGCATTCGCCGACGACCCCGTCACGGCACGCCCCATTCCCGATGTGCAGCGGCTCAGCACCCTCGAGACCGCCTGTCGCACCGAGGGCAGGCTGGTTCACGCTTCCGCCCCGCCCCAAGAGTGAGTGCTCAGAGGCTGAGCAGCCGGTCACTGCTGCAGCGGTCGGCCGGCGGCGGTGACCCGCAGCGTTGCTTCCACGAAGAGTTCGCGTCCGTTGCCCGGAGCGGTGCGAGTCTGCCAGTCGACGGTGACCACAGCGTCGCTGGCGCCCGCAGCGGCAGCCTCTTCCTGGGCAGCCTCAGACGCTTGGGCGGTCGCCCACTCGCGGGCGTCGTCGAGGCTGTGCCAGATCGGCGGGTCGTCGCCCCAGTGGGCCCGGTAGCTGCCGCGGCGCGGCGCGGTCACGGTGATCTGCTTGGTGATCTTCACGCGGGCGACCGCTGCGCCGACGGCGTTCGCCACTTCGGCATAGTCCGGAACGATGGCCGCAGTGCCGAGCAGTGCCGCGACAAGCGGCGCATACGTGGCGGCCGGGGCGCCGATGGCGACGATGGGAGCCCCCACACCGGCATCGATGCGCGCGAGCGGAGCGCGATCGGGCGGCGCCGGGGGGGCATGCTCCGCAATCGGGACGCTCGCTGACTCGCCGGATTCGAGCAAACCCCACAGCGGGTTGGCGGGGCGTCCGTCAGCGGCGTCACCGGGCAGTTCGTCGGCGGCGCTCTCCAACTCCTGACGTCGGCGGTCAAGCGCGGCCTGTGCAAGCTGCCGTCTGGTTTCGCCCGGGGCTATTCCGTCTGCGCCGAGCGCGACGCTGAGCAGTGCTTCGGTGGCGCCCCGCAGCACGATGTTCATGACCCGCCCGCAGAGATCGACTGCGCCGGTACCGACGTCAACGCCATAGCGGTCGCGCTGTCGGCTGAACAGCTCGGCACCGGCTCGGGCGGCCGCCGCATCCCACGGTGCCCTCTGCTCTTGTTTCTCTTGCTCAAGGGAATCGGGTTCACGGGCCGCTCGGGCCCCGGCCTCAGCATCGATTAAACCGAGCACTACGCAGGCATCGGTCGGCGTCAGTGCGGCGCGCCGCACTTGGCCGCTGCGTTCGAGCCGCTCGAGGGCGCTGCGCCAACGGGCCGACCGCTTGAGGGCTTCCAGCGGAAGTGCGCCGTCGGCGCCGTCGATGAGTCGCATGATCTCGCTGTCGAGGCTGTTCTGGCCTGTGCGACTGGCTGCTTCCTCGGCTGGCGCCCCGGTTGCTGCGCGCAGCAGCACCTGCCCGAACTCGGCAAGCGGTCGCTCGGCCTCTAGCTGCCGTCGCAGCATCGGCAGCACCACATCTGGATGTCGCTGGGCGGCGACGCACAGGGGCACCACTCGGCGCGGTCCGACAGCGAGTTCGCCGCGGATCCCATCAGCGGGGATCCGGATCTCGCTGTCGCCGCCGAGGCCCACCGTCACGGTCGGCAGTGCAGTGACCATGGTGGCGTGACCGCCCACGGTGGCCCTGTCGGCGTCGTCGCCCCCGTCCGCTGCAACGGCGGCGCCGTTGCGAATCGCGGCGATGTCGGTGGTGGTGCCGCCGATGTCGACCACCAAGCTGCCAGTGTCGAGCGTTTCCTGCCCAAACCTCGACGATCTCGCGAGGTGACGGGCACCGATGACGCTGGCCGCGGGACCTGACAGCACGGTCTCGATGGGCCGCTGCGTCACGAAATCGGCCGAGACCAGGGAGCCGTCTCCCCGGACCACCATGAGGCGGGCGTCGAGCTGGAGCGACACCATTGCTGCCCGGATCGCCTCGGTGAAGCGGGCGGTGATCGAGATGAGCTGCGCGTTGAGCAGCGTCGTCACCGCTCGGCGAGGTCCGCCGAGCCGTGGGGACAGTTCGTGGCTGCAGGTCACCGGCTTGCCGGTGCGGTCGTGGATGGCATCTCGAGCCTGAAGCTCGTGGGCGGCATTGCGGACGCTGAACTGCGCCGCGACGGCATATGCCTCGACCGGCGTATCGATGCGGTCGAGCCCGCGAGCGAGCTCGTCGAGATCGAGCGGGTCGCGTTCGTCGCCGTGAGCGCCGTGACCGCCGCCGACGACCACCACCGGCGCCGACGCGAGGCTGCCAGTCAGCCGATCACGCCCGCCCTCGCCGGTGGACATGCGGGCTTGCGCGCCCGGCGCCGCGCCACTGCGGGTGCGCAGCCCGACGCGGGCCAGCGTCTCGGACTCGAACCCGATGGCCACGAGCGCAGCAGGTCTGCCCGCGCCCTCGACCAGCGCGTTCGTGGCCAGCGTCGTGGAGACCGCCACGAGGCCGATGTCGGCCGCGCTGACGGCGTCGGCCGAAACGCCACGACCGCCCTCCAGCACGCTCGTCATCGCCTCGACCACGCAGCCGTAGAGATCGTCGTGCCGTGTCGGCGTCTTGCTCGCTGCCATGACCTGAGCGGTACCGTGGTCGTACACGACGGCGTCGGTGAACGTGCCGCCGGTGTCGATGCCCAGACACAAGCGGCCTGGCGGCGTCCGGAGCGGCGCTGTCACCGCGGCAAGTGTGCCAGCGTCCGTCCTCTCCAAGTGCAGAGCGGGGCATCGAGTGGACTCAGGCGCTCGCGTCGGGGAAACTGCACGGTGGCGTCCCGCTGCGTTCGTTGCGAAGCGGCGGCGACTGCCAAACGAGCACAGTCGCAGCGCCACGAGGAGGAACCGATGGGCGTCAAGTCAGTCAACGAGATGGTCGCCGAGGCCAAGACCCGTATCGACAACATCGCGCCGGCGGAGGCGCATCGTCGTGTCACCGAAGAGGGCGCGCTGATCGTGGACATTCGAGACGTGCGCGAGCTCCAGCGGGATGGCGCCATCCCGGGCTCGATGCACACGCCCCGGGGGATGCTCGAGTTCTGGGTCTCGCCCGACTCGCCCTACACCAAGCAGGAATTCCTGGAGGACCGGGAGTTCATCCTGTGCTGCGCCGGCGGTGCCCGCTCGGCCCTGTCCGCGGACACCATGCAGGACATGGGCGTCGAGAAGGTCAGCCACGTCGTGACCGGCTTCGGCGGCTGGCGAGCCGACGGCATGCCGGTGACCGACTACGACACGTTCCGGTCACAGCGCTGAGTTCTGCACGCAGCCGAGCCCGCTGAGCAACTCCGAAGCAACCTCATGACTGAGTCACCCGCGCCCGAATCGCACGAGCCCGACACCTCCGGTGCCGATCCCTCCAAGCAGGTCACCGGGTACTGCGAGCCGTGGACGCTGCGTGCCGGCGAGCCCATCGCGCTGATGGCGTCGTCGCACCAGCCCGGCCCCGCCGAGATTGACATCACCCGGATTGTCTGCGGTGACCCGACCCGCTACGGACCCGGCTTCGACGAGCGACCGGCCCCGGCGGCTGGCAGCTGGTCGGTGACGCTCGACGAGCAGCCGCTCACTCCCGGCTCGTACGGTGTCGCGGCATTGGACGGCATGCCCGGTGTGCGCCGTGTCGGCCTCCGGGTCTGGCTGATGCCCACCCTGCCGGATCGGCCGGCGCGCATCGCGACGCTCTGCGCGCACGGCGCGGGCGCGTCGCCGGGCTCGGCGCCGATCGAGGCACTGCGACTCGATCTTTCCGGGGGCTGCGCCGTCGCGTCGACGTCGGCGCTCGGCGGCGAGTGCCAGGTCGTTGTCGACGAGATGCCGCTGACGCGCAACCGGTGGTATCTGCTCGATGTCGAGCTGGACCTCGACGCGAGCACCCTGAGCGCAGCGGTGACCACCGCAGTCTCCGATTCTCCGGGTCGCGATGCGGTGGAGGGAAGCCGGCTGAGCAACCTGACGGTCTCGAAGCTGGAGGCGGAGCTGGCCGGATCGGCACATGACGGCGTGTCCCGGCACGGCATCGGCGGCGCAGCACGCATGACGGCGCCGCTCGGCGCGGGCGACCTCGCCCTGACCGAGCTGTGGCTCGCGGCGGGGCCCGGGGGAGAGCGCTTCGACGGACGGCTGGCACGACCGATGCTGCGGACCGGTGAGGCCGTCGTGTCGTGGGATCTCTCTGCAGACATGGCCGGTCGAAGCGTGGCCGCCGACGATGCTGCCTTCGGGCCGATCGTGCTGCACCAACTGCCGACACGCTCCATTACGGGTCCTGCGTGGGACGGAACGGCGCACTCGTGGGCCAGCCATCCACCGCATTTCGACGCGGTGCATTTTCATCACGACGATCTGCACGACGCCGGTTGGCAGAGCACCGTGGAGGCAACGCTGCCCGATGATCTGCCGAGCGGCATCTACGCCTTCCGGGTGCGCAGCGACGCGGGTGAAGATCGGGTGCCGTTCTTCGTGCGCCCCGCACGCGGTGCCCGCAGCGCCGACGTGGCGTTGCTGATGCCGACAGCCACCTACATGGCCTACGCCAATCATCGGATGCTCATCGACGGGGCAGATTTCATGTCAACCCGGACTCGACTGCGACCCGAGCATGCCTACGTCCGGGACCATCCCGAGCTGGGTCTCAGCCACTACGAGAAGCACCCTGACGGCAGCGGTGTCATGTTCAGCTCGCGCCGCAGGCCGGTGCTCAACCTTCGACCCGGGGCCGACGGCTGGAACTTCACGCCCGACACCGACATCAACGCATTCCTCGAGCACGTCGAAGTCGGCCACGACATCGTCACCGACGAGGATCTGCACTTCGAGGGCGTCGAAGCCATCGCGCCCTACCGCGTGCTGGTGACCGGAAGCCACCCGGAGTACTGGTCGACGGCCATGCTGGACGCGCTGGCCGAGTGGCAGCGCAACGGCGGGCGGCTCATGTACCTGGGCGGCAACGGCTTCTATTGGAAGGTGGCGTTCAGCGACGCTTGGCCGGGCGCGATCGAGCTGCGCCGGGCCGAGGACGGCGTGCGGAACTGGCAGACCGGGCCGGGGGAGAGCTATCACGCCTGGGGCGGCGAGTACGGCGGGATGTGGCGGCGCCAGGGGCGAGCGCCCAACGAGATCTGCGGCATCGGCTTCGCCGCGCAGGGGTTCGACAAGGCCACCTATTTCGTCCGCGATCCCGGGGTGGACGACTCACGGGCAGCGTGGATCCTCGACGGGGTCCCGGGCGAGCGCATCGGTACATCGGGGTTGGGCGGCGGCGCAGCAGGCCAGGAGCTGGACCGCTATGACGTGCGGCTGGGATCGCCCCGTCACGCCGTGGTGCTGGCCTCGGCGACGACGTTCGGGCCTGACATGCTCCGAACGAAGGAAGAGTTCGAAGGCTCGGTGTTCTTCCCGACGCCCGATCCGATGGTGCGCGCCGACATGGTGTTCTACGAGACACCCAACGGCGGGGCGGTGTTCTCGGTGGGCTCGATCTCGTGGTTCGGAGCGCTGGCCCGAGATGGCTACGACAATGACATCGCACGCATCACGGCCAACGTGGTGCGGCGCTTCGCCGACCCTGAGCCCTTCCCGCCGCCCGCCGCGTAAGAGGCTGAGCCGAAAGGCGCAGCCGTGGCCCGAGCGACCGGTCAGCCCTCTTTGCGGGTCTCGGAGATGAGCTCGCTCACCCGATTCGCCGCCGGGGCGTAGTCGGGATCGACCTCCGGGCCCGGCACGAACTCCGGTATCTCGACGCGTTCGGGACCAGACGGCGGCGCTGAACGGCCCGGCGCGGCTGCAGGTGCCGACGGGGGTGCAGCGGGTTCGGCTGCGGGCGCCGGTGTCGGCTCGGCAGCTGCGCTCTCCGCCGCTGGGGCCGGACTGCTCTCGGGGGCCGGGACACCGGTTGCCTCGCGTGCGGACTTGGAACGGGCGAGTATCGCTGCAAGTCGGGGATCCGCTCCGCCGTCATCGGCGGCCGGTGCCTCAGGCGCGGGTGCATCTGCCGCCCCGGCCTCGGCGGGTGCCGCCGGTTCGCCGGTGCTCGCTGCCGGCAGCCCGCGCGACTCGGCAGCAGCGGCGCGGGCTTCAGCGATGCGCGCTCGTTCCCGGGCGGCTTCGATCTCTTCGCGAGCCCGCTTGGCCAAGAATTGCGGCCACTCATCCTCGGGCACCAGCTTGCTGTGGGCCACCGAGATGACTTCGACGTCGTTGTCGAAGCGCACGCGGTAGCGCTTGATGGCAAAGCCGAGGCCCCGGCCGCACTTGCCCGGCGTACCTTCGGGGACACCTGGGAGGTCTTCGTTGACTACTACCCGGGTGCCGCGTCTGTACTCGCTCATGACCCGGTTCCGCTGACGCTCGCGCTCATCGTTGCGGGAGCGTACCGGCGAATGAGGCCAGCTTCACCGGCTCCCGTCCTAGATTCAGCGGTCGTGAGCGAGCAGACAGCTTTGGTTGTGGGCGGCACCGGCCCAACCGGACCCCACGTGGTGAAGGGCTTGCTGGAGCGCGGCTACCGAGTGACGATCCTGCACACGGGACGCCACGAGGTCGATGAGATCACCGATCTCGTCGAGCACATCCACACCGACCCGTTCGATGTCGACCAATTCACCGCTGCCATCGGCTCGGCCACCTATGACCTGTCGGTGGTCATGTACGGCCGGCTGCGAGAGATCGCCCGGGTGATGGCCGGTCGCGTGTCCAAGTTTGTGAGCATCGGCGGCTTCCCCGTCTACAGCGGCTGGGGCGATGCCGATGCACTGTGGCCGGCCGGCATGCGAGTGCCCACGCGCGAGCACGATCGCCTGGTCTCCGACGAGCCGCCCGAGTTCCGTGTCAACAACAAGGTGCGCCAGATCGCCAACACCGAGCTCGTCGTGTTCCGCGAGCACCCCACGGCGTCGCACTTGCGCTATCCGTGGATCTACGGGCCCGGCCAGATCAGCCCGCGCGAGTGGAAGATCGTGCGCCGCGTGCTCGATGGCCGCACCCGCATCGTGCTGCCCGACGGGGGCGTGACGTTGCAGGGGTGTGCTGACGCCCGCAATGCTGCAGCGATGGTGCTGGCGACCGTCGATGCCGGGGCACGCTCGTCGGGCCAGGCGTACAACGTGTCCGACGAGTGGACGCCGACGCTGCTGCAGTGGGTAGAGATCATTGCTGCGGCGCTGGACCACAGCTTCGAGATCGTTTCGATCCCTTGGGAGTACGCAGCGGTGTCGCACCATTTCACCCAGCGCAGCACACCGCATCACCGTGTCATCAACTGCGACAAGGCGATCTACCAGCTTGGGTATCGCGATGTCGTGGATCCGGTGCAGGGATTGACCGACACGGCGCGCTGGCTGGCCCGTGACGAGAATCACCCGGCGCCCGGCGGCGCCATGGAACGCTCGATTGTGGACCGCTTCGACTACGAGGCCGAAGATCGGCTGATTGACGCTTGGCAGGCCGCCATCGCCGGCGACGACATCGCCGCTGCTGCGGCCGCGGCCGATCCCGGGTTCTTCGATCGCTACGCCGCCGACTTCGACGACCGCCCCGGCGCCCGCAAGGGGTGGGTTTCCGTCAGACGTTCAGACTGATCAGTCGCGGGCGTCGGGGGCGAGTTCCACCTCGGTGGCCTTGACGGACACCCACAGGGTGGTGCCGGGTCGGATCAGGAGTTCGTGAGCGGCCCCTGGTGTGATGTCGGCCGTGAGCTGCAGGGGCGAGCCGAGCAGTACGCGGGTGATGTCGCCCAGCGGCTCGACCGCTTCGGCGGTCGTGCGCCAGACGTTGCGGGGGCTGCCGCTGGGCCGCTCCCGGTGCAGGGCAATGGCCCGCGGGTGGATGGTGGCCAAGACCGCCCCGAACATCGACGTATCGGCCGCGTGCAGCACCACAGCGGGGTGGCGGCCGGGCTGCGACGGCGTGGCGTTGTCGGTCGTCACGCTGATCTCGCCGTCGCGTGCGGTGCCGCGCACCAGGTTGATGCCCGACAGATCGGCGGCGTACGCGGTCGCCGGAGAGCGTCGCAGCTCGACGGGCGTTCCCGATTGGGTGAGCCGGCCGTCCTCGAGGATGTGCACGCGATCGGCAAGCACGAACGCGTCGGTGGGATCGTGGGTGATGAGCAGGCGCGGCACATCGCCCGCGCCGTGACGCGGGGCCGCAGGCAACGCAGTGCCGCCGCTGCGCCCGCTGCTGAGATGGGCGGCCAGGTTGCGCCGCAGCCGGTTGCGGGCGGTGACGTCCAGCGAGCCCAGCGGTTCATCGGCCACCAGCAGGTCGGGCTCGCAGGCCAGAGCGCGGGCGAGCGCCACCCGTTGGCGCTGGCCGCCCGACAGCGCACGCGGCCGTCGATGGCCCAGTTCGCCGAGGTCCATGGCATCCAGCCAGTCCTGTGCCAGCTCGCGAGCGGGCGCCCGGCGCATGCCGCGCGATGTCAGGCCGAACGCCACGTTGTCGAGCGCGTTGAGATGCCCGAACAGCACTTGGTCTTGGAACACCACGCCGATGCGGCGCCCTTCGGGCGGAACGAAGACGCCGTCAGCGGGATCGTCGAGGACCCTGCCGGCAAGCCGTACCACGCCGCCGTCGAGCGGCAGCAACCCGGCGATCGCGGCCACGATCGTGGACTTGCCGGCGCCGTTGGGCCCGAGCAGGGCAGCGGTCTCGCCCGCTTCGACGCTCAGCGACACGTCCAGCTCGAACTCGCCGCGCCGCAGTTGGATGTCAGCCTGCAGCCCACCGGCAGCGTTGCTCGTGGCGCTCATCGCGCCGGAGTCGTCGGAACTCATCGGCTCGGCCACCAGCGGTCGCTCAGGGCGATCAGCAGGCCCAGCGACAGCGCGACGAGCACCAGGCTGATGGCCACCGCCGCATCCCGGTTCGACTCCAGCGCCACGAACACCGCCAGCGGCAGCGTCTGGGTGCGTCCGCCGAGGCTGCCGGCAAATGTGACGGTTGCGCCGAACTCGCCCAGGGCTCGCGCCCACGCCACCACCACCGCGACCCCGAGCGCAGGCCCGATCATGGGAAGCGTCACCCTCCACAGCACCCGCAGCCGCGATGCGCCCAGCGTGGCGGCCGCGTGCTCGTAGCGACGGTCGAGATTCCTCAGGGCGCCCTCGACGGTCAAGATCACGAGCGGGGTGGCCACAAAGGCGTTCGCCAGGATGACGCCCCAGATTGAATACGGCAGCAGCAGGCCGGTGGCATCGTGCAGCGGCCCGCCGACCACGCCCCGACGCCCGAGTGCGAACAGCAGCGCAGCGCCGCCCACCACCGGCGGCAGCACCATCGGCAGCGTCACGAGCGCCCGAATTGCCGAGCGGCCCGGGAATGACACCCGCGCGAGCACCCATGCCAGCGGTACGCCGACCAGCGCGGCAACCGCCGCGGCAGCGATCGAAGACACCACCGAGAGCACGGCCGCGTCCACCACGAATCTGCTCGACAGGTGCGTCCACAAGCCGGTCCATGGCGCGCGTGCAACTAGTCCCACAAGCGGCAGGGCGAACAGCACGACACCGATGCCAGCGAGCAGCGCGACCGGCCACGGCGGCAGGTCACGCGCCAACCGGCGCGCCGACCGACGGGGAGACTCAGGGGCACTGGTGGAGGTGGTCGTGCCGGTCATGGTGCCCCAAAACCGTGGGAGGCAAGCGCGTCTCGCGCGGCAGCAGAATCCAAGAAATCCACGAACGCCTCTGCCGCCCCGATGTTGGGCGCTCCCGCGAGCACGGCGGCTTCGTACACCGCCTCAGGCGCTGAACCGGTGCCCCAGCCGAGACTCTCGATGCCGGCCACAGTGCTTGCGTCGCTCGCGTACACCACGGCGGCGTCCAGTTCGCCGGCGGCCAACTTGGTGACCAGAGCGCGCGCATTGGGCTCATCGGTGTCGGGCACAGGCTCGATGCCGGCACGGGACAGGCCTGCCCGCGCATAGGTGCCGCACGGCACTTCGGCGGCACACAATCCGATCAGCAGCTCTGGCCGGGCCAGGTCGGCGAGCGATGTCACCCGGGCGTCGTTGCCTGCCGGCACGGCCAGCGCCAGCGAGTTGCGAGCCACGACAGCGGGCTCGCCGCTGATGCCGACCTCCTGGCGGACCACCTGCAGATGACTCGGGTCGGCGGGAATGAACACGTCGGCCGGCGCGCCGGCGAGCACCTGCTCTCGCAGTGCCGAGCTCCCGGCGCCCGCGATCAGCACATCCACTCCCGGATGGAGCGCTTCGAAGTCACCAGCGAGCACCTCGGCGACTGGCAACAGTGACGCAGCCACCAGGACGTGCAGGCTGCCTTCGAGCGTTGTTGCGCCGCTGACGCTTGCGCCCGAGCGGTTGGCGCCATCAACGTCACCTTCAGATGCCGCGCAGCCATCTGCCAGCGGCGCCATGACCAGCAGCGTCAGCGGGGCGAAGCGGCGGGTCCAAGGTCGGCAATTCCTGTCGGCGCGTCGGCTCAGCACGGCATGCACCGGTGCCGAGATGGCAAGGATGGCGACTCTGGTGTGACGCATCGCTGCACGCAAGCCGCCCATAGCTTCGCCAGTGTGCCCGACGCTCGCGGTTGTCGAAAATTCGGCACGATGTCCAGCAGCAAAAGTTCTATGGTGGAGCCATGTTCGCCGGAGTCCTCGCTGCCACTCCAATCGTGGTCGACGCGTGGGTCGTGCTGGTGGCCGCTGCGAGCATCGTGGGCACGATGTTGAGCGCCGTCTTGGCGACCACGCTCCACTTGGCAGGCCGCATCGATCATCAGGGAGCGCTGCTCGGCGGACGCATCGACCATCAGCGCGATGAGATCGTGCTGGTGCGCGAACGCGTCGCGCGCTTAGAAGCCCTCTTCGCCGGTCGGGGCGACGCATCGAGACCGGCAACGGAGCCGCCACCAGCGGACGAATAGGGTCCAGGGCATGGCTACGACGCTGGATTGGTACGGGTGCGCGACGTTCCGGATGCGCACGGCCGGCCTCACGGTCTTTCTCGACGCCTACATCGACCGGGCTGGCAACGCTGTGGGGCCGGGCCTGACCGCTGACGATGTCACCGAAGCGGACTGGGTGCTGGTGGGCCATTCGCACTTCGACCATCTCTACGGGGCCGAGCGCATCGTGGCCAACACCGACGCCACCCTCGTTGCGTCCTACGAGTCGGTGCGGGTCATGGCCGAGGCGGGAATCCCCGAGGACCGGATGATCTGCGTGGCGGGCGGCGAGACGGTGGATCTCGCTCGTGGAGACCGGGGAGCGGGCGTGCGGGTGTCGGTGTATCCCAGCCAGCACTCCTGCGTTTGGTCGCACACCCAGATGGACCAGCCCGACCACGTCTGCCTGGGCGATCTCGGGGTGACCTGGCAGGAGCAGCAGCAGCGCTTCGCCGAGTTGATGAAGTACCTCGCGACTGAAGTCGATGCCGACACCAGCGCGCACATCGCTGCGTCGGCTGCCGGCCACAGCGACCGGGGCGACGGGGGAGCGCTGCTGTTCCTGATCGAGGCGCCGGACGGCTCAGTGCTGTTCCAGGACACCTCGGGACACTGGTCCGGCGTGATGCGCGACCTCCGTCCCGATGTGGCGATTCTCGCGGCGGCCGGCCGCGGCAACATCGACGGCGAGCCCATCCAGGGCTCGCTGGCACAGTTCATCGGTCGCCAAGCCGACCTGCTGCGGCCCCGCAAGGTCATTCTCGGACACCACGACAACTGGCTGCCGGGCTTCTCAGTGCCCACCGACACGTCGTCCATCGCGGCCGAGCTGGCCCGCGTCACGCCGAACGTCGAGTTCCTCGAACCCGGCTACATGGAAGCCACGCCCATCCTGCCGTAGTGCGCCCTCGTCACGCAGGAAGCGGCATCTTGAAGAGTTCCGCGACGGCTTGCTCGATTTTGGGGCCGAGATCGCTCGATGCGAGGCTCTCTCTGACTCGGGCGCGCATTCTGCCGTGGGCCTTCATCTCCGGAATTTCGAGTCTTGCCACGAATCGCTCTGCTTCGGCACCGAGAGATGCCAGATTGCGATGCAGGTGGTTGAGGCTGTCGTAGAGAGGTATCGGCAGCTTCCAGAGGTGCGACCCGATGTGGCGGCCGCCTCCCTTTCCCGAGACCATGTACGGCTCAACGGCCTTGGTGACAGCTGCGCTGTTCAGGACAGCGCACAGATACTGGGCTTCTTCCGCTGAACGCATCGGTGCCCAGTCGAGTTGATGCTCGACCAGCGCATCCGAGGCAGTCACTCGGCATGCTGTGACGTGCATGCCCGAGACAGCGCATACGACTCGTATTCCCGAGAGGGGGTATTGCGACGAGAGCTTGCCGTAATGGTCCAATGACTCCTGCAAGCTCAGTGATGAGACGGCGTGCTCATCCCAGAGAGATGTCGCTGCCTGCCACCAGCGTGCGAGACCTTCATGAACGTCGATATCCGCGTCGTTCAACATTTTTCTTCCGTCGAACGGGAGCAGCGCTTCCATCGGCTGCCGTTGCATGAATGGAAGGACCGACTCACCCATCAGGAGAGGAAACACAAACTCCTGCTCCACTACTCCGCGTAAATCAGGTAGTGTCTTCCATGCATACTTGGCATATATCCCACGGTCCGAGCGCACGGCCCGACGGCCGGACCCGTCGCCGAGCGGCGGTGCCACGTCTGGCTTGACGGTCGTCAAGAGACGGGGGTAAATGTTGGCCCCGTTTCGAAATATCGGCTTGTAGGGCGACAACGGCTGGGTTGCTTCGACAGATTCGTCAACCTGAACCGTGCGCGAGAGGGCGGCGCGGACGGAGTCCCAATCGGCGTTCGGGTTGTGCAGCTTGCCTGTCCACCGCTCGAACTGGGGAGCGAGCGTCTGGCCTTCACGAGATCTGGTGCCGAACACGACGCACGCTGTACGAGGAAAAAAGGTATGGCTGATGTCCGACAGCTCCCAAGGTATTCGCCAGTTGATGCACACATTGTCACTCTTCCCGACCGCGTACCGACCTGAGCGAAGCCCCTCCGACTGTGCCCTCGTTCGCACTCCGGCCGGCATGACAAACGCCAAGTGCCCGTCGTCCCGCAGGTATTGCTCTACGGTCCTGACGACGAATAAGTCGGCGAGGTCCTGATGCGTCGCGACATGGCTGCCCGACCACAGACCACGTGTGGTCGACATTTCGCGAAAAATCAGCTTCATGGACTCTGTCATATGCCGGTACGCCAGCCACGGCGGATTGCCGATCAAGACATCACAACGATTGTCCGGCAGCGCCAGCCAAGCGGGGCGTGCCAGATTGCGGACGTAGTAGCCCCAGATGTGGTCGCGGCGCTCGTCGTGAAGGCGGCACATGGCCTCGAAGGTGGCGCGCACGGTGACGGCATCCGCTTCAGAGAGACCATGTCGATTCGCAATCGAAGCAAAGACGGTGGGACGAGAGCTGGGTTCGCGTGTCGTGGCCGTCTCCGCAAGGTCAGAAACGAGCGCGTCGATCCGATCGGCATCGGCCAGGAGGGCCTGAGGGAATCGAAGCTGGTCGGCAAACAGGTGCGCACCGTCACTCGTGGTCACGTTGAGCGTCTCTGACGCAAAGATGTCGCCGCGTTGGCCCCATTGGAGCGCGTCGCCGAGAAACACGGGAATTCTCAACGGCCCTCTGTCGGACGCTGACAGCCGCTCGGCGCCGATTGCGAGCAGATAGGTGACGCGAGCCAGCGTCACCGCCACCGGATGCACATCGACGCCGAAGACCCGCTGAGCAACTCCTGCCACAGCTTCTCCGTTGGCGATGCCGGCGCGCTCGGCAGCCGCCAAGTAGCCGCGCACTGCGTGAAAGAGGAACGTGCCAGAGCCGCAGCTGGGATCCAAGATCGTCATCTGCGCAGGATCGGTCACAACTTCTTCGATCATGGCTTCGGCCAGAAAGTCAGGCGTGTAGTACTCACCGAGCCGCTTTCGAGTGTCAACACCGATGACCGACTCGTAGATCGTCTTCATGACGTCATGCGTTACGTTCGACCAATCGAACTGTTGCAGACGTCTCGCGAGAGCTGCGATCCACACGGTTCCAGGCTCGCCACAGTTGAGGGGCCAGTCGAAGAAATCGTGATCCACGACACCGTGTATCTGTGACTGCTGTCCGAATAGCTCGCCCCGCAGAAGGCTGGCCGGCGTGAGCTGGGTGATCGGATAGCCGAGCACTGCGTGTGCCACGCACTCGGCGGTGGCAACGAGCAGTGTGTGCTCGACGAAGAGATCGTCTTCGTCGTCGCCGAATTGCGTACCGAGCGCCGTCGTCAGGAGCTTTGCCCAAAGTTCCCGTTTGATCTGGATTTCTGGATTGTCTCGGTTCGCTTCGTACATCCCGCGCAGTGCAGCGCGTTCGAGTTCATGCCCGGGACTGTCGGCACCGAGCCGACTTGAGAGCGCTTCACGGGTTGGAACGACCTCGTGCTGCGTGGCCAGTACGGCGGCGAGCCACGTGATCAGCGACTCGGGTTCCGGGGATTCGGGATCCACCTCGTGCGCGGCCACCTGTCCGAGGCCGTCTTCGATGCGGTGGAAGAGGTGCCAGTCGCGGCCGTCCGTCACGATTCCGACGTAGCGCTGGCTGAGTTGGCGCTCGCGTTCAGCAACGTAGCCGCTCAGCTGCGCAGTCGCGTCTTCGAGCGACGCACCGCTGGCGAGCGATCTCTTGACCTCGATGACGGTTCGTCCGATCTCGATGTCGATCCTGCGGCGGTCGCCGAGTGGGGCTTCCAAGGTCACATCGAAGATGTCGTCGTCGGAAATGTTGAGTCCCGAGGCGATCAGCAGGAGGCGGATGTCCGACTGGACGGTGGCCTCGGTCCGGCCTGGAGCGCTGCGGTCGCAGAGCCGGCCGACGACGGCCCCCAAGTCGACCGCGGCCTCTGGATTCACTCGTCCGACTGTAACGGCGCGCTGCGGCGACCCTCTTGCAATTCGGCCGACAAACGGGTCCCCGTCAGCAGCTCAGCGGGCCGCTAGCGAGCGCGTATCGGCTGCCAGCGGCGGTAGGTGGTGCAGCGCCACAGCCATTCGACGGGGCCGAAGGCGAATCGGTCCAGCCAGGCCTTCGACCACCACAGCTGAACCATCCACACGGCCACGACAAATGCGGCGATGCCGCTGCGGCTCAGGTCTAGGTCTTCCAGCAGAGTGCCAAGCACGAGCCGGAGGTGACCTCAGTCGAAGGTGATGACAGTGCGATTGAGTTCGCCGGCCTTCATCCAGCCGTAGCCCTCG
This sequence comes from Acidimicrobiia bacterium, assembly GCA_022824805.1. Taxonomy (GTDB): domain Bacteria; phylum Actinomycetota; class Acidimicrobiia; order Acidimicrobiales; family Poriferisodalaceae; genus Poriferisodalis. The sequence goes on along the minus strand of JAJDZE010000050.1, from coordinate 980 downwards.
TTGATCTGTTCGAGGTCGATGCGTGCCGAGATCATCTCATCGAGCATGAGGCGGCCGTCGAGATACAGGTCGATCATCATCGGGATGTCGCTGCGGAACTGGTTCGAGCCCATCATCGAGCCCTGCAGCTTCTTCTCTGACAGGAAGTCGATGCCGCGCAGCTCGACCTTGGTCTTCGACGGCACCATGCCGATCACGGTGGCGGTGCCGCCGATGTCGAGCATGTTGAACGCCTGCTGCACCGTTTGGGCCAGGCCGATGGCTTCGAAGCTGTACTCCACGCCGCCCTTGGTCATGTCCTTCACAGCAGTCACCACGTCGTCCACCTCGGCGGCATTGACGGTGTCGGTCGCGCCCATCTGGCGGGCGGTCTCGAGCTTGTCCTCGGTCATGTCCACTGCAATGATCCGACCGGCGCCTGCCACGCGGGCGCCTTGCACGGCCGACAGGCCGATGCCCCCGCAGCCGATCACGCACACCACGCTGCCCACGCCGACGCCTGCGGTGTTCACCGCCGCACCGAAGCCCGTCGTGACGCCGCAGCCGATCAGGCATGCCCGGTCGAGCGGCATGTCGGGCCGCACCTTCACGACGGCGTTCTGATGCACCAGCATCTGCTCGGCGAAGCCGCCCAGCCGAGCCATCTGGCCCACCTCAGTGCTGTCGTCGCGCTCCAGTCGGGCTGCGGCGCCCTTGGACCGCGAGGTGGCCCGAACGTTGGTGCAGCGGTGCGGGTTGCCCGACAGGCAGCGGTGGCATTGGCCGCAGAAAATCGACAGGCACGCCACCACATGGTCGCCGGGCTTCACGTAACTGACGTCGTCGCCGACAGCTTCGACGACGCCGGCCGACTCGTGGCCCATCACCATCGGGAGCGGCGTGCGGAACAGCCCCTCCATGAAGTGCAGGTCGCTGTGGCACAGGCCGGCGCCCTTGGTCTCGATGAGCACCTCCTGCGGTCCCGGCGCGTCGATGCGCAA
>JAJDZE010000182.1 GCA_022824805.1 Acidimicrobiia bacterium | reverse complement strand
CAGGTTGACGGAGGCGCTGCGCGACCGCGCTGCGCTCGCAGATGGACGCACCTACGCGGGAGGCCTGACCAAGTTCGAGCCTTCCGAGATGGCACGGATCATGGTCCCGCCCCCCTCATTGCTGGAAGCTGGCGAGCCGTGGCCTCGGTCGGCGTAGAGTCCAGCACTGCGGCTGACCACCAGAGCGGGTCACGAGGGGACTGGTGATGGGCGGGCGAGAGCAGGTGGCGAAGCAAGACGACCAAGCGGTGCCGTTGCCGTCTGGGTCCACGACGACGGCAGTCCCGACAAACGCCGCCATCGCCGCCGTCGATGTTTTCTGTGGCATCGGCGGCCTGTCTTACGGCTTGGCCGCGGCAGGCATCGATGTGGCCGCAGGCATCGACGTGGACGGGTCCTGCCGGTTCCCTTTCGAAGCCAACGTGGCAGGCGCCCAGTTCCTTGAGCGCGACATCCGCGACGTCGCGGCTGAGGAGCTATCTGATCTGTGGCCTGAGGGCTCGCTCAGGCTCTTGGCCGGATGCGCGCCGTGCCAGCCCTTCTCGTCGTATCGCAAGGGCGTCAGCCCGTCGAGCGACGACCGATGGGTGCTGTTGCGGGAACTGGGTCGGCTCGTCGAGGAGACGCAGCCGGAGTTCGTCACCACCGAGAACGTCCCCCGCATTCACGACAAGACCGTCTTCGGGGACTTCGTGAAAATGCTCGACCGCCTCGGCTACTCCGTGGATAGCAACATCTGCAAATGCACCGACTTCGGCCTCGCTCAGAGCCGGCGCCGCCTCGTGCTCGTCGCCTCCAAACTTGGCACCGCCGTGGTCCCGGAAGGAGACTGGCGCGACCGTCCCGCCAAGACCGTCAAGCAAGCGATTGGGAACCTGCCGCCTATCGGTGCTGGCGATACCCATGAAGCCGACCCTGTACATCGCACTCGCGGTCTCTCAGCGCTCAACCGCCAGCGAATGGCTGCGTCGAAGCCGGGCGGCACCTGGCACGACTGGCCGCCAGAACTGCGAGCACCTTGCCATCAGCGGTCCAGCGGCGCTGCATTCAAGAACGTGTACGCCCGGATGCGCTGGGATCGACCCTCCCCGACAATCACGACTTACTTCCACAACTTCGGCGCCGGCCGCTTCGGCCACCCCGAACAACACCGCACCATCTCCCTGCGGGAAGCCGCCATCCTCCAAGGCTTCCCGCGGGAGTACGGATTCTCACCGGATGGCAAGGCCGTACCGCTGACAACACTGGGCCGGCACATCGGCAACGCCGTCCCGCCACCGCTCGGCGAGGCCATTGGCGCAGCCCTTCTCAACTCATCGATTGAGGTAGACGTGTGATGACGGAACAGCCACCGTTCACCATGACCGTCCACTACGGCGACCACATCCGATGAACACCACCACAGCCGGATTCACAAATTCTTGACCGTCCCCGTTCGTGGCGCACGCTTCAGCGCGTCGCAGCGTCGAGTTCGGCTTGGGCGAGCAGCGTGCGCTGTGTGGTGCCGGACTCAGGGTTGGCCAGGGCTCTTGGCCGCGATGTGGCTGGTCAAGTCGGGATCATCGTCGAACAGCGTTGCCGCGACCTCCTGATATTTGGCGGCGAGGCTTCCGAAGGCTGAAGCGACCTCGGGGTCGTAGTCGTCAGGCGTCACATCGACAAAGGTCACGCGGGCCCTGTGTTCGGCGCAGCCATGCCGGTTCGCGGAATCGCTTGAGCGTTGCGTCTGCGTGTTGGCGAAGTCCTTGGTCATTGGGTTGCTGCTCCCCGAGGCCATTGCGAAGCTACCGTGCACGAACCGGCTCAGCGAGCGCGGCCTGTGGTGCGCAGGCAGCGCCTGCGCTTGGCGACACGCGGCAGCAGGCCGGTCACAGCCCCCACGTAGTCTGTAGACCGCGGCCTACGGTCCCATGCGACCGGGCGCGTCTAACACCGACCCAGTCAGTGCCAGCGAAGGAGCACCCCATGAGCTACGACCCACCCTTCATCCCAGAGTCCCGTCGCGACGAGGAATCACTTCGCGACCGAATCGCACGCGCTCGCAGGGCTCGCGAAGATGCTGCCGAACGTATCCGGAAGCGCTATGCCGAACTAGAACCCGACGAACGCAAGTGGCGCACGGAAGAACCGCTCAAGATTCCGCGGGAGCCGCTTCATGTCCGATGAACCTTCTTCAGCAAGCGTTGCTCACACGCCCTTCTTTCGGGCTACTCAAGCGCATCGCTACGAGCGACAACAGGCGCTACGCAACATAGAGGATGAGACGGGACGCGCGGTTGTGGTCTTTTATGGCCCAATGGATCATGCAGTCGTGGCGCCATTCCAAGATGCCATTGGAGATATACCGAGTGACACACCCCTCGATCTGGTGCTTACTTCTCCGGGCGGCGATGCAGAGACTGCCTTGCGGTTGGCAATGATGTGCCACGCAGGTCGGTCGGACTTCCGAGTGATTGTGCCAGAAACGGCCGCCTCGGCAGCTACTTTGCTGGCACTCGCTGCTGAATCCATCCTCATGAGCACGACTTCTGCCTTGGGTCCAGTTGACCCTCAGATCTTCCTGCCGACAAGAAATTCCTACTATCCAGCGAAAGATCTAGTTCAGATAGTAGACGACCTTGAACAGCGCACTCAGTCCAATCCTCTAGCATTCGAGTTCTATTCGGCGTTGCTGGGAGACATAGATGGCGCGACATACCAAGCGGCACGAGCATCCATATTGCGTACGGAGGAGTTGGTGCCGGATGTCCTCAGCATCCGAAGCAATCCTCCGTCAGAAGAACTCGTCGCAGCCTTGACGCAAGGCCTTCAAGGTCCTTCGATGCACTCAGCCACTATCGGATATCGTCATGCCCAAGAACTCGGATTGCCCGCGGTCTACGAACATCCAGAGTCAGAGTACTGGAAGATGCTCTGGAGTCTTCACGTCAGCTATGTCGTGGAGCTTGGCTGGCAATTCAAAGAAACGATGATTGAAGGCCGTCGAGCATCGCTACGTTTCTGACCGCGAGTACGCGGGTTCTGCACGGCCGTGGATGACGTGGACGATGTGCTCGGTGCCTCGCGTCAGCGTCGAGCGGTCCTTCAGGTTCGCGCTTCCGAGGCACACAATGGCAGCGTCATGGCCGGCGACGGCATCGCTGACCGTTTCAGGTTCGAAGACATCGCCCTGCCGCAGCGTCAGACCGCTCTCGACGCTGAGCTTCCCAACGGAGCGCCCGAACGCTGTCGCTGCATGGCCCGCGCTGAGTGCCTCGCGGGTCACATGCTGCCCGGTCTTGCCGGTGGCACCGAAGATGATGACGCGCAACCCGGCTCCTCAATCCCCTCGAAGGCGCAAGCGGCCCGTGCCGCGCCTGCGGCCGCACACCCTACCTGCGACCCGACGTTCGGCCCAGTGGCGACAAGCGTCACGAGGATGGCTGGCGACCGGTCCCCATGCTGAGGTGCCTTGTCAGTGAACGGGGCTGCGCAGCGACATGTCGGGCGCGTGTCACACCTCGTCGTCAGGATGACGCAACGGAGCGGGGTGCGTGCTCCGCGTAGCCCGAGGTGGCGTATGCGAACATGCCAGCAGATGGCCTTGACATTGAACAACGCCGCGGCCATGAGGGCCGAAGTTGACGAGATCGCGGATGAGCAAACGCTGTGCGCGGCAGCGTGGGGCCTCGCGCGGTACGGCGCTCTCGCTGATGTGAGCGCAGGTGAGGCGACTCTCATAGGAGCGTCGGGTCCTTCGCCTTCGCCCGAGTTCCTCGACTGCATCGCAGCAGCCATCCGAGCAGGTGAAGACCCACTCGGCACAGCCTTCGTGTCGCTCCGTTCGGCGCCGACGCGGCGCACACTGGGCGCGACCTATACCCCGCCATCACTTGTCGGGCCGATGTCGGAATGGTTGGCCCACTACAAGGTTGCAAGCCGCATCGTCGATCCGGGCGCCGGTTCGGCCAGATTCCTCTGTGCGGTCGGCCGCTACCTGCAGCAAGCGCAGCTCGTCGCAGTCGAGATCGATTCATTGGCAGCGTTGACAGCTCGCGCCAGCCTCACCGTGCTGGGTCTTGATGCACGATCGCAAGTGCACACGACGGACTACCGCTCGCTCGACCTGTCGCCGGTGCCCGGTCCCACGGGGTTCATCGGAAATCCCCCTTACGTGCGTCACCACGACATCGCACCAGAGTGGAAGGCATGGCTGCGAGAGCGTTCGGTGCAACTTGGCCTGAAGGCGTCAGCACTCGCGGGATTGCACGTCCATTTCCTCCTTGCGACGGCACATCACGCGCGAGCGGGCGACTACGGCGTCTTCGTCACCTCGTCTGAATGGCTTGACGTGGGCTACGGGCAGCTCGCACGCGAGCTGATCGCCGGGCCGATGGGCGGCCTGTCCGTTCATGTTCTCGATGCCCGAAGCCAGGCTTTCGCGGACGCCGCGACCACCGCCGCCGTCACTGCGTTCGAGGTGGGCGACTCGCAGCGCGGCGTTCGCGTGCGCAAGATCAGGCGAACGGAGGACTTGCGAGGCCTACAGGGCGGCAGGCAGTTCAGCCGTAAGAGGCTGCGCAAGACGCGCCGCTGGTCGTCTCTCTTGGAACCCAAGGTCACCGTGCCGCGGGAGTTCGTTCCGCTCGGCGAGTTCTGTCGAGTGCACCGGGGAGCGGTCACCGGAGCGAATGCGACATGGGTCACCAAACAGGCCGACCCGCGATTGCCTGCGTCAGTGCTGTTCCCCACTGTGACGAGGGCTTCTGAACTCATCGATCTGGCCTCCGACGTCCTAGGAGACAACGGCCATCTCAGAGCGGTGATCGATCTGCCAGAAGATTTGGACGTCTTGGATGCAGGCGGTCGGGAACTCGTCGAGCGCTTCTTGCGTTCAGCGCGTCGGGCGGGTGCAGCGAATGGCTACATCGCCCGTCACAGGAAACCTTGGTGGTCGGTCAAGTTGCGTGAACCGGCGCCGATTCTCGCTACCTACATGGCTCGGCGCCCGCCGACGTTCGTGCGCAATCTTGCTGCGGCTAGGAATCTCAACACGGTGCACGGCATCTACCCAACCGAACCGCTGTCAGACGAAGCACTGAGCAGGCTCACGAGAGCCTTGGGTGAGCGCGCCACTGTGGCGGGTGGTCGCACGTATGCGGGCGGTCTCACCAAGTTCGAGCCTTCGGAGATGGCGCAGATCATGGTCCCTCCGCCGAGCTGGCTGGAGTCGGACGACTCATGGCTCTCGTAGACCCTCCACGCTGGTCGGAATCGGAACTCGAACGAGAACGACTCAAGGCCATCGAGTTCTTTCGCGAGGAGCGGCTGACTGAGCCGGTTGAGCGCTACCTCCGAGCGTTCGACGACTACGCAGCCAGCGTCGATCGCCTCATGCGCGAGAGCCAGGATCTGCAGTCGCTGCGAGATGTGGCGCAGACCGTGCTGACTGACGCGGACCTGCTCGAGGCATTCCGTTACCTCGCGGGGCCGCCGGTCTCATCCGATGATCTGATGGAACTGGCCGAGACCAGTCTGACTGCGAGCCGGTTACGGGACGATCCGGTTGCCGCGCGAAGGGTCTTCGAGACCGTTCTGGCCATGCTCGACAGCCGCCGGTTCACCTGGGTCGCTGAGGGACGACGACCGACAGACGACGAACGCTCGGCCGCCGCTATGGCCTCGGCAGCGCTCATGGCGAGTCAGCGGGTGCGAACGAACCGTGCCAATGAAGCCAAGACAATCCAGGAATCGCGGGTTCGCGAGTTTCTCGCGGCCTCGGGACTGATCGAAGTACCCACGCGTGAGATCGAGACACAGTCCAACGCTCCAAGAAGCGGAGAATTCTGCGCCGAGTGCCTCGTTGTCGGTCGCAAGGCCGATGTTGTCGTGGGACTGCACGATGGCCGAGTCATGCCCATCGAATGCAAGGTTTCGAACTCGTCTACTAACTCCGTCAAGCGGCTCAACAACGATGCAGCCGTCAAAGCAGCGGTCTGGCTGGACGAACTTGGTGCCAGGAACGTAGTTCCCGTGGCGGTGCTCTCCGGAGTCTTCAAGACTCTGAATCTCGTGCAGGCTCAAGACCGCGGCCTGACGATTTTCTGGGCCCACGACCTGTCGCAGTTGTCGGCCTTCGTCTCTGCCTCCGGCTAGAGCCCACCCAGATCATGCAGAGATTTCGTACCCAACACTTGGCGACCCTCACAAATTCGAATTTCGCTCGCGGCACGACGGTCAAGCGGTCAGCCGATGGCGCCGGCCACGGCGAGCTCGACGACTCGGTCGTCGTCGTAGCCGAGAATGTCCCGCAGGACGAGGTCGTTGTGCTCGCCCAGGCTGGGGCCTGAGCGGGTGACGGCGTGGGGGGTACTGGCGAGCTGCAGTCGGGGTGCCTCCACGATCATGCGGTCGTGCACCGGGTGCTCCACCTCCATCCAGTGGCCGCGGTGGATGAGCTGCGGATCGGCGAAGCAGCCGAGACTGTTCTGGCTGGCGTGGGCGGGCACGCCGACCGCCTGCAGCGCGGCTTCGGCCTCGACTGATGTGCGGCTGGCGGCCCATGCGGCGATGGCGGCGTCGACGTCTGTGCTGCGTGCGAGGCGTCCCGCTGCGTCGAGGCCCGCGAGTTCCGCCGGCACGGGCTGGCCGTCGCGGTCGAGCACCGCACACAGTGCCTCCCACTGGTGCTCGGTCTCGCACACCACCGCAACCCATGGGTCTGGCGTCTCGAGCGGATTGTCGGGGCTGGCATCACCCGGGTCGCACGGGTACATCGCATGGGGACACAGGAACGCATCGGCGTTGCCCGACCGGGTGGCAGCGACGCCGTTGACGGTGTGCTCGAGCACCTCGGTCGCGAGGAAGTGCACGGCAGCCTCGGCCTGAGCGAAGTCGAGATGCTGGCCCCGGCCCTGCGGGTCGGCGTCGCGGGCGTCGAGCGCGGCCAGCAGCAGCGGCACCATGTACTGCGGGGTGACGTAGTCGGTGTAGGCGAGGAACGGTCCCGCCGGCGCCCGGTCGGGCCAGCCGGTCATCTCGTAGTAGCCGGTGATGGCGCCGGCCAGATTGCCGAAGCCGGCGAACGTGGCCAGGGGTCCGGTCTGGCCCATCAGGCTGGTGCTCAGCAGAATCAGGCCCGGGTTGCGGGCCGACAGCGTGTCGTAGCCGATGCCCCAGTCGTCGAGCGTGCCAGGCGTGTACGACTCGACGTAGATGTCGGCCCACTCCGCCAGGTCGCACAGCACGTCGCGACCCTCGGCGGTGTTGAGATCGATGGTCATGCCGAGCTTGCCTGCGTTGAGCGTGCCGTACTGGATCGAGGCGTCCGGTCCCATGTCGCCTCGCAGGCCGCCGCCGCTGCCGCGTGCGGTGTCGAATCGCGCTGGTCCTTCCACCTTGATGACTGTGGCGCCGAAGTCTGCGAGCACCCGCGTCGTGAACGGCCCGGCGTACACCCACGTGGTGTCGAGCACCTTGATGCCCGCCAGCGGCAGCTGGTGATCGGTGCCGCCTGATGCGCCCGTGTTGCCCGGGGATTCATGGCCAGGTGAGCGCACAGGGTTCGCGTCCGGGGCGCCGCCGGTTTCTTCCTGGCGAGCGGCGGCACTTGCTTCCAGCAGTGCCGAAGGCGCAGCCGCCTTCACGGCTTCGGTGTGGGCGCCAAGTTCGGGCGGGGTGCCGAGGGAGCGCAGCGGCGTGCGGCTGGGCTTGCACCAGTCACCGGGTGTGATCACGCTGCCCCACGCAGGATCGTCGACAGCATCCCAGTAGCCGCGTTCGTTGAAGTGCTCAACGCTCGTCAGTTCCGCAGGCGCGTACACCGGGGCGAGCAGCAGTTCGCGTCGCTGTGCCTCCGCGAACAACTCGGCTCGGGTCCGCGTGCTGGTCAACTGGGTGATCGCAGCCTTGGTTTCCTCGAGCTGACCGGGCGCACTGTCGGGATCGGTGAAGAGCCGCATCCCGAAGTCGATCCAGTCCAGCGCCGCGAGTTCGTCGCTGCAGCAGCCCGCCTCCAGCACCCACTCCATCAGCCGGGCGGTGAAGCGCCCGATGGTGTCGCCGAACAGCAGCGTGATCGAGACGTAGCCGTCGGCTGCCGGGTACACGAACTGCAGGTGGAAGTTGAGCAGCAGGATGCCGCCCGAGGTGCGCCGTGCCGACGGGTACTGGTTGGGTGCATGGATGATGCCGGGGAAGGCCGTCTGCATCATCGCCTGCTGTGCGGAGATGTCGACGTGCTGGCCGTAGCCGCTGCGGTCGCGCTGGCGCAGCGCGAGCGACGTGCCGACGGCGGCATGCGATCCCGCGTGCAGCCAGCTCTGGGGTGCCGTGATGCGCAGCGGCGCCCGGTCGGCGTCGCCGGTGATGGCAGCGCTGCAGGCGGCCGCCGCAATGGTGAGATCAGACGCCGCCCAGCCGGCCTTGGGTCCGGTGCTGCCGAATGGGGTGACGGTGGTGTGCACGAGCCCGGGATTGACGGCCCGCAGGTCGTCGTAGCCGAGGCCGAGTCCGGGATCGGGCGATTCGATCAGTGCGTCGGCGCCGGCGACCAGCTCCATCAGATCGTTGCGATCGTCGATGACGCAGCTCTGGGCGCCCCGCCGCAGGTTCCACCAGCTCAGCGAGGTGCCGTCTGGACCTGTCTCCCGATGGTCTCGCCCGCGGCCGTCGGGACCCTCCACGAGTATCACCTCTGCGCCCAGCGAGCCGAGGATCGAGGTGCACATCGCGCCCCGGTGATCGGTGAGGTCGAGTACTCGGTATGGCTTCAGCATCGCCGCGAAGCTAACGCTCGCTCCCGACGCCGACCGACGACCCGGCGCCGGCGCCGATCGAGCGCTGCGTCGGGGGCGGCGGCTAGCGTGCCGCCGGTGACGATTCGAGGCAAGGCGCTGATCGCCGGGGTGTACGAGCATCCCGGCCGTGATCTGCCCGACCGCACGCTGCCGCAGATCCACGCCGAGGTGGCGGCGGGTGCGCTGGCCGACGCCGGGCTGACGCTGGCCGACGTCGACGCTTACTACTCCGCCGGCGACGCACCCGGCTTCGGCGCCCTGTCGATGGCGGAGTACCTCGGCCTCGATCTCACCTACATCGACGACACCGAGACCGGCGGCTCGGCCTACCTGGTGCATGTGCAGCACGCCGCTGCAGCCATCGCCGCAGGCCAGGTGAAAGTGGCGCTGATCACGCTGGCCGGCAAGCCGCGCACCGGCGGCGCCGGGCCGGGCGGCAGCGCGCGGTTCAGCTCGGCGCCCGAGGCATCGTTCGAGAACCAGTTCGGCATGTCGGTGCCCGGCGGCTACGCGCTGGCCGCTGCTCGGCACATGCACGAATTCGGCACCACCTCCGAGCAGCTGGCCGAAGTCAAGGTGGCTGCCTCAACCCATGCGCAGCACAACCCGCACGCCTTCCTCCGAGACGTCGTCACGGTGGAGGAGGTGGTGTCGTCGCCGGTGATCTCCGATCCGCTGCACCGGCTGGACTGCTGCGTGATCACCGACGGCGGAGGCGCCCTGGTGCTGGTCAGCGAAGCCGTGGCAGCGTCGCTCGACCGTCATTGCACACCGGTGCTGGGCACCGGCACCTCGATCAAGCACACCTCGGGCGGCCGCATCGACCTGACCCACACCGGCGCGACGCGCTCAGGCCCGCTGGCCTTCGCCGAAGCCGGCGTGACACCCGCCGACATCGACTACGTGTCGATCTACGACAGCTTCACCATCACGGTCGTGATCACGCTGGAGGACCTCGGTTTCTGCGGCAAGGGCGACGGCGGACGATTCGTGTCCGACGGCGCCCTGCAGGCACCCGGCGGCGTGCTGCCGTTCAATACCGACGGCGGCGGCCTGTGCAACAACCATCCGGCCAACCGGGGCGGCATGACCAAGGTGGTCGAAGCCGTACGCCAATTGCGCGGCGAGGCGAATGCGGCTGTGCAGGTGCCCGACTGCGAGCTGGCCCTGGCGCACGGCACCGGCGGCAGCCTCGCCACCCGCATGGGCAGCGCCACGCTCGTGCTGGGAAGGTCGCTGTGAGCCCGGCCGGAACCAGCCGAGTCCGAGTGAGGTCGTCGCTGTGAGCGAACCGGGGCAGTTCGGGCTGCCTGTCCCGCCGCCGAACCCCAACCTCGAGACCCAGCGGTTCTGGGATGCCACCGCCGAGGGGCGCCTGGAGCTGCCCCGCTGCGACAGCTGCGGCCACGTCGTGTGGTACCCGCGGCAACGCTGCGACCGGTGCGGCAGCACCTCGCTGACTTGGTTCGAGGCGTCGGGGCGAGGCACCGTCTACAGCTGCACGGTCACTCGTCGCATCCCGGGTTCGTGGCGCAAGGCGGCCCCGTTCGTGCTCGCCTACGTCGAACTCGACGAAGGTCCCCGGTTGGTCACCAACATCGTCGGTTGTGACCCCGAGACAGTCCACATCGGCCAAGCCGTGCAGGCCGTCTTCGACCCCACACCAGACGGCCCCGCACTGCTCCGCTTCACCCCCGCCTGACCACCGCTCCCCGGCAGGGCCGGAGTCAAACTTCGAGCATCAGGGTTAGGCACGAACATGCGATCCGGTTGCCGAGCTTGCTGTCGCGATGAGTGAGGATTGCGGCCGCAAGTTGAACTGTTCGATTAGTTTGGCGCGAACTCAACAAATTCGCGGCCCGTGCGAACCGGACTGCGCGAACCCGACGCGGAGGCACTGCGATTTCGAATCGGCTCGTACCGGACTTCCTCGCGATGTCACAGCCGGTGGACATGCGCCGGATGGCGCACGGCGGCGTGACCGCGAGCGTCGCGGTCACCGGGCGCGCATGACGGACGACCACGCCACGGGCCCGAATGCGGGGCCGGGACGCCCGACTCACCGGGAGGTGTACGAGCGGCTCCGGATTCAGGTCGAGGAACTGCAAGAGAACCTCGGCGGGCTGCCGCTTCCCGAGGAGGCGGCCGACATCTGGCGCGGTATCTGGTACGAGGAAGCGCATCACTCCACGGCGCTGGAAGGCAACACCTTGGTGCTCAAGCAAGTGGAGCGCCTGCTGGCAGAGGGCCGGGCTGTGGGGAACAAGGACCTCACCGAGTACCTCGAGGTCAAGGGCTACGGCGATGCTGCCGAATGGGTGTACTCCCAAGCGATTCGGCCGGCGGGGCTCGGGCAACACCAACAGATCGTGACGCTCGCCGAAGTACGCGAAGTTCACCGTGCGGCACTGACACCCGTGTGGGAAGTGTCCCCGCATCCCAATGCGACGCAGGCCGAGTCTCCCGGCAGCTATCGCCGCCATGACATTCATCCCTTTCCCGGAGGAATGACACCAGTTGCGTGGCCCCTCGTCGACGCGGAGATGACCGAATGGGCAGATCAGGTCAACGTGCTCGACCCGGCCGCGCTGGCCTTTCCTGAGGCCTTGGCCGCAGCTCATTGCCGTTTCGAGCAGATTCACCCTTTCCTCGATGGCAACGGGAGGACCGGGCGTCTGGTGCTCAATCTGGTGCTCGTCCGCCTCGGCTTCCCGCCGGCGATCATCTACAAGCGGGATCGCGATCGGTACCTTCGGGCGCTCCGCAGGGCCGACGAGGGCGTGCCGGGCCCGCTTGGAGCAATGCTGGCTCGGGCAGTCCTGGACAGTCTCTACCGGTTCGTGCTTCCCGCCGTGGCAGGCCCGGCGCGTCTCGTGCCGCTCGAAGCGTTGGCAGGCGACCACATCAGCGAGGTGGCGCTGCGCGGCGCTGCGAATCGTGGCCGGCTGCAGGCGACGCGTGGCAGCGACGGGCGCTGGAGAAGCAGCCGCAGGTGGGCCGACGAGTACCTGACGTCGCGCTACCGCCGCCAGCAAAGTTGAACTGTTCGATTAGTTCGGAGCGAACTCAACAAATTCGAGGTCGTTGCCGAGACGAGGCTGGTGGTGGGGTCAGACTTCGAGCATCAGGGTGACGGGGCCGTCGTTGGTGAGTTCGACCTGCATGTGGGCGCCGAACGAGCCAGTTGCCACGGTGGCGCCGAGCCGGCGCAGTTCGGCAATCAGCTCGTCGATCAACCCGGTGGCCTGATCGGGCGCAGCCGCGGCCACAAACGATGGCCGGCGGCCCTTGCGGGTGTCGCCGTAGAGCGTGAATTGGCTGACCACCAGCACCTCGCCGCTGGTATCTGCCACTGACCGGTTCATCTGGCCGTTGTCGTCGGCGAAGATCCGCAGGTTCCAAATCTTGCCGGCCAGCTTGCGCGCCGCATCGGAGTCATCGTCGTGGGTTGCACCCACCAGGCAGCACAGCCCAGGACCGATCTCGCCGATGACCTCGCCGCCGACCCGCACCCGGGCCTCTGCAGCACGCTGCACCAGTGCTCGCACGTGTGCAGCGTAAGCAGCAACGCAGGATTCGTCTCAGGGAATGATCGCGTCGACTTCGATCTCGATGACGAGGTCGGGATGGATCAGCCCCGACACCTCGACGAGTGTCGATGCCGGCCGGATGCCGCCGAATACCTCGCCGTGGGCGCGGATGAAGTCGTCAAGCATCCCGATGTCGGTGACGAACGAGCGGGTCCGAACGACATCGCTCATCTGCGCTCCCGCCTCTGCCAGCGCCTGCTCGATGACGCCCAGCGTGTAGATGGCCTGCCCGTAGCAGTCGCCCGGGTGCGCCACGCCGTCGGGGCCCAGCGACGTGCTCCCCGATACCGCGACCCAGTCGCCGAGCCGCACGGCCCGCGAGTAGCCGGCCACGGGCTCCAGCGGCCCCCCGCTCGAGATGTTCTGCCTGTCGACGCCCGAAGCGCCTGCGTCATTGCTCATGCGGACATTGTGGGCCGCAGAAAAAACTGGTGCAGCCCGCTAGGCGAGGGCGCCGGCGATGACGAGTTCGGCGATCTTGTCGCCGTCGTAGCCGAGGATGCCTTCGAGCACTTCCATGTTGTGCTCGCCGAACATCGGGCCGCCCCACAGCGGCCGGCCGGGCGTGCGTGACAGCTCGAAGTTGCTGTTCTCGACCCAGGTGTGGCCGTGCTTGGCGTGCGGCACCGACAGGAAGTGCTCGCGAGCGACGATCTGCGGATCGGCCATGAGATCTGCGGCGTCGTTCACACGGTGGGCCGGCACGCCTGCCGCTTGGAGCGCTGCCTCGATGTCGGCTGCTGCCTGAGGTTCCGTCCACGCCGTGACTGCAGCTTCGATGGCCTCGGCGTGAGCTCGGCGGCCGTCTGCGTCGAGGCCTGCAAGACCCTCGTCTGCACCGGTGCTCAGCGCGCCGAGCGCCTGCTCGAGTTCGGAGTTGCCGGCCGCAGCCTCAGCGAGCAGCGCCGCCAGAGTGCCCCACTGCGCGTCGGTCTCGCAGGCGATCGCGACCCAGCGGTCGTCGCCGGCTGCGGGGTATACGCCGTGGGGGCACATGTGGCGGTCGGCATTGCCGGCCCGACCCGCCGTGCGGCCGTTGATCTCCTCGTCGGCGAACTCGGTTGCCAGGAAATGCAGCGCGCCCTCCATCTGGGCGAAGTCGATGTGCTGGCCCCGCCCGGTGCGGTCGCGCTCGGCCAGCGCGGACAGGATCAGCATCACGCCCAGCTTCGGCGAGATGTAGTCGGTGTAGGCGGTGAACGGCCCCGCCGGGATGCGGTCTGGCCATCCGGTCACCGGGTAGAAGCCGGCGATCGCGGCCGCCATGGTGCCGAAGCCGGCGTACATGCGCATCGGCCCGGTCTGGCCCATCAGGCAGCTCGAGAACATGACGAGCTCGGGGTTCACCTCGCGCAGCACGTCGTAGGTGAGGCCCCAGTTCTCCATGGCCTTCGGCGAGAACGACTCGGTGAGCACGTCGCACCACGCGACAAGGTCGAGGATCACCGCACGCGCCTCGGGCAGCGACAGGTCGAGCGTCAGGTCCATCTTCCCGGCGTTGATCGAGTGGAACTGCAGGGCGTTCTCCTGCCCGCCTTCCTCGCCGATGAACGGGTGGACGCCGCGCAGCACGTCGGGCTTCAGCTCGCTCTCCACCTTGACCACGGTGGCGCCGTAGTCGGCCAGCGTGCGCGTGGCGCCGGGGCCTGCCAGCGCCCACATGAAGTCGAGGATCTTGACGTCGTCGAGCGGGCGCTCCAGCGAGCGACCAGTGGGGGCGATCTCGCTGCGAGGGCGCGCTGTGATGGCAGTGCCCGGCGAGTCATCGCCGTTCAGGTACGCCTCAGTGTGCTGGCCGAGTCTCGGCGCTACGGGCAGCACCGCCAATGGCCCGCCGGTGGTCTTGGCCAGCGAACCGCACAGCCGCACGGGCGCCGAACCCCCGGCCCGGGGCACCTCGACGTGCTCCCAATAGTCACGCACTTCGAGATGGTCGAGCGCCAGCACGTCGGCGGTCGTCGTGATGGGCGCGATCAGCAAGTTGTCCGCCAGCGCCCGTTCCAGCAGCTCGGCCTTGGTCTTGGTGGCCACGAACGCGGTGAGGGCCTTGATGGCCTGATCGAACGTGTCCATCGACTCGCGGCCCTCCACGATGGCCATGCCGAAGTCCACCCAGTCCTTGTCGCGCAGTTCAGGCTCGCAGAACCCCTCCTCGCAGACCCAGGTCAGGATCCTGCTCGTGAACGGGGCAATCATCGGACCGAACAGGAACGTGACGGTCACGTAGCCGTCGGCGCATTCGTACACCCAGGGGATCAGGAAGCCGCCCAGGTTCACCGCGCCGGGAAGCCGCACCGGCACGTCGCCTCCGGTGAGCACCGCCATCATCTGGAATTGCGTGCAGTCCACGAACGACTGCTGGGCCGACGTGTCGACGTGCTGGCCCAGCCCGGAGGTCTGCCGTTCGTGCAGCGCCATGAGGATCGCGCCGGCGGTGTCCACCGCAGCGTTGTGCCAGGTCTGCGGCGGCCCGATGCGCACCGGCGCCCGGTCGCGGTCGCCCGTCAGCGACATCGTGCCGCTCGAAGCGGCGATGGTCAGGTCAGTAGCGGCCCAGGCGGTCTTGGGGCCCGTTTCGCCGAACGGCGTGATGGCCGCGGTCACCAGCCGTGGGCTCGCAGCGCGCAGCGCATCGAGGTCGACGTCGAACGCGCCGCACGAGATCACCGCATCACAGCCAGCGGCGAGCTCGGCAATCTGCGCCGTGTTCTCGACGACCACTGAGTGCTTGCCCCGGTTGTAGACGAGAAATTCGATAGCGCGCTCCGGGTCGGTCACATCATCGACGTACGGCCCCCGGTGTCGGGTGCGGTGCCCACTGGGCGGCTCGCAGAGCACCACCTCGGCGCCGAGCTGGGCCAGCAGCATTCCGGCGAGATGGCCCCGGTCGTCGGTCAGGTCCAGTATCCGATAGCCGTCCAGCACCTCGGTATGCCCCCAGTGGTTGCCGATGAGCCGGAGTGCCCGGCTGAATCCCGCAAACTCTGCCAGAACCGCTCACCGCGTGCGTGCCATGCCGCCAATGCACACGCAGTCGGCCTGGCAGAACACCGACGCGGAACAACATCGCGGCCCCGTGCCAGAGCGTTACGTTTCTCATATGACATTGCTTCATGCGCAGGGGCGAGCGCGGAGTTCGTCCCGCTCGTCGAACTCTTCAGGGACGCGGTTCTCCCGCGGCTGGCGACTGGTGACAGCAACGCTGGCTGTGCTGCTGCTGACGGCGGCGTGCGGCAGCGACACGTCCACCGAGGGATCGGCACCCGAGACCACCGCCGGCGCCGCCGACGACGCCGGAGCGCCCGACGAAGGCGACAGTTCCAGCGGCGGCACGCTCGTACTGGCCGTCGAGCAGTGGCCCGAGTGCCTGAACCCGGTCACGTCGTGCGCGAACGCTTCGTGGACCCTGTGGTCGACGCTCGTGCATGTGCTGCCGCGGCTGACCGAACTCGATCCGTCGAACAACTATGTGGCGTCGTCGTTGCTCACCGAGATGCCCAGTATCGACAACGGCGGCCTCGTCATCGACGACGGCGGCTTCACGCTCACGTACCGGCTCAACCCCGATGCGGTCTGGAGCGACGGGACGCCGATTACCAGCACCGACGTGTGGTTCACGTGGCGAGCGGCGCTCGACACCACCGGCACGCTGAGCACGCTCGGCGCCGACCAGATCACCGACATCGACCACTCCCATCCGCACACGGCCGTCGTCACCTTCGACGAGCCCTATGCACCGTGGCAGACGCTTTTCGGCGGGCTGCTGCCTGCGCACGAACTCGGCCCCGACACCGACATCGCCGACAAGTGGAACGACGAGATCACCGTCTCGGGCGGGCCGTGGATCCAGCAGGCGTGGTCGCAAACCCAGCAAGTTCTGGTGCCGAACCGCAACTACTGGGACGCCGAGCGGATTCCGCTCATAGACAAGGTCGTGATGGTGCCACGCGAGGACACCGACTCCGAGATACTCGCGCTGCAGACCGGCGAAGCGATGGCAGCTATGCCGCAGCCGTTTCCAGGTGCCCGTGAACGCATTACCGGCGACCTCACCTATGAGGTCGGCGCGGGCACGTTCATCGAAGGTCTCTGGATCAACCAGATTGCGCCCGATCGGCGCTTCGAGATCACTCGCAACGTGCGCAAGGCGCTCGCCTACTCACTCGACCGCGAGCAGATTGCCGATGTCGCGCTCGGGTCGATCATCCCCGACCCGCAGGTGCTGCAATGCGCCGGCTGGAACCCGGGCTTCGGCGACTGGTGCCAGCCTGATTTCGACCGGTATGGCCAGAGTGCTGCAAGGGTCGCCGAACTGCTCGAGGCCGAAGGCTGGACGCGGCCCGACCCGGACGGACTCTGGGTCAACGCCGAGGGCGAGGAACTGGTGCTGACGTGGAACACGGTGGGCGGCAACAAGCGTCGTGAGGACGTGCAGGCGTTGGTAGCCGAGATGACCGCGCCGTTCGGCATCGGATGGGACATCGTCAACTACGACGCGGGCGAGCTGTTCCAGAACCGGCTGCCGGTCATGAACTTCGGCCCCGTCGCGCTGTTCGCGAACAGCACCAATCCCGACCCGTCGGTGACGAGCCACTACGACATCGACGGCGTTCCGACTGAAGAGAACGGCTACACAGGCCAGAACTTCACGGCCTACCGGAACCAAGATGCCAGCGACCGGGCGTTCGCCATCGACGCCGAGGTGGACCCGGCGAAGCGATTGGACATGGTGCACCAGCTCAGCAAGATCCTGGCCGACGACGTGCCGTGGATTCCGCTGTACGTGCTGCCGAACTTGCTGGCGTGGGACACCACGGCGGTGTCGGGACCAGGCGCCTATGCGTCCAGCCCCTACGGGGGATTCTTCGATATGTACGACTGGACGGTCATCGGCGAGTAGCCAGACGGGCGAGCAGCCGGTCAGGCGCGTGACGGGCACGCCCCGAGGCTGATAGGTCGTCATGGTTCGCTACGCGCTCCAGCGCCTCGCCGCGGTGCTGTCGATCTTGACGCTGATCTCGCTGTTCACGTTCTGGGCCGCCGACAGCATCACCAACCCGACTGCGCAGATCGCAGTGAACCCGCGGATCACCGCCGCCGACCGGGCCGCTTACGTCGAGTCGCTGGGTCTTGATCTGCCGTTCTGGCAGCGCTACTTCACTTGGCTCGGCAACTTCGTCACCGGAGACCTGGGCACCTCGTTGGTGAACAACGGCGCCGAGGTGTGGCCGATGCTGCGCACGGCGCTGGCGAACACGCTGGTGCTGCTGGTGGTGGCAGTGACGCTGTCGGTGCTGGTGGGCATCGGCGTGGGTGCGCTCGGAGCAGTGCGACGGGGAAGCTTCGTGGACTACGCCGCGACCACCACCTCATTCTTCGGGCTGTCTATCCCTGTGTTCTGGGCGGGCCTGATGCTGCAGCTGTTCTTCGGCCTGTACTTGGCGGACTGGCTGGGCGTCACACCACCGCTGCTGCCCACGGCGGGCCTCTATTCGCCCGGTCAGGTGGGCTTCGATTTTGTGGACCGCGCCCGGCACCTAGCGCTGCCCACGATGGCGCTGTCGTTGCAGCTCGTCGCCGTGTACAGCCGCTACATGCGGTCGAGCCTGCTCGACGCGCTCGGCGCGGAATACGTGCGCACCGCCTATGCCAAGGGATTGTCGGAGCGGGCGGTCGTGCTGCGCCATGGCGTGCGCAACGCCCTGATCCCGGTGACCACTCAAGCCGCACTCGACATCGGTCTGCTGGTCGGCGGACTCATCGTGACTGAGCAGGTGTTTCAGTACCCGGGCATGGGCGTGCTGTTCTTCGACGCCCTGCACGCAGGCGACTACGCGGTGCTGCTGCCGGTGGTGATGACCGTCGCGATGGCCGTGTTCGTGATGAATTTCGCCGCCGACCTGCTCTATGGCGTGCTCGACCCGAGGATCCGGCGTGGCACGGGCTGACCGCGACCGGTCGCAGCGGCCACTGGCGCTGGTATGGCGGCGCTTCGTGCTGAGGCGGCTGTCGGTGGTGGCGCTGGGCGCACTCGTGCTCATCGCGGTGCTGGCGGCGGCGGCTGATGTGGTGGCGCCGTACCCGCCCGGCGAGCAGCACCTCGACGACATTCTCGTGGGGCCCAGCGGCGACTACCTGCTGGGCACCGACACGCTTGGCCGCGACACGCTGAGCCGGGTCCTGCACGGGGGACGGGTGTCACTGTTCGTCGGCGTGTCGGTCGCGGTGCTGGCGTCGGTCCTGGGCACGCTCGTCGGTCTCGTCGCCGGGTACCGCGGCGGTCGTGTCGATGCGGTACTGATGCGCATCACCGACACGCTGCTCGCGCTGCCGGGCTTCATGGTGGTGATCCTGCTGGCGCGAATTCTCGGCGGAAGCGTCGTCGACGTGGTGCTGGTGCTGTCGGCGCTCGGTTGGATGCCGCTGGCCCGCATCATCCGCGCCCGAGCGCTGGCACTGCGCGAACACGACTTCGTCAGGGCCGCCCGAGCCATGGGCGCGGGCATGTCGCGGATCATGTTCCGGCACTTGCTGCCGAACCTCGTCGGTGAGATCACCGTCGCGGTGTCGCTGGCAGTGGCCGGGGCGATCCTGGCCGAGTCGGTGCTGAGCTTCCTCGGGCTGGGCGTCAGCCAAGTCCACGCCGCGACCTGGGGCAACATGCTCGGCGGCAACGAAGGCTTCATGACCACCGCACCTTGGTTGGTGTGGGTCCCGGGCCTGGCCATCGTGGTCACGGTGCTGTCGGTGAACTACGTCGGCGACGGACTGCGAGATGCCTTCGACGTCAAGACCGATGTAGGCGGGGCTGCGCACGGCAACCGCCATGACCGCGCTGAGCCGCAGGCGCCAGCCGCACACGAAGGTCACGCGAGTCGTTGAGGTGACGGCGCGCACCCGGCTCACGGTGCGTCGCAGCGTTCGCGCCGGTAGACAGCGGGCCGCAATTCCACCACTTCAGGGTTCTTGTGTGCTGAGGTGGCATCCCGAATCGTTTCAGAGAGGAACTGGACTGTGGCGAACAAGGCAGAGACCATCAAGGCAGTAGCCACCGAAGCAGGTGTGACTACGAGCGACGCAGAGCGGACGCTGTCGGCATTCTTCGATCTCGTCGTGGCGGAAGTGAAGGCCGGGGGCAAGGTGACCTGGCCGGGGTTCGGCTCCTTTTCGATGTCCGAGCGCGGCGCCCGCATGGGCCGCAACCCCCAGACCGGCGAGTCCATCGAGATCGGTCCGAGTCGCTCCCTGAAGCTGGCAACCGCTGCTGCCATGAAAAAGCAGCTGATGAGCTGAGCTGACGCTCAGTTCCTTCCAGCTCATACCAGCCCATACAGCTCGCCCTGAGCCGAGTCCTTGGGGCGGCGTCTACGCGGTCGGCGCGTGCTGCGGCGTCTCCCGAAGGGGGCGTCGCATTGTGGCCGTGCAGATGCATGCAGCGAGAGCCAGTACGGCGATGACCGAGTAGGTCGTGCTGAAGCTGCTGGTCCGGTCGGCGAGCCAGCCGCTCGCGGCCGGGCCGATCACCGACGCGGGGCCGTAGAACATCGTCATCGAGCCGAGCACGGCGGCGAACGTGCGGTCGGAGACGTGATCGCTCACGAACGTCGCCGTGAGTGACGGGAACGAGAACGATGCGGCGCCGAACACCACCACGGCCGCGACGATCACGGCGACGGGCGCACGCGTCGTCAAGACAGCGGCAGCGCCTGCGCTGAGGGCCATGACCGTGGACATGGTTGCGGGCCGCCC
The DNA here is from genome assembly GCA_022824805.1 of Acidimicrobiia bacterium. Lineage (GTDB taxonomy): Bacteria > Actinomycetota > Acidimicrobiia > Acidimicrobiales > Poriferisodalaceae > Poriferisodalis. Next base: position 4,120 of record JAJDZE010000182.1, on the reverse strand, counting down.
GATGCGATCGCTGAGCCGCCCGAAGGCCAGCGCCCCCACGATCGAGCCCGCGCCCATCCACGAGAAAACGAGCGTCGCGGCGGTGCGGCTGAATTCGTGATCGCCCTCCAGCGCCCGCCCCAAGAAGTTCGCGAACGAGGACGTCATGTAGGCGAATGCCATGTACGCCGCGACCGCGCGTTTCCACCCGTGAATCCGGAACAGCGCCCCGAATCCTCCGGCACCGGCCACTCGCTCGGTGCGTCGAGCTCGGACGAATACCGACAAGGCCGCAAGCAGCACCAACGAGAGCGCAGCCTGGGCCACCCAGACGGGCCGCCAGATCGTGTCGTCACCCGCAATGCTGCGCAGGGCGGCGGTCGCGATGGGTACGCCGATGAGCGCGGCGCCCATGGTGGCGGTGAGCGTGCCGAGCGCCGCGCCGCGCCGGCTCGCCGGCACGCCTTCGCTGGCGATCACTGGCGCCGTGAGCCAGATGCCGCCGCCGCCGAGACCGGCCAGTGCCGTGCCGATCACCACGGCTGCCGGGCCCGATGCCGTGCCGATCACCGCAAGGCCCACGGTGGAAGTGACGATGCCGGCGCGCAGAAAGGTGAACGGTTCGATTCGACCGGCGGTGAACGTGACGATGATCACGCCGGTGAAGTAGGCGCCCATGTTGGCCGAGCCGAGCGCGCCGATGAGGGTGTCGCTGAGGTCGAGATCGTCGGCCATGGCAGGCACCAGCACCCCGACCGTGGCCCGGCCGAAGACATGCGACACCACTCCCGACAGAGCCACCAGCACGACCCGTCCCCAGCGCACGCGCTCGCGCGGAGTGCTGCGGACCTCGCTGGGCGCGGCGCCATCGGGCGGTGCAGCAGCTGACTGCTGTGCGGCCGTCGCAGCGCCCCGCGGCGCTGCCGTGGCATCGCTTCGGGCCGGAGTGCTGGATGCGGCCTGGCCCGCAGTGACCTCGAAGACGTCGGGCAGGCGGCCCATCTGCGCGCAGGCGGGGTTCAGTGCCCCGGCGTGAACCTGATCGGCAGTGTCGACGGCCCCCAGATGCCGTTGGACACCGGCTTCCATTCCACGTCGCCGTCGAGACGCAAGTCCGGCATTCGCTTCGCGACGGCCTTGAGGGCCTCCTGCAGCTCGGCTCGTGCCAGGAACGCGCCGAGGCAGTAGTGGATGCCGCTGCCGAAGGTCATGTGCGGCGCGCTCGACCGGCGCGTGATGTCGAAGCGCAGTGGCTGATCGAATTGAGTCTCGTCATGGTTGGCGGCGGTGAAGCTGGGGAAGATCAGCGTGCTGGCCGGGAACTCGATGTCGCGGTAGGTGACGTTCTCGCTGGCGTAGCGGGCGGTGCCGCGGATGGCGCCGAAATGCCGCATGACTTCTTCGGCAGCCTGGGGCGCGAGCGACGGCTCGTCGCGCAGCAGCCGGAGCTGGTCCCCGCAGCGGGCGAACAGCTCGACAGCGCAGGCGAGCTGATTGCGCGTGGTGTCGGTGCCGGCGAGCAGCACGGCGTTGGCCAGCGACTGCATCTCCTCGGTGGTCAGCCGGTCGCCTTCCTCTTCCGCGGCGATGAGGTCCGAGAGAAGGTCGTCGCGAGGTTCGGCGCGCCGCTCGGCAATGAGCGCGGACATGTAGGCGCCCATCTCGTCCTGCGCGGACATGATCGTGTGCAGGTCGCGTGCCAGCTCGCCGTTGAACACCCGGAAGATGTCGGTGGCGAGTCGGCTGAACAGCTCCCAGTCGTCGCGAGGTGCGCCCAGCAGTTCGCAGATGATCGGGATGGGGTACGGCTCGCAGACTTCGGTGACGAAATCGCCGTGCCCGCGGGCACACAGCGGGTCGAGCAGCTCGTCGATGACCTCGGCCATGAACGGGCGCAGCCGCTCGGCCGCCTTGGGAGTGAACGCCGGCCCGACGAGCCGGCGCAGCCGCTGGTGCTCGTCGCCCTCTATGCCCAGGATGTTCTGCCCGCTGCGACGGTTCCATTCGGGGTCGTCGACGCCCTGCATCCGGCCGATGAGGCCGATGGCGCTGAACCAGCGCTTGTCGCGCAGCATGGCGGTCACGTCGGCGTGACGGGTGATGACGTAGCCCAGCGGGGTGCGGGCGATCCAGCTGCGCTCAGCGAGTCCGATCAGTGCCTCTCGCCGCTCGTCCTCGCCTTCGTCGCCTCCGAGGTCGACCTCAGGCATGTCGACATCAGCAACAAGTGTGGCCATGGCCGAACCCTAACCACCCGGCTGCCGCGCCGAACAGAAGCTCTATGACATCGAGTTGAGGTTGAGGCCGGCTGTCGATGCCGAGGTTGCGCGGGTGAGCACGAGGCTGAGCACGGCGCCGTTTGGCAGCCGTACCATTCACGCGATGAGCGAAACAGCAGACGACGGGAACGGGACGGTTTCGGCAGAGCGGCACGGCGACGTGCTGCTGGTGCGGGTGGATGACGGCAAGGCCAATGCCTTTTCGGTGCCGATGCTTGCGGCGCTCGATGCCCAGATCGACGCTGCCGAAGCCGATGACGGCATCGGGGCAGTGGTCATCGCCGGCAATGATCGGGCGTTCTTTGCGGGCTTCGATCTCAACGTGATCCGGGGCGGCGACCGTGCTGCGATCGGCGAGCTCGTATCGGCAGGCGGGGCAATGGTGCGGAGGGCCTATGGCTCATCGGTGCCGGTGGTGGCGGCCTGCACCGGCCACGCGGTCGCCGCTGGCGCCCTGCTGCTGCTCGGGTGCGACCACCGTGTCGGACCCGACGCGCCGGTCAAGATCGGCTTGAACGAGGTGGCGATCGCGCTGACGCTGCCCGACTGGGCCATGACCATTTCCAAGGAACGCCTGTCGCGCCGCCACCTGCAGCGCTGCGTGGCCAATGCACGGCTGCTGGACGGCAACGGGGCGGTTGAGGCTGGTTACTTGGACGAAGCCGTCAGCCCCGATGCCGTGGTGGACAGGTCGCTCGAGGTCGCTGCGGAGCTGGCAGAGACGCTCGACGCCCGCGCCTACGCCGGCACGGTGCGCGCGCTGCGCGGCGATGTGCTCGCCGAGATGGACGCTTCGGTTGAACGGGATCGGGCCGCGGCGGCCTGAGCGTGCGGTGCGAGATGCCGAGGTGAGACGCCGGCTTGAGAACGGGATGCCTGAGACAGGGATGACAGCCAGCGACATGGGGATTCAGCGATGAAGGCAATCGTGTTCGACGAGCACGGCGATATCGACGTGCTGGCGTATCGAGACATCGACACGCACGAGCTGCAACCCGGCGAAGTCCGGGTAGCGGTGCGGGCCTGCTCGCTCAACTACCACGACGTCTTCACTCGCCGGGGCATGCCTGGCATCAAGGTGCCGCTGCCCGGCATTCCCGGCTGCGATGCCGCCGGGCAGGTGGCCGAGCTCGGACCCGATGTCGAGGGTTGGGCGGTGGGCGACCGGGTGCTCGTGGACCCGGTGCGGTGGGATCGCGGCACCGGCAAGTTCTCGATGATCGGCGACACGCTGTGGGGCGCGTATGCCGAGTACGTCGTGGTGGCAGTGAGCCAGCTGATCCCGCTGCCCGATGACGTTTCCTATGAAGATGCTTCGTGCCTGCCGGTGGCCTACGGCACGGCGCACAGGATGATGATCACCCGGGGCGAGGTCGGCCCCGACGACTCGGTGCTGATCCTGGGCGCCAGCGGGGGAGTGGGCACCAGCGCGCTGCTCATCTCCAAGATGCGCGGCGCGACAGTGATCGCTGCTGCAGGAAGCGACGAGAAGTGCCAGCGCCTCGTTGACCTCGGTGCCGATGAAACCGTCAACTACTCCGAGGTCGACATCGCCCGGTACTGCCGTGAGCAGACCGGCGGCCTGTTCGGCGGGGGCGGTTACGACGTGGTGGTCAACTTCACCGGCGGTGACACTTGGGCCCGCTCGTTGCGATGCGTGCGCCAGGGCGGGCGTGTGCTCACCTGCGGTGCCACGGCCGGTTACGACCCACAAACCGATCTGCGGTTCATCTGGACGGCCGAGATGGACATCCGAGGCTCCAACGGCTGGCAGCGCAGCGATCTCGACGAGCTGCTGGCGATGGTGCAGACCCGCGAGCTGGTGCCGGTCATCGATTCGCTGGTGCCCCTGCCTGATGGTG
>JAJDZE010000051.1 GCA_022824805.1 Acidimicrobiia bacterium | reverse complement strand
CTAGGAGTCTGGTCGGAAAGTGGTTGGGTGCTCGCGTTGTTGGTTGGCGCGCGGGAGACTGTGGGGGTGCGTGGTTCTGCTGATGGTCAGGGTTCGTTTTTTGATGTGGATGTGATGGTGGGGGAGCTGTTGGAGGAGGAGGGGTTCTTGGCGGCGCTGGGCGCGGCTCGCGGCGGGTTGTTCTGTGATTCTGATTTTGATGGGTTGTATGTGTCGGGGCGGGGCCGTCCGTCGCATCCGCCGTCGGTGGTGGCGGCGTTGTTGTTGTGTCAGTTGTTCTATGGGGTGTCGGATCGTGAGGCTGAGCGGCGTTCGCGGTTCGACATGTCGTGGAAGGCGGCGCTGGGGCTGGCGTTGTCGCATCGGGGGATTCCTCATGTGGTGCTGGTGGAGTTCCGGGCGAGGCTGGTGCGGGCGGGGATGGAGTCGTTCTTGGGGGATCGGGTCAAGCTGGCCGCGAAGCGTGCTGGGGTGATCGGGCATCGCCGCACGGTGGACTCGACCGGTGTCGAGGACTGCGTTTTGACCCAGGACACGATCACGCTGATCCGTTCGCAGATCCGGCGATGCGTCGGCGTGCTGGCGGGGGTCGACGCCGAGGCGGCGGCGGAGCTGGCTGGGCTGTTGTCGCGTGATGACTATGACCGCAAGGCCAAGCCGCAGATCGTGTGGTCCGACCCGGCGGCGCGTGCTGCTTTGGTGGGCGAGCTGTTCGGCGACGCTGAGACGGTCATCGGGTTCTGCGCCGGCTTCGACGACTCGGCCCTGGGGGCCGCGGTGGAGCTGCTGGGGGTGGTCGCGGGCCAGGACATCGACACGCCCGCCGGCGGCGGCGCGCCGCGGATAGGGCGGGGCGTGGCTTCGGACAGGGTGATTTCCACTGTCGATCCCGACGCCCGTCACGGGCACCGCTCCCGCTCGGACCGCTACGACGGCTACAAGCTGCACGTCGCCGCCGACGTCGACTCGGACCTGATCACCGCAGCCGCGGCGACACGGGCGAACGTGCACGACGCCGAGGTGCTCGAGGACCTCATCGAAGCGGACCCCGTCCCGGTCGCCGAGATCATCGCGGACACCCACTACGGGTCAGGGCCCACCCGCCAAGCGACAGCGGACCGAGGCATCTTGCTCACCGCGCCCGCCCCGCCGATCCCTGCCCGCGAAGACCCCGACATGCTCTCCAAAGCCGACTTCGGCATCGACACCGAAGCAGCGCAGATCACCTGCCCCGCAGGCGTCACCGCGCCGATCCCGGCGCCGCGGGGCGGCAAACGCCGCCAAGTCCGCTTCGCGGCATCGCACTGCAACCCATGCGAGCTCAAGGCGCGCTGCACCGCACGCGACGGCGGACGCATCATCGAGATCAACCCCCACGAAGAACTCCTCGCCCCCGCCCGCGCGCAGCGCCGAGAACCCGAATTCCTCAGCAGATACCGACAGCGCAGCCAAGCCGAACGCAAGATCGCCCACATCAAAGCCCGCACCAAACGCGTCCCCTGGCGCGGCCTCGCCAAAGCGAACCTGTGGCTCGACCTGCGCGTCGCCGCCGTCAACCTCGACCGAGCCGGCCGCCTCGGCATCATCGGGTGACACACCCGCGCCCCCACCCCAACCGACCACCGCCGGCCGCGCCCACCCCAACACAGCCGCCCCCACAACCCAATAACCGACCAGACTCCTAGTCGTCGGCGGGGGGCGCCAGCGTGTCGCCGATGAGATGTTGCACCACTTCGGCGAGGGCCTCGTCGTGGCCGGCGCCGTCATCCAGCGCCCCTTGATAGACGGCGAGCTGACGGTTCGCTGAGGTGCCGTGCTCGCATATCGAGCGAAGGTGGCGGACTTCATCCACACAGCCGAGCGCCTCGGCATCGGGCATCACCAGCTCGATCAGCTCGTCGACCAAGTGATCGTAGGGCACCAGCGTTCCCTTGCCGAAGTCGATCAGCGAGCCGCCGATGCCGTAGCGCTCAGCCCGCCACAGGTTCTCGCCTATGAGGAAGTTTGCATAGCCGCGCCATCGCTGGTTCTCGGTTCGCAGCCGCCACAGCATCCGCAGCAGGCAGACGTACGCCGCCGCAATGGCGATCGTGTCCTCCATGCGGGTCGGCAGATCGGTGACCCGCATTTCCAGGGTCGGGTAGCGCTCGGAGGGCCGGATGTCCCACCACACCTTCGATGAGTCCTCGATGATCCCGGCATTCACCAGCACATCGACATGGCGACGGAACTCCGCCCACGAGTCGAACTTCGGCGGCAAACCTGTGCGCGGCAGTGTCTTGTACACCGCCGACCGGTAGCTGGCCAGCCCGGTGTCGCGGCCCTGCCAGAACGGCGACGAGGTAGACGCCGCCAGCAGATGCGGCAGGAAGTACGTCACCTGGTTCATCAGGTCGATCCGCAGCTCGGGGTCTTCGATGCCCACGTGCACATGCAGTCCTGAGATGACGAGCTGGCGCGTGACGTCCTGGAGATCGTCGGCCAGCACCCGGTAGCGCTCCTTGTCAGTGATCTGGAGCTCCTCCGGTCTGGCGAACGGATGTGTGGATGCGGCAATCGGCGCAAGCCCATGTTCCGTGGCGGCCTCGGTGACCGCGAGCCGCAACAGGCCGACATCGGCGCGCAGGTGCTTCATGTCACGGCAGATGCCCGTGCCGATCTCGATCTGCGCGCTGAACAGCTCCGGGCTCACGAGCCCGTGGCGCAGCTCGGCGACCCGTTCGATCAAGCCAGGCGGCTGTGCGCGCACCAATGCGCCGCTGTCTCGGTCGACGAGGAGATATTCCTCCTCGATCCCGATCGTCCAGCTCGGTTCGTCGATCATCGCCCGCGAGTGTGCCAAACCCGTGCCTGTTGCCGTCGAGCCGGCTGGGTCTGGCAAGACGCGGGAGCGCGGGCGACGGCCTGCCGGATCAGTTGCGCGCCGTGACGATCCACGCAGCGGCAGGGAAGACCACGCCCGCCGGCGTCTCGAACGGCGCGAGCGCTGCAATCACGGCGTCCATTGCCTGAGCGTGCACTTCGGGCGGGTGCCCGGCCAGCGCCCGCCGGGCGATGCCCAGGTCCATGGCAAATTGCGCAGTGTCGGCAAGCGTGCTGCCCACGCCGTACAGCACCTCGGTCTCGAACGACTCCAAGCCGGCCTCCGACCACCCCGCTGCATCGAGCATGTCGCTCACGAAGTCGGGATCGGCGAAGGCGAACGGATCCACCGCCGGACCGCCGCTGTCGGGCATCTCCACGATCTCCAGCACCGCTCTGTTGACGGTGACCAGCCACGGGTTCTGGCGCGGCGTCTGCCAGCAGGCGAATGCAAGCTGCCCGCCCGGCCGCGTGGCGGCGCGCAGATTTGCGAACGCCGCCGCCGAATCAGCGAAGAACATCACGCCGAAGCGCGAGAAGACGAGGTCGAAGCCGCCGAAGACCCCGTTGCGGCCCGAAGCAGCAGCACCCAGCGCGGCAATGTCCGCCGTCTGGGCGTCTGCAATCTCGAATGCGATCGGCGCTGCCTCGGGACGCTCGGCGGCATGCGCAGCGCCTCGCCGGCGGGCCACGTCGATCAGCGTCTCGCTGATGTCGAGGCCCAGCACCGATCCGCCCACGCGCTCGCTCCACTGCAGCGTCGTCTGGCCGCAGCCGCAGCCCACATCCAGCACGTTCGCTTCCGCCGGCAAGCCCTCCACGGTGCCCATCGCCGCCAGGCCGATGTGGCCGAGCTGCGCATCGAGCCGCTCCTGCTCCTGCACCCATATGTCTGCGTTGCGCCAGAACTCGCGCTGTTGGGCGTTGGGGTCGTCGTTCACACTCATCAGAGGCCTCTCCATGAAGCTGCCTTCTTCTAGCAGCCCCTCAGCGAATCGAGATGCGCTCGACCAGTTCCCAGACGCTGCTGCTCGGATTCGACCTCGGTGGCGAGCCGTTTCCGCTGTGCCAGCTGTCAAGCCGCTGCGCGCGACGCTTCGCGTCGTCGAATGATCTGTCGAGCGATTCCAGAGCTTGATGCGTCAGCCGCTTCTTGCATTCAAGCAGCCGCTCGGATTCGTCCTGTGCGTCGTGTCGGTGAATCCAGGCTGTCTGATACCGGAAGTGCAACATGAACCACAGTTCGATGCACGGGTTGGAGCAAGCGATCTTGATGTTCTGCGCCTCCGCCGCTTTGACGGCATCGTCGAATTCGTCGTGCTCATCTCGGTCGAACACACACCAGTACTCATCGGCAACGCTACCACGACTGTGCTTCTCATCGCGCAGGTCCTGCTGTCGCTGCTTGATGGCTTCCTCGACGAGTCGCAACGGAGTGCCGTGGAATTCATCGATGGTGACAAGAGTTCGATCCCGATGCTTCCGAAACCAGTGCTTGATGTAGTCGGGTTCAGTGCGTCGTCCCTCGGTGAATACGTAGAGGCTGCGGTCGGTAACCGGTCCCGTCGTCGACTTGCCGGTTCGCCGTCGTTGAGATTCCCGTCGTTGAGTCAAGGCGTCGCCGTCGTAACCAGTTCGGCAGCATCTGCGAATCCGCCGTCGATGAGAATCGGGCGGGCCCCATAGCGACCCTCCAGGTAGCGCTTCGCGATGGCTTCGTTCTTGCGGGGTCCGAGATCGGCCAAGGGATACAGCCGAGTGGAGCCATCGTGCAGCTTTTCGGTGAACCAGATTTGATCACGGCCCAGCAATCGGCCCGCAGTGCCGTCACCCATGAGAGCCGGGTCGTGGCTATTGAACACTAGTTGAGCGAGAGCCGGGTTGGTTTCAGCGCTCTGGAAGAGATGAACAAGGCGTTCAACCAAGTCGGGGTGCAAGCTGGCATCCAGTTCGTCCACCAGAAGCAAGGAACCCGACTCCAACGCTTGGAGCACGGGACCGATGATGCCGAACCAAACAAGCGTGCCGAGCGACTCTTCGCTGACTTGGAATTCGACGTCTCCGTCTTGTCCGCGATGAATCAGATTGACAGTCGCGAGTTCGTCGAGATCCAAGCTCGCCCCATCTGGTGGCTCGTCCTCGGCACCGGTGATGATGCGCACTGCGCGTTGCAATCGATCCCGCAGCGATGGATCAGGTTCGTACTTCTTGGCGTCTACAACGCCGAGATCGGCTGCCCCAAGCAATTCCAGCACAGCACCTCGGTAGCTGTCATCATCCAGCATTTGGGCCGTAAACGCCTGCCGATTGGCGCGTGACCGTGCGTGTGCGAAGTGCATGTTCCTCGCAAACCACATGCGCACAGGTAAGAGTTGCGGGTGCCCTCCAGCGGCTGCCGTCGAAAGAAGTAGCGCGTTCGGCCTTAGCAGATCTTGAGCTGCTCGGCTTCGTGCCTTGTCGACAGAACCAAACTTGATGTCGTCACCTTCTCGATGAAACAGCATCTTCGCCCGACCCTTCGGACGGTGATAGGCCCACTCCTCGATGACGCGCTCGTCGTCATGGATGAAGCCGTACTCGTACATCACACCGTCCAACACGATCTCGACCTCATACGCAGACGGTTCTGCGGCGGACCGCTCTTCCAAGCGGAAAGGCCAACGCGGCATGCTCCCGCCAGGTTCGCCAGATCGGAACGAGTGCAGGATGTGATACCGCATGTCATCCATTGCCTCGAGCACATTGCTCTTCCCGGACGCATTTGCGCCGAACACGCCCGCTGCGGGCAAGACCCGCACGGTCGCACCCGTGTCGCGCCACGGGACATGCCGAACGACATCCTTCTCCGCCATCGTCTCAGCCTCCAGCGAAAGCCGGAGCTCATCGCGGAACGACCGCACATTCTCAGCGCGAAATGACAGGAGAGCCGAGGCGCCTACTGCTCTTTCGGAACTCACGGAGCCATTATCGCAGGCATTCTGCGATTTTGCATCTCAAAATGGCAACAATCCTGCATTTGAGACAGCGAATATGGCACCTACGCCGAGCACGACAGATGCGAGGCAGCGGGACACGCCATGCTCATGGGGTGCGTTGAAGGCTCAGAACAGCGTGGTGTCGGGTCCGATGAAGGCCTTCGAGTAGGTGTCCAGCGCCGTTTCGGCATCGCGGTGGGGGGCGCTCGGCACCGGCTCGGCATCGGGCAGTGCCTCGGTGAACGACCAGCTCAGGCGGTGGATGGCGCACGGTCCGTGGGTGGCCAGCGCGGCGCGGTGGACCGGCGCGGGATAGCCCTTGTTCGACTCGAACCCGTAGGGAGGGAAGTCGCCGGCCAGCACGGTCATGATGCGGTCGCGCACGACCTTGGCCATGATCGAGGCCGCCGCGATCGACAGGCAACGCCGATCGCCCTGCACCAGCGCCCGGCTGGGGCGCCAGTCCACGAAGTTGAACTTGCCGTCGAGCAGCACCCGGTCGGGCTCGGCGGGGAGCACTTCGAGGGCCCGGCGGGTGGCCAGCCGCAGGGCATCGGTCATGCCCAGCTCGTCGCACTCGCCAGCGGTGGCATGCCCCACCGACCACGCACGGGCCCAGTCGTCGATGCGCTCGAAGAGCTGCTCGCGCACCTCGGGCCGGAGCTCTTTGGAGTCGCGGATGCCGTTCACACGACCGTGCGGCGAGACCACCACCGCGCCGACGGTCAAGGGGCCGGCCCAAGCGCCGCGGCCCACCTCGTCCACGCCGACAACGGTCGTCTCGCCTGCTTCCCAGCAGCGCCGTTCGAACGTGAGGCTCGGCCGCGCCGTCATGGATGTGAACCTAGTTGCCGACCCTGTGCCGACCGGAAGACCGGCTACTCCGAGGACGGCGCCGGCGGGCGGCTGGTCGGCGGCTTCGCGAACCAGACGCGGGACCAGAAGACCGGCTACTCCGAGGACGGCGCCGGCGGGCGGCTGGTCGGCGGTTTCGCGAACCAGACGCGGGATCGGAAGACCGGCTACGGCGGGGGCGGGGCCGCCAGCAGCGTCTCGCCCTGCCAGCCCGTGGCTGCGAACGCTCGGTCCAGCCCTGGCGCCGTGACTTCGGGCGCCGCGGCGCCCGGGTCGTGTGGCACCACCTCCCACAGCAGCGCCGGTCGTTCGCCGTGCCAGCGCACCGCCCATGACACTGCGCCGATGCGTGTCGGCACGCTGTGCACCTCGACCGGTTGACCCAGCCACGTCTCTGGCCAGTGCGCCGCGAGCCGCAGGCGGGTCGGTTTGCGACCTGCTCCTCGGCTGCTTGCCATACCGTCGTCGGGAACGTCGACCAGCAACCGCAGCAGCGTTCGTACGAACAGGCCGCCCACCATCACGTCGTGCCCCGTCCCGTTGGTGCCCGTGCGCAGCTTCGGGTGCATGTAGGTCGGCCAGTTCAGCGTCGGCGACGCCACCGAGACCAGTGCCTCGAGCCGCTCGAAGGCCCGTCCGGGCGCTGGTCGAGCCTCGGCGAAGGCCAGCAGCGCGGTGGCCACCATGTCGTGGCCGCACGATGCGGCCGTGTCATCGACGAAGCCCGCAGGCGTGCCGTCGGCCGGCTCAGCCCCCACGAACGGCAGCGGCGGCGCCCACGGCACAGCCGCGTGGATCCACAGCCCGGTGTCGTGCGACAGCCATTCCCAGCGCCGGCTCGACTGCTCATCCTCCTCATTCGATGCCGACCCGCCGGGCACACGCTGGACGAACCTCGCCGTGCTGCGAGTCTGGGCATTCGTGTCCAAAGACGTCTCCCACGGCAGACGTCCCAACCCATCGCGGTAGAAGGACGGCGACTCGCTGGTGTCGGCAGCGCCGTCGGCAGTATGCGGGCGAGCGCGGCGGCGTTCCCGGGAGCCAACACGCGGGCGCGCTGTGCCGGCAATGTCAACACGCAGTGCTTCAGGCAGCGTCAATGCCGCGCTCTGCAGGGCAGTCGCTGCACGCTCAGCACCGAGCCGCAGCAACAGTCGGCTGCTGGCTCGCAGTCCCTCCCGGATCGTCCATGGCTCCTCCTGCCAGCGCGCTTCGCGCGTCAGCAGCCAACGTGCCGCTGCTGTCACGAACTCTGAGATGCCCTCGGCAAGAGCCGGGTCGGGATGCAGCGACAGCAGATGCTCGGCGAGCACGAGCGAGGTGCCCGTCACCGAGATGCCCATGCTGGTGGTGACGCCGGAGAAGTGCTGCGCCTGGGCCTGGCGCAGCAGAAGGTCTCGCACTTGCTCGGGCACGCCCGATTCGACGAGCGCCAGCAGCTGCATGAGGTCGTCGCCGGCGAACTGTGCATCGGTGTACAACGCCGAGGCGAGCATCGGGCCCACGACGCCGGGGCCGTCATCGAAGGGCGCCGTCGAGAGCAGTTGCGCCGAGTGTGCCGCGAGCGCAGCGTCAGCCAGCCGGCCGCCGGGCAGCTCGAGCCGGCAGCCCGCGTCGACACGCAAGCGCCAACCGTTGGCCACCCGGTCCAGGCCCGGCACCGCATCGAGCACAGCGGCACCGAGCGCGGGGCTGCCGGCGTCGTCGCATTCGAAGACCGGGGCGCGCCCCACAACAGCGGCGCGCAGCGTCGCCCCAGCGACCAGCGGGAAGACCGCTGCTGCATTGGCCAGTCGCCGAGGGCACGTCACCGTGGCCGGCGCCCGCTCGGGCAGCGGCATCGATGCCGACCCGGCCGAAGGCGCGCCACCATCCATGCCACGCGTGTCCTGTTGGACATCATGAAGTCGCTGTATCGGTGCCGGCGCCGCGACTGGCGTGCTGCCCCCGATGCTGACCGCAACCGAGCTCTCGTGCCCCGCGGCGGCCTGCTCGCCCGCTCTCACCAGAGCGCCAGCGCAATCGGCCCCGTCACTGCCGACTACGACGTCGCCGGGCGTGCGGTCGAAGATCACCGCAGCGCGGCCCGCTGCGTGGCCGAGCCCGTCGTCGATGGTCATCACGCGGCCGTCCACGGAGATCTCGTCGATGCCCCACGCGTTCGACCATTCCCAGATGTCGCCGTCCGCATGCTCGAACGCACCCAGGTGGTACGGCCGCGCGGCGAGCGCCACCGCCACGGGCGCATCCGTGCGGTTGGTGATCTCCACCACGAACACTTCGGGAACGGCGCTCGTGCCGTCGCCCGTCGTCTGCTTGCTGGGCCGCCGCGTGACGTGCCGCTCGGCGTCATCGAGCCGAACCGATGCTCCCCGGGCCGCCGCGGCCCGGTGCACCACATCGCCGCCGCCGACACGCAAGACCGTCTCGACCACCGGCATCCCGTCCACCACGCACTGCCGCACCGCCGCAAGCCGCGACGGGAAGACCCACTCGTCTCCGGCCCGGACCCACCAGTCCAGCGACCAATGCCCCAGCTCCACCAGCCCCCGGGGATCCACTGCGGCCCGGTCGAGCGTCTCAGGAAGCCCGATCGTCGTCCAGGAACGACCCACCGTGTTTGCCAGCACAGTGTCCGAAACCTGCTGGTCGCTTATCCAGTAGCGAACCCTGCTGGTCTCCGGTACATACGCAGCCGAGCCCGGATCAAGCTGGCGCTCAGCCCACCACGGTCGCACCCACCCCTCAGGCGGCTCAGTCAGCACCGTCATGTCCTAGCAAAGCGAGGCCGCCGGTCCACGCGCACCAATGACACTTGGCACCCCGTATGTTGCGTCGTGTGCCCGCGAGTCGCATTCAGGTGAACCTCACAGAGTTGCAACGTCAACGAATTGATGAACTCGCAGCCATCGAAGGCGTCACGATACGGAGCGAGTGCGAAGCCGTATCAAGTTCGCCAGGTTCTGAGAGCGATCGAGGAGTTGGAAGCGCGGAATGGCCACATGTGAACTCCCGAGCGAATACCGGTTTCGCACCGAGTGGTCTGAGGAAGATCAGGAATGGGTCGGGCTGTGCGACGCATTTCCCTTGGCGAGCTGGCTTGAGCCCAAGCGTGAGGCCGCCGAGGCTGGCATTCGAGCAGTCGTTGCCGAGGTGCTCGGCCTGCGCGGTACCGGGACCGACCCGCAGCCGCCCGCCTGAGCACAGCCACGGCTGCGCTCAAGCTTCTGAGCGGTCATGCACTCGCGGCCCGACCGGCTAACCGGCAAAGGTCAGCAGGAAATCGTCGATGACGGACTCTTCGTGGACAATGAGACGATGGCGCCCGAACTCCGACTCCAGCCGCGGATCCCACGGTGTGGGGCCGCAGGGCTTCGCGTCGCGCAGCAGCTTCACACCAGCGGCCTCGGCGTGGTCGAGTGCGCGCACGTAGTCCGGCGCTCCCATCCTCCACGGTCGGCATCCGCGCTGGGTCATGCGGCGACATATGGCGATGCCGACCGCGTCGAAGTCACCGTGGTAGCCGAGCGTCGCACCGCTTGACACCAGCTGACTCACCAACTCGGCCACAGCCGCAGACGGGTTCCCGTTGGTGCACACCAAGCCGAACGGCACCTGCGATGCCATGGCCGCCTCGATGACGCTCGGGTTCTCGACTACGAGGACCGCCGTGCCGCACGCCACTTCGAGGCGATGCTCGCGCAGCGAGCGCAAGCTCACGTGCAATGGCAATCGGCCTTCGGCGGCAGCGCCGAGCATCCGGGCCAGCGGCGACAGGTTCAGCGGCCGCAGCCCCCAGGTCAGTGCTGGCGCCGACACGGAATCGGTGCTGATGCCTGCTGCCTCCCACAGCGCCTTGCCCTCGAGTCCACGCTGCGAGCCATCGACCGTGTATCGCAGCGCTCGTTCAGCGGCGACGCCGAGCCGAGTGCCGGCATCGAGTGCATGGGCCGAACCGAAGAACTGCGCCGCTATCTCCGTGCGCAAGCAAGCGTGATCGGCAGCGGCGACCCCCGACTCGCCCGAGATGTCACGTACCAGTTCGACGAGCCGCCGAATGCTGTCGAGCAATGCCCCGACGCCGTCCGCATCGAGTCCGCTGACCAAGCCGGAACGGCGAAGCTCGCCGGCCCATTCGGCTGCCCACGACTCGGGCCATCCGGCCACGCCGCCCTCGAGCGCCTGGCGTGCTCGCTTGCTCCGAGCGCGCGTCTCGCGCTTGCGAACGGCGGCCTGATCGGGCGGATGCCCAAGCCTCGTCAGCGCCGCGTCCAGGTCGGCCTCGACTCCGAGGCGCAGCAAGCCTGCCTCGAGTGCCTTGAGGTCCAAGCGCTTGGTCACCGGGCGGTCGAGCACTGCGGCCAGGGTCGGCGAGCACCGAGACTCGACGGGTGGCATTGCCATGGAGCGAACGGTCACATCGCCGTCCCGGTCGAGCCGCTGACGCACGGCGCGCCACACCACGTCCAGCCCGGGATCGCGCAGCGAGGCCGGCACTCCAGCGTCAGCAGCGTCCGACTCGATCACAGCATCGGTGCCTCTTCATCCATGACCTCAGCGGCGTAGCGAGCAGCAGCCGGAAGCACCGAGACTCCCTCCTGAGGCCCGCCGAGCTCCACCAGACGATGGTCGGCCAGGAGACTCAGAGCCTTCTCAGTCAGCCGCTCGGGCTGGTTGCGCAGCTCGGACCAGTACTCATCGTGATCGGCGGCGAGCTGACGGACGAATTCGGTGACCTCGTCGTAGCTGACTCGTGCGACTTGCTGCCGCGAAAGGCGGTCTATGAGCAGCAGCGCCGCCTGACCGACCGTCCCCGTGGGCGGGAATGTCACATCCGTGAGGCGCCCTGTCACGTCCACTGCCATCAGTCCTTCAGCGCGGGCCTCGATATGCATGCCGAACATCTCATCGAAGTAGTCGGCCTCTTCGCCGATGCGTCGCCGCAGCTCCGACCATTCGATGTCGCTGAGATCGCTGCGATACACAACGGGCTCTTCGAGCAGCAGCGCACGCATCCAGGTGCGCACCGATCGGCGGCTCCGCGTCCGATCCACCAGATGGTCGACGCTCTCGGCCTGCGCCAGCGTCGGCAGCGGCAGCACCGCAATCCGGTCGGGTCGGACTTCGAGCACCGCGTCGGCGTCCTCATCGTCGCGGTACGCGTCGACGCCGTCGTGAAGCTCGGTCGCGAGCCCGTGGGCAATCATCCAGCGCAGAGCCGTCACCAGCGCCCTGCGATCCACCGACTCCGTCCCGAACTCGATTCCGGCATCCGCAGCCGCAGCACGCATGTCGCCGACGAGATCGCGAAGGCTGACGACATTCGGGCCGGACACCACAGCAGCGAGAGCCAGCGCGAGCGCCCGATACTCAGCGACGCTGAACGGCCTGGGCTGGACGCCCGCAGTGCGCATCGGTCGGCGGCTTGGCACGACGGTGGTCTTGTACAGCCGCGCTGTGTCGGCACTGACCTGCAGCCGGTAGCCAAATCTCTGTGTGAACCATCGATTCACGTCGAGGTGATGTCGGCGGATCAGGCTGAACTCCTCCCGATGAAACTCGGCTGCCACCAGCGGATGCATGGCGAGGAAACTCGCTGCCTCCCGAAGCTCGGCGGCAGATCGATCCGCAAGGTCAGCACGCGGCCCGTTCACACCGCGGCCTCCGCCGACGGGGTCTGAAAGCCGACCTCGCCGCCGCTCGACTCTCCGGCGCGAGCGACGGAGATGACCGCGATCGTGACGCCTTGCATGGTCAGGCGTCCGCGCGGGCACGACACTTCGGTGTCGCCAGAGGCTGCGCGGCGCAACTCGCAGCGGAGCCCGGCGCCATTCGCGAGGCGGGTGCCCTGAGCATCCGCTGCACGGTGTGAAGCGGCACTGACGAGTTCGCGCAGCAGCTCGAAGGCGCCCGCCGACAGCTCGGCGCCGTCGAGGCGGCCGTTCCGGCCCGCAGCGACAGCCAGCTCTGCCGCCGCCCCATCGCGCTCGACACGTGCGCGCTCCAGACCCTCCCGCATGAGCAGCTGCGCGGCGCGGCGATCCGGCAGTGGGCTGGGAATGCCTCCCACGCTGCGTTCTCCCCGCTTCCGCAGCGGAAGCGGGACTGCCGCGGCGGGTGCATCGTTCCAAGGGGTGTTGGTCGGCTTCGGATCGTCGACGTCGGCCGCCGCGAACACGGCATGGCGGCACGAACCCAAGCCGAGGGCAGCGAATGCAATCTCGTGAGCGTGCTGCGCGTCGGTCGCAACGTCGAAGAAGCCTGCCAGCCGCACGAAGTCGCCTCGTCGTGACGATGTAACGACGCCAAGGCGGGAGAGCCGGCTCAGGTTGGCCGTCAGCGTCCGCACCGCAGCGAGGGCCTGCTCACCGAGTTGGGTCAGGCGCGCCGGCCGTTGGGGGGCGTCGACGAACCAGATGCTGAGCGCCTGCCAGTCGTCACGCTCGGTGCCCCGCACGCGCTGCACGCTGACCCCGTCGCCGAGACCGGCTTGGGTCATGCGCCCGGCCAGCCCACGGTCTACTTTCGCCAGCAAGCCGTCCAGGCGCGGCATGATCTCCTCGAGGCAGCGGGCAATGGGCCGACGCATCCGCTCGATCTCGTCGAGCCGCTCGCCGATGTAGCCGACGACCACTTCCGCCAGCCGGCGCACGTCGTCGGGGTCGAGGTCATATCGGCTCTGCCACTGGCCGAGATGCCGAAAGAAGCCGGTCAGCTCATCAGTGAAGCGTTCGTGCGCGTCGAATGCCGCTCGCACACGCGCGGTCGCATCTTCTGTGGTCATGTCCGCGAAGCCATCCACGGCAGACTCAGCCAATTTCGCCAAGTCGCGGTGCAGCTCACGCAGGCGACCTGCCTGCGGGTCGGCGAGCTCGTCAGCACTGGCGAAGAGCCGCTCGACGAAGTCGTACACCTGCTGCCCTGCCGGTGTCATGAGGTAGCGGCGTCGCCGCCGGTAGTAGTCGTCGATGCTCGATGGCCGCCCGACATCAGTCGAGGCCTCCAGGTTCCCCCATCGTCGCAGGCTCTCCAGCCGTTCCCCGACGACCTCTTCGCCCGGGCAGTCACCGTCGAGTCGTGAGTGGACTTCATCGGCGCCGAAGTCAGAGAAATAAGTATCCGCGAAGACGGAGAGAATCGCCCGGTACTCATTCCACTCCGGGCCGTCGAGATAACGGAACAGCAGCCGGGCATTTGGGTCGAACGACGGGCCGGGAAGCCTGGTTGCCGCGCCGACGCCACCCGCCGGGCCATCGCTCGCTTCTGCGTCTGGCATCAGGCAGCTTCGCTCTGTTCCATTGCGCGGCCTTGCCAGCGATAGCGGTCCAGCAGGATCGTGCGCAAGGAGGGGTCGCGCACGATCTCCACGATGGACAGCTCCGGCACCGTCGCATGGTCGCCCCACAGCCGTTCGCTCGTTGCGATGAAGTCGAGGTCCAACTCCACGAGCAGACCGAACAGGGCCTCGTGGTTGTCCGCAGACACTTTGGCGAACGCATCGTCGAGCAGCACGAAGCGCTCGATGCCGGGCGGCTCGCCGTGCGACGGGGCTTGGGCTGCGGCCATGGCGTCGTACGAAGCAGCGACCGCCGCAAAGAGCAGCAGGTACGTGACCAGCTTCTTCTCGCCCTCCGACAGCCGCGTCCGACGACTCAGCCGTGCCTCGGATGCCTCGGGCCGTCGAATCATGACGTCGAGATCGTGCCACGACTTGTAATTGAGGGTGCGGGCGATGAGCTGGCGGTACGGAGCGTCGGGCTCGTCGGCGCGGGCCTCCGCCAGTCGAGCCGCCAGTGCCGCCCGGACCTCATCGGTCTCAGGGGCCGTCCTGAGGTCCGGCGGCTTCTCGAGCAGATCGACCATGCGTGCGGTTGCCGGGTCGAGTTCACGGGAGCGGCGCCAGCGCAGCCGGACCCCGACGCGATGAGCGGTTTCGATCTTGCCAAGCCGCTGGTTAATCAGCCCGATCCTGTCGTTGGCGTCATGCAGCTTTTGGTAAATCTCGCGGGCGATCAGTCCTTGCAGCAGCTCCTGCAGTGCGTCCTGTTGCTTACGGTCGAGCAAGCCCGCCGTCGTGGCGAGCTGCGAAGCGGCGCTGGCGTGCGCTTCGGGCAGCGTCGCCTGCGCGGCATGGGGCCCACTGACGTCTATGCGCAGCGGGCGTTGCGGATCTGGCTGAGCGTCCACTGCGTCCCAGCCGGCCCCGAGTGCATCGCGCCGTTGTCTCAGCGATTGCCGCACGTTCTCGGCGCTGACCTCGGGTCTCGAATGGACCGGCGCATCGCCGCCGCTGTTGCGGTTGAGAGCAGCAGGTTCGGATTCATCCATGTCTGCACCGGGTTGGGCCGCTCGGGCGGCAGCCGCTCCGTGCCGGGCCACGATGTGCTCAACCCCTGCGAGCACGTCACGAAGGCCGCGGCTGCCGGCCTGAGCAGTAGTCGGCGCCTCGAGCGTCTCGCCGTTGCCGAGGGCGGTCAGATAGCCGGGCGCAGCCAGCGCTGCTTCGAGGTCGCGTCGATACCGATTGCACTCGTCCTCCGCGGCAGACACTCTTCGTGCCGCCATGTCGGCCTCTGCGCGCTTGTGGGCACGAGTCTCGCGAACAGCGTCGCGCTCGCGGCGCTCGGCGGGCAGTGCCTCATCTACGGCGCGACGCTCGGCATCGAGCCGGTCACGCTCGTCCCGAAGCCGTTGGTACTCGACGCCGACAGACTTCAACAGCGTGTCCAAGCGCGCCTGTTCGCGGTCCAGCTCCGAAGCTGCACGCGTCAGGCCATCGCTCGCCGACGCGCCTTCTTCGACTGCGTCGCACAGCTGCTGCGCGACGCGGTCCCATTCATTGACCTGTCGCTCAAGCATCATCAGGTGAGACTTGCCGGACTCAAGGTGGCGATCGAGCTCGGCCAGGCTCTCGACAATGTCTCGACGCGCATCACGACCGCGTGGCAGCGAATGCTGCGCGGCCACGCGGTGCAGCTCCGCATCTGCATCAACGACGGCGCGCTCGGCCTCAGAAAGGTCAGACTCCGCAGCCCGGCGGCGTTCGGCGGCTCGCTCCCGATCGTCGCCCGCCGACTCTTCGGCCCACTCAGCACGATCCAATGCAGACGACGGCGGGAACGCGTCCCGATGTGCTTGCAGCCGGTCAAGCAGCTGCCGCTGCTCGACGAGCAACGCTTCCATGCCGGTTGCCTCGGCGCGGCACCGTTCCAATTCCTGCCGTGCTGCCTCCCGATGACGCTCGAGTGCTTCACGACGCGCCGCCTCGCCGATGTGCTCGGCTTCTTGCTTGTCGTGCCGACCCCGCAGCGAACCGATTCCGAAGGCACCGTCCGTCGACACGAATGCGGCACCGGTGCCCGTTGGGTGAGCACTGGCTTCTTCGCATTCAACCGAATCAAGCAGGCGGGCAACGACATCGGTGTCCGCACGGTCGGCCAGGCGCCCCGGAACAGCGACCTCGAGCAGCAGGCTCAACGGACGATCGGCGCGCTGCGAGCCCACGGCCACCAGTTCGCCCGTTGCCAGTTCGATCGCGTCGGGGCCGGCCGGCCGCGCCTCCAGCAGGCCTGAAGCCTCCAATGCCGCTTCGAGACCCGCCCGTTCCTCGGGCCGCAAATCAGCCGCGAAGTCGACTACGTCCGCGAGGCAGTAGCCATCTGGGGTCTGCCATTCGAGTCGGGGCGGCATCGGCGCTGACCGGCTCATGAGCTCATCGACAGTCGACTGCTGCTCGGCGACCGCCGCAAGTGCCTCATCGCGGTGGTGTTCAGCTGCCGCCGCCACGTCGTACTGGCGGTCGATCGCCGCCCCTACGGCAGCGAGCAGATCTCCGCGGAGCTCGGCACGAACGTCACACGCTGGCATTGAAGCCAACCCGCTGTCTGGCATGGTCGGCGCAGTGCCAGCAGCGATGCACATCGGCGTTGCTTCCTCGACCCATTGTCGGACGCTGGCCTGCCACTCCTGCTGTGCAGCCGCCACGAGCCGCCCAGCGGACTCACATCGCTCGACTGCCTGCTGGAGCGATTCGAGCGCCGTATTTCGAGCATCTTCGAGCCGACCACGCTGCGTCTCGGCATCGTCGAAACGGCCGTGCGCGGCATCGACCGCCGAGATGTCACGGCGCCGCTGCTGAATCGCCGCCGAGGTCGCGTCCAAGCGCCTCGCCGATTCGGCAGCGTCGACCGATTCGGGCCTCGCGGCATCTGTCCCGTCGATGACGGCGTGCTGCAGGGTGAGCGCCGAACCGGGACGGGTACCGAGCCCGCACCGGCGGGCCAGTTGCGTGGCAGCCGAGAGCATGCCGTTCATGCGTTCGAGGTCGTGCTCGCTGCGACGTTGCGCTGCCGAGGCTTGGCGGCCGAGACCATCGATGCGCTCAGTGATCGAGGCAACGGCGCGCTCGGCTTCTGCGACCGCCCTGCGCAGCTGATCCACCAAGTTGCTCACGTCGTCGAGTTGTCTGCCCTCCTGGTACGCGCTCGACTCCACGATTGCGGCGATCTTGCTGCGCAGAAGCTCGGCTCGGCGTTCCTCGTCGGCGATGTGCCGGCTGATGCGCGACAGTTCCTGCTCGGCCGCATCGGCCTCTGAGCGCAGCTTCGCTTCGTCTCGACGCCACCGCCGAGCCTGCGCCAGCAATTGCCGTGCCGCATCGGCGCGGGCACGCAGATCGCCGGCGCAGTAACTGCGGTAGCGCTCCAAGAGTGCGCCGAGCGCGGAGACTGTGCGCTCGAGCTCGGCCATGTTCCGCCGATGCTCGTCGAGGTCGTCGAGTGGCGCAGCGGCATCGTTCAAGGCTCTGTCGGACAGCTGCGGCAGCGCATCTGCCAAGTCGTGCGGCAGATCGCGGTCGATGCGGTCACCGACTCGCGGATTGCGAACCTTGTCGATGAGCCGGATGTGCTGGTCGAGACGCGCGCCGGCGAAGAGGCGTCGTTCGACTCGTTGCCGGTATGCGGCGCGATCAGGTTCGCGAAAGACAGAGTCATCGCCGAGCTGTGCGCGTAGCTGCTCCACCGTCAATGGCACTTTGGCTTCGACCAGTTCGAAGTCGATAGCGGGCCGCTTCGATGTCGCGAACCACCATGTCGTGACCCGTTCGGACTGCCGATTGGCCCGGATGCCACAACCGCAGGCGAAGAACTCGGCAGCGCGGCGAAACTCGATCCACAGGTAGCCGATTGGCTGGGAATCGTCGCGCCCGGTCAGCATCCACGAGTGCAGCAAGCGGTGCTGTTCCTGGGCTGCGTCGATGTTGCGCGGGTTCGCCGTAAGCAGGAACGGCAGCAGCATGTTCATGGCAGTTGACTTGCCTGATCCGTTCACACCTCGCAGCAGCAGCCGACCGCCTGCAAAGTCGAGCACCTCGTTGCCGTATTGGTAGACGTTGACGATCCCCGCGCGTTCGAGCCGCCAGCGGGCAGGTTCGACTGCGGGATCGTCGCTCACGCCGCAGAAAGTACCCAACCGGTGTGACATGTCGCAGTCCGCCCGCTGAGCGGTCATACACTCGCCGCGGGTGACTGGTCGCGGCAACCCCGAAGCGGTGGTGCTGATCCCCGTGAAGGATTTTGAGCTGGCCAAGGGCCGGCTCGCCCCGCAGCTTCCTGCCGGTGAGCGGGCCGAGCTGGCTCGTTCTATGGCTGCGCGGGTGGTGCAGGCAGCCGGTCGCATACCGGCGCTGGTGGTCTGCGACAACGACGAGGTGGCCGAGTGGGCTCATTCGGTGGGTGCCCATCCGCTGCGCATCGAGGTTCGGGGACTGAATGGCGCCCTTACCGCCGCCGTCGAGCGTTTGTCGGCCGCGACGCCAGGCGAATCACTGCCCTGGCGAGACTCGACAGACAGCGACTCCGCGTCCGATGGCCGCTGGCCGCAGCATGTCGTGATCGCTCACGGTGATCTGCCGCGAGCCGAGACGCTCGAGGGGCTGGCTGAGGGGGGCACCGTGACGATCGTGCCCGACCGGCACCTCGACGGCACCAATGTGATGGCGCTGCCTCTCGGCATTGGCTTCGAATTTCACTACGGGCCTGGCTCGTTCAGGGCGCACTGCGCCGAAGCTCTGCGCTGCGGGCTCGACCTGCGGGTGCGACGGGTCGCGGCGCTCGAATTCGACATCGACACACCCGACGACCTCGCCGCGTACCTAGCTGATGCCGATGCCGCCGAGCGCTCGCCCGCGACCAGCGATGACCGCTGAAGCCGGCTATTCGATTGACCTGGCGGTGCCGGCATCGGCGCTGGTCATTGCCGCGCATCCCGACGATGCCGAGTTCGACTGCGGAGCGACGCTGGCGAAGTGGTCGGCCGCCGGCACGGTCGTACATCACTTCGTCTGCACTGACGGTTCGAAGGGCACCTGGGACGCCGAGTGCGACCAAGCAGCCCTGGTGCGAACCCGCCAGGACGAACAGCGGGCCGCCTCCGCGGCGCTCGGCGCGGCCGGCGAGGTGCGCTTCGGCGGCCACGTCGACGGCGAGCTCGACAGCGACCTCGCGACCCGAGCGCAGGTCGCGCAGGTCATCCGAGAGCTGCGGCCCGCCGTCGTGCTGGGCCATGACCCGTGGAAGCGCTACCGGCTGCATCCCGATCATCGCCACGCCGGACTGCTGGCCGTCGAGGGTGTGGTGGCTGCGCGCGACCCATTCTTCTTCCCCGAGCAGGGCCTGCCGCCGCACCGACCCGAGGAGCTGCTGCTGTTCGAAGCCGACGAGCCCGACCACGCGGAGAACGTCGAAGGCTGGACTGCCGCCAAGACCGAGGCGCTGCTGTGCCACTGCACCCAGTTCGTGACCACCCACGACATCACCGACCCCGACGACCCCGCCCAGGTGCAGCGATTCGCCGACTGGGTGGACGCCGTCGCAGCAGCCAGCGGCCAGCAGGCCGGGCTCGCCTACGCCGAGCTCTTCAAGCGCATCGACGGCGTCTGAGCCTCGGGGCCGCTCAGCCGTCTGCTTCCTGCCTCCGAGTGCGATGCGGCCGATCCTCGGCCCCCGACTGTGCCTACCGGCTGGTCGCCGGGAACGCCCCTTCAATCTCGCCGTCGCTCCAGAAGCCTGCCAGCGGCGGCGCAGCACCATCGGCGTAGCTCGCGAGCCGGTCACCTGCCGCCTCGTCGAACAGCTCGATCACGTCGAGAATTGCCGCCGGGCCGAGCGTTCGCAGGGCACGATCTCCCTCGCTGCCTACCCGTGGCAGATGCGGCGTCAGCAGCAGTCGCCGAGCGTCGGGCTCGGCGGCGGCCAGCACCGACGCTCGCCCCAGCGCCTTCCACAGCGTCTCGGCTCGCAACAGCCCCGGCCGCACGGTCGTGAACGCCCCCCCTACATCAATCCACCACTCACGGTTCGCCAGGTCGGCCACCAAGAAGCTGAACTTCACCCCCGAGCCGCGCACGGTGGCGGGGCTGCGCACGATCTCGAAACCCGCTGCTTCGAGCAGTTCGCGGGCGATGTCGAGGGCCTTGCGGCCAGACTCCACCGCTTGGCGCACAAATGCGTCGGCGGTCATCGAGTCAGCGATCGCCCCCGACGCTCCGTTGCCCGGTCCGCTGATGCTCCCGCGCACGGGTTCACCGGCAACATCACTGCGCTTCGCGCCCGCCGTCTCGGCGGAATCCGACGCACCGGCCACCGCTGATGCGACGGTGCCCCGCCGAGAGGCATCCGAGGAGCCCGCGGTGCCGGCGTCCGCTCGCAGAGCATCCGGCTCGAACAGCGGCGGCTGCACGGTGCAATGTTGGCCCTCCGGCTGCGCTGAGCCCGCTGCTGCGACACGCGAGCGGGCCAAGTCCGCGTAATCAGGGTTCAGGTCGTAGCCGACCGGCCGGCGGCCGCATAGCACGCTGGCCACAAGCGTGGTGCCCGAGCCCATGAACGGGTCGAGCACCAAATCGTCCTCGTAGGTGTACAGGTCGATGAGGCGCCGGGGCAGCTCCAGCGGGAACGGCGCTGGGTGCCGCACCCGCTGCGCGCTCTCGGGACCCATGTCCCACACGTCGAGCGTGGCTTCCATGAACTCGTCGGTGGACAGGCTGCTGCGATGCGGCAGTCCCTCCTGCTCGCGCTGTGCAGCCGAGCGGGCCCGGTCGAAGCGGCCTTTGCTGGCGATCACGATGCGCTCGGTGGTGTCGCGCAACGTCGGGTTGGACGGGCTGCGGAATGACCCCCATGCGCACGACCCGCTCGATCCCTTGCTCTTCTGCCACACGATCTCGCCGCGCAGCAGCAGGCCGAGCTCCTCGAAGATGCGGGCCACGTCGCCCGACAGGCTGCGGTAGGGCTTGCGGCCCAGATTGGCCACGTTGACGGCGATGCGGCCGCCCGGCTCCAGCACTCGCACACACTCGGCGAACACCTCGCGCAGCATGTCGAGGTAGTCGAAGTAGCTCGTGGGGATGCGGCTGTCGCCCCCAGCGGCGAGAGCGTCCTCATACGACTTGCCCACGAAATACGGCGGTGAGGTGACCACCAGTGCCACGCACCTATCTGGCAGCTCAGCCATCTGCCGCGCATCACCGCAAAAGCAGCCGTCGCCGAGGCGCTCAGCCAGTTCGGGATCGAGGTCGGGCCCCCGAGCCACCCTGTCGTCGTCAGACAGCACCGGCGGAGTGAAGCGCTCATAAAACGCCGACGCGTCGTGGCCTTCGCGCCGGGAAGCGCCGAAACGAGACGTCGCTGTCCGGCGAGCAGACGGCGCAACAGTGCGCGTTCCGCCCAGCGGCGCCCGTGGAGTCATTTTCCACAGGGTACCGAAGTACGGGAGATTGGAACAGACGCGCGCCTCACTGATGTGCCGGGCCCACAAGAGCGTCAGCAGCCCAGCACCAATGCCAGGGCTGGGAGGCGGCAGGCTGCGCTGCCCGCGCCGTCAGGCGTCGTGGAGCACCATGCGGACTCGCTTGTTGCCCTTGCCCTTCGACTCGGTCTTGGTGATCTCGAACCGGCCCACCGCACCGGTGGAAGCCACGTGCGTGCCGCCGTCGGCCTGACGGTCGAGCCCCACGATGTCGACCACCCGGATATTGGTGACCGATTCGGGGATCAGGTTGACCTTGGTGCGGATCAGCTCAGGATCGGCCAGCGCCGCCCCGCGTTCCAGGAAGCTCACCTCGATCGGCCGATCCGCGGCGATCTCGGCGTTGACCAACTCGATGACCCGGGCCGTGAAACCCTCCGGGAGCGGGCTGAATTCGAAATCCATGCGGGCTGCCAGCGGTTCCATGTTGCCGCCCGTGACCAGCACCCCCCACTCGTTCCAGATGACACCGCACAGGATGTGCAGCGCGGTGTGGGTGCGCATGAGCCGCATCCGCCGCTCCCAGTCGACGGTGCCGGTGACCGCCGTGCCCACCGGCGGCGGCCCGCCGTCTACCCAGTGCCAGACGAGATCGCCCTCCTTGCGGACGTTGTGCACCCGCCAGGAGTTGCCCCCGGCGTCGGCCAGCGTGCCGGTGTCGTGCGGCTGGCCCCCGCCGGTGGCATAGAAGACCGTCTGGTCGAGCGCGACGGCGTCGTCGCGCACGTCGATCACGGTCGCCTCGACGGTCCGCTGGAAGGCATCTCGCAGGTAGATCTGGTCGGTGTGCTGATCGGAGTTCTGTTCAGCGCTCATCGCCGCTGACGATACGTCGCCGGCACCGGTGTTCGGTGAGTCGGTTCAGCGTGGACGGCGACCGTTACGGTGACGCCGTGCGCATCGTGACCTGGAACCTGTGGTGGCGCTTCGGTGACAACTGGGAGGCCCGCCATGAGGCCATCGCCGCCACGCTCGCCGAGCTCGACGCCGACATCGTGTGCTGCCAGGAGATCTGGGCCGAGCGCGACGGCGCCAACCAGGCCGATCTGCTCGGCGACGCGCTGGGCATGAACGTCGCACACCACCCGCGCTTCGGGCAGCGAGGACTGTCACTCAGCAACGCCATCCTCAGCCGCACGGCGATCATCGAATCCAGCTCGCACTCGCTGGCTGTCGGCGATCCCTCGTCGCCCCAGGGCCAGCAGTCCGCGCACCGCACCGCAGTGGTGGCCCGGATCGCCCGCGGACACGGCGAGATGACCGTCATCTGCACCCACCTCGAGCACCGCTTCCATCTCAGCGAGATCCGTCAAGCACAGGTGGCCACGCTGTGCGAGCTTGCGGCGCCTCATCACGATCCGGAGGGTTTCCCGATCGTCATGGCCGGCGACTTCAACGCCGTCCCGGGCGCCGAAGAGATCCGGCTGTTGACCGGCGAGCGCCCACCGCCGGTGCCGATGCTCGTCTGGAGCGACGCGTGGGCTCAGACCGGCGACGGCGCCGGCTTCACGTGGAGCGGCCAGAACCCCTACCTGCACCAAGCCATGTGGCCGAACCGGCGCATCGACTACGTGTTCGTGTCGACGCCGCGCCCGGTCCCGCAGGGCAACATCACGAGGATCCGGCTGATCGGCACCGAGTCCGTCGCCGGGGTCGTGCCGTCCGACCACTACGGACTGGTCGTGGAACTGGTCGATTGAGCCTGAAGCGTCAGTTCGCGTAGAGCTCCAGGATCGACGCAGCGGCGGCACTGCCCGCCTCGGCCAGATCGGGCGGCAGCTCCGCCGCATTCACGACGTGGGTCTGCGCGCCGAGGCGCAGCAGCATCTGGCTGAGCACGAGCGGGCTGCGGATCGCATACGTCACGATGCAGCGGTCACCGTCGTCGCGTACCTCCCGTGAGGGGTACGCCTCCACTTGCCACAAGTCGTTGCGGGGAATCGACAGCACCACATCGGTCGTCTCGTCGGCTTCCGCAGGCGCAATGGCGCCGAGCCGGGCCGTTCCGCCACGCACATCGCCAGGCTCGGCCGGGTCGCTTGACGCCTCGCCAGGCTCGGCCGAACGACCGTGCAGTTCGCCGGTGTCGCTGCACTCCTCGATGCGGTCGACACGGAACAAGCGCAGGTCGTGGCGCAGGTGGCACCAGCCCCGCAGGTACCAGTGGCCGTCGGTCAGCGAGACGCCCAGCGGATCCACTCGACGCTCGCTGACGGCGTCGGTGTTGGGGGTGTAGTAGTGGATGCTGACGGTGGTGCCGGCGCGCACCGCTTGTCGCAGCGTCGCCAGCGAGCGCGGCCGCGGCAGATCCACCGATACCCGCACTCGCTCGCCGTAGGCCGCACGCAGCTTGTCGAGCGCGGTCGCCAGCGCACCTGAACGGTCGGCGCCACGCAGCGCCAGCGCGGACTGGCCGGCCACGAGGATCCCGAACGCCTGCGGCACCGACAGGTTGAGCGGCCGATCCAGCATGGCACCCGGCTCGACATGCACCCACGCCTCTCCGGCATCGGCATCGCCGCCGAACACGACAATGCCGAGATTCTCATAGGCGCTCGCCCCGGCCACCTCGTAGCACATGGCCGCCAGCAGCAGGTCGTACACGGCAGCGGGACGCATCCCGAACCGCTCAGCGATATCGCCCACGGTGGCGCCGCCGCGCTCGACCACCCACGGGATGATGGCGAGCAGACGCTCGATCTTCGCCGATGTGCTGGACACTCTCACCGTGGGGCTTCCCCTGCCCCGGTGCTCAGAGCGCGCAGCCACGACGTGACCTCGTCGACCAGCTCAGGCGGCGATTCCACGACGGCGTGACGACCCATGTCCAGCAGCCACACGCGAAACGCGGCGCGGTTGCGAACCCGAACCGTGACGGTCACCGAGCCGTCTTCGTGCCGCTCGACAACTCTTCCCCGCTCTGCGGTGGGCTGCTGCGCCATGGTGGCGTCGATGCGCACACGGGCCTCGAAGTCGTCGCCGAAGTCGATCTCCATCGGCTCGCTCGGCAGCAGCGCTGCGACGTCGACGTCAGCGCGAGCGAATGCCCCTCGCTCCCCCACCTCCGCGTCGCTCTCCATGCGATCCACCCGGAACGTCTTCACCACGTCGTCTTCGCGGGCGGCCAGATACCAGTAGCCCGCCCTGCACAGCAGACCCAGCGGCTCGAGATTCCGCTGCCGCCCGCCGTACGCGAAGCGGACCTGCGCTCGCTCAGCGGACGCAGCGGCCAGCTTCGGCAGCAGCGACCCGACGGTCTGCTGCGCGGCGGCCGTCTCCAGCGCCACATCTGCCGACAGCGATCCGTCCTGGCCGCTCGCAGCGGTCTCGGTGCTCGTGAGCTTGGCGACAGCTTCGAGATCCCAGGTCTCGCCGATGTCCACCCGAGATGCAGCAAAACGCAGCGCGAGCTGCTCGTCGGCACTGAGCTGCAGGTCAGGCAGGAAGTAGTCGTCGCGGCGGATCGTGTACGAGGTGGCGCCGTCGTGCTCCATCGACTCGGTGATGCGCACGCCGAGGCTGCGGATCAGCGCCTTGTCGCGCTCGAACGAGGCGCGGGCGCTTTCCAGCCTGCGCCGGTCCGTGGTGCCGTCGGGCGCGTACAGCCCGGTGTCGCGCCAGATCTCCTCGCGGGTCTTGGGCACGTCGCGAGCCAGCAGGTACATCACCAGTTCCATCACACGCTCGGTTGCATCCGGCCGTGATCGCGCTGCCACGCTTCGGAGTGTAGGACTGCAACAGATCGCTCTCCCTACGGCCGAAGCGCAGATATCGGCGAGCGACCGGTACAGGCCGCGCTACGCGCGTGGTGCAGCCCCGGGCACTATTGGCTTGCTGGCCGGCTTGGGGTGAGGGCGCGCCGTTGCGCCCCCTTGGGTGGGGGGCGCAACGGCGTGTGCAGGTTGGAGGGGTGAGGCGCCGGGCCGTGTGGGCCCGGGGTTTGTTATCGGTCGCGGCAGACCAGCACCCAGCCGGAATATCTGGTGTCGGCGTCGTCTTGGCCGACGGGGAGGTTCAGGTTCTCCCAGGTGGGGTTCTGGGGACCCGGAGCGAAATCGACGCCGTGGAACAGGCCTTCCCAGTTCTCGAACACGGCCCGCACGAAGCCATAGCCTCCCTTGGTGAGGCCGTCGGGCGTGTTGGCCAGGCATTTGCGGTGATCGTCTACCCCGAAGCTGCGGTCGCCGAGATGCAGCGACGACGCTCTGCCGTGCCAGTCGCTGCCAACGGTGACATCCCATTGGTGGAAACCCCTCACGCCAACGGTGCTGCCGTGGGTTTCGAGACTGAAGCTGTAATGCTGGTAGGAAGCCCGGCCGACCACTATGCGCAGCTTGCCGTTGGCGTCGATGTCAGGTTCGAGCGTGATCTGGAGCCAGTCGTCCTCTTTGACCTCCAAGATCGGGTTGGTGCTGCTGGTGGAGTCCTTGACGCTGAACTTGTAATAGCGCAGCTTCTCGCCGACGTAGTTGTCGTCGTGCACCACCAGATTGATCGGCACCCGCCACAGATTCTGGCCCGACACCTTCTTCCAGTTGCCCTCCCCGCCGAAACAGCTGTAATCGAAACCCGACACGTTGCACGGAACCGTCTTGCTGCTCTGGAGGTAGAACTCGCGATGCGCTTGGCCGTCGATCGTGAACTGCCTGCGGCCGACGTACTCGTTCAGCGGCTCCGGGTGCGCCGCATTCGCGCCATTCACCGTCGTGCCGCGACGGACCTCCACCGCCACGACCCGGTCGTTGTTGCCTCCCGCGACGACCGGGTTGGTGTCGGTGACGATGTAGCCGCTGACATGATCGCCTCGGTTGACGTAGTCGGGATGGCTCTCGCTCAGCGGCTGGGTGGCCGTGGCGCTGTAGGTGCCGTCGCCGTTGGAGAACTCGATCCAGTAGTTCCCGGCATGGGCCGAGGGGCCCAACGAGCCGCCGACGCGGGTGTCCTTTAGCGTCCACTCGCCCAGCCTGGTCCGGTACCTCACCGGCGCATGCACGTCATAGCTCTCCGTCTCCACCCACCAGAACTCGAGCTTCTGATCGGGCCGGTGGAAGCCGTTGTTGCCCCAGTTGTAAGTGACCACACACGTCGCCGTGGCGGGCTTGTCCTTCGTTCCGCCGTAGACGGCGAACCGGCACGCCTGATCGTCCAGGAACGGGTCCTTGCCACCGCCGGAGAGCTTCAGGTTCAACCGCATCGCCGGGCCGTTGTCCCGGTAGGCCGCGTGTCGCTGCTGCTCGAAATTGTCGACGGGAGCGAAGAAGCCGATGTCCTTGTCCTCGCGGATGTACAGCTTGGTGTCGTGCTCGTTCCACACGAGCCCGGCAACGGTCCCGTCCCCGGTCACGGTTGCTTGGAAAACGCCGGTCGGCGTCCACGCCGGTATCGGCGCGGGCGTGTCCCTGCCCTGGCCGTTGTTGCTGCCCGCGTAACCCTGCCCGTACTGCCCGTTACTGGCCCTGGTCACCGGCGCCCAGCCGTCGTTGCTGCCGCCGGGCTCGTCGCCGGCGTCGTAATCGGCCGACGCGGACCTGATCCACAGGGCGTCGTGGTGCCACACGCCGCTGCTGACGCCATACGTCCCCGACGAGGTCCACTTCGGAAGAACGCCGCTATTGATATGCGCCCAGACCGTCGAACTGAAGTACGTCGTGCCGTTGACCACTCGGGTGACGACGGTCCACCAGCCGTGCTGCGGATTGCCAGAGTTCGTCGTCAGGTCCGGACGCACGTTGGGCTTGCCGCCGTCCACCGCCACCGCCAGGTAGCCGACCAGGCGATCATCGCTGGACAGCGTGAACCCGGCGCTGCTGCCCGTGCCCTCATTGATCGTGATCTCGCTCAGATCGGTACGGCTCCCGAAGGGGTGCGTCACCTTCGAGATGGTGTCCTTGAGGGTGACCTCCATCAGCTCGTGGGAGGACTGCACCGTCTCGCCGCTGGAGCCGAGGTCGTGGTAGAAGAGCTTGACGCCCTTCAGCTCCGTGCCGGGCTTCCCGTCGTCCGCGGGAAGGCCGCTGTATTCGACGATCGCCAAGCGGGCTTTGTGCGCCGTCACCGCGCCGTTGCCGCAGTTGGCGTCGGTCCAGCCGGGCTCGTTCCCGGGTATGGACAACACGTTGTCGTTGCCCCGCTGGTTGGCCGCGCCCGACGTGTTGACGAAGCCGTTGCCGGTCACCCGCACCGTCCACGTGCCCGTCGCGTCATTGGCGCCGTCGGTCAATTCGTCATTGGCGAACAGGTTGGTCGACGTGTCGATCTCATGATCGGCGTCCTGGATGGTCAGGTAGCCGCGCATCACGCAGGTGCTGTCGTTGCTGGAACTCGCGTCGTTGAGCACGTCGGGATACACAAGCACGCGGATTCTGCCCGACGTGTCGCCTTCGATCTTGGTGACCTGCGCGATGTGGTTGCCGCCGCTCGAGTCAAAATCCGCCTGGCTGGGAGTGTCGCCGTCCGCCCCGCCGCTGAAGCTGTTGCTGGTCGCCGCCGCGAAGCAGGTGCCCCACTTCTCGCTCCAGGTGCCGCTTCTGCCGCAGCCGACCACGACATGCGCGGTGGCGGTGTCGGTCAGCTGCCCATCGCTGGCGGTGATGGTCAGGTCGCCGCCGCCGCGGTCGAGGTTGTCGTTGAGGGCAATCGTCAGCTCCGCGCCGCTGAGTGTCGCGGTCATCGTGGTGCCGGTGATGGTGGCGGTGAAGGTCAGGTCTTTGCCCTCGGGATCGGAGAAGTAGTCGGTCAGCGTGAACGTCTTGGACGTGGCCCCGCCGGTGACGGCGATGTAGTCGGGGAACGCGGTGGTCTGTGTGGGGGCCTCGCCGGGGTTCACCGGCCACGGGCCGTGCTCCGCCACCTCGTCCTCGATCTCTTTGATCGCCGGGGCGAAGTCCTCGAACAGGGTGTTGCCGTTGTCCCACAGCCTCTTCGCCTCCTCAGAGGTCATGGCCTGGAGCTTGTCGTCGGCGACTTCGCGGCCGAACGCCAACAGCACCCGGTCCCACCGGTCGGTGTGCTGCTTGGAGATCTTCAGCACCGGATCGTTGCGGACCTCTTCGGCCTCGGCGATCAGGCCCTCATACGGCGCCCAGAACTCCGCCCACGTCACATCAGTACGCGGCGGACGGCTGTCCACCACCTTGGCGTCGTTGTCGGCCACCGCCAGGGTCGCCTGCCAGGCCGAGCCCACGTCGTAGCGGCCGCGCAAATAGCCCACGTACACCGTCACCGACCCGTCGTCCTCGATGTCCGAGTCGTCGATCGTGGCCTCGCGCAGTGTCGCGCTGCCCGACGGTGGAATCCAAAAGAAACGGTCCTCGCCGCCCGACTGGAGGAACCGGCCGTCCTGGCGGATCGAGATGAACACCTTCAGACGCGACGACGGCGGCGGATTCGCCGTGATCGTGAACACCGCGTCCTCGCCTTCGACGATGTCCGAACCCGCAGCCACACTGACCTCGGACTTGACGGACGCCTTCTGCTGCTGCGCAACGTCATCGTCGCGCACCGCCACCGTCGCCGAACCGCTGGTCGACGACACCGTGTAACCCGAGCCCGAATCCACCGTCGCGGTCACCGACCCGTCCGGCTCGTCCGCGCTGTCATCTGTCGTCGCCACGGTCAGCGTCGCGCTGCCGCCGGTCGGGACAGTGACGGTCTGCGTGCCGGCCGTGGCGAAATCGCCCGACTGCGACACACTCACCGTCACATCCAGATTCGCCGTCGGCGCGGGACTCGCGGTGACGGTGAACGTCACGTCGCCGCCCTCGGTGACCGCGTTGCCACCGGAGATGCTCACCACAGGCACAGGCACCGGCGGCGGATCGTCATCATCCTGCACCGCCACGGTCGCCGACCCATTGGTCGACGACACCGTGTAACCGCTGCCCGAATCCACCGTCGCAGTGACCGAGCCGTCCGCCTCGTCGACACTGTCATTGGTCGTCGCCACCGTCAGCGTCGCGCTGCCGCCGGTGGGGATCGTGACGGTCTCCGTGCCGGCCGTGGCGAAATCGCCCGACTGCGACACACTCACCGTCACATCCAAGCTCGCCGACGGCGCGGGACTCGCGGTGACGGTGAACACGGCGTTGCCGCCCTCGGTCACACCCGAACCGCCCGAGACGCTCACCACAGGCACAGGCACCGGCGGCGGATCGTCGTCGTCTTGCACCGCCACGGTCGCCGACCCGTCGGTCGACGACACCGTGTAACCGCTGCTCGAATCGACCGTCGCGGTGACCGAGCCGTCCGCCTCGTCGACACTGTCATTGGTCGTCGCCACCGTCAGCGTCGCGCTGCCGCTGGTAGAGACCGTGACCGTCTGGGTGCCGGCCGTGGCGAAATCGCCCGACTGCGTGACACTGACGGTCACGTCGAGGCCGGCGGCCGGCGCGGGATTGGCGGTGACGGTGAAAACGGCGTTGCCGCCCTCGGTCACGTCCGAGCCGCCCGAGACGCTCACCACAGGCACAGGCGTCGGATCGGGGTCGGGATCGGGGTCGGGGTCGGCGGTGGCGGCCTCGATGCACTCGAGGGCCTCGCGTATCGGCCGCCAGCCCGACCAACGCGACTCGCTCACCAAAGCCTCAGCCGACGTGTACGGCTCCAGCGTCGAGTCCTCCAACTCCCCGAACGCGATCAACACCCGCTTCCAGTTC
>JAJDZE010000191.1 GCA_022824805.1 Acidimicrobiia bacterium | reverse complement strand
TCAAAGAAGCCATCGACCACTGGACAGCCCACTGGAACCACGACCCCAAACCGCTGCGATGGACCAAAACCGCAGAACACATCATCGCCAAAGTCAAACGAGCCCGAACCGCCCTAAACAAAACCGCGACACACCACTAGGTGCGGCTGGCCTCCCTGTCGAGCGCCTTGTGTATCAGCGCGTATCTGGCGTCGGTCTTGACCAGTTTGCTGAAGGGTTCGAGCGCATCGGGAGGGATGGGCAGTCCGGCTACCGCTCGTGCCAGGTACTTGTGCATCTCGGCCTGGTTCGCGTTGTCGTTCATTCCGTGGGCACGCATGTGTGCGGCGCATTCGTCATACATGGCCTCGCCGTCGCGCACATTGCCATTGACCATTGAGATGAGCCCTGCGGTCGCCAATGACAACGGCGCTTCGTCAGTGCCGGGGAGCATGCGCTCGGCTGCTCCGGTGTCGCCCGCCATGGCCAGGGCGAAAGCTGCGTTGTTGCGAAGGCCAGGGCCGCGCAGGCCGAGCCGGATTCCGTTGCGGCAGATTCGCGCGGCTTGTTCGTAGTCGCCGGCGCTCATCGAGAGCATGTACGAAGCACGCATTTGGGCAGTTTCAGAGCACGGTTGCAGTCGGGCACGTTCGACGGCGGCTTCGGTGCTCGCGTCGAAGTCGAACCGGAGATAGTCGATGGTGCTCTCGATCCCGAGCAGTGGGGAGGCTTCTTCGTGTGGGCCGTCGAGTTCGGCGTACGCCCGTTCAAGCACTTCAAGGTCCGACACCGAAGATGTCGTGTCAGCGACGAAGCACGCGATGTCCAAGCTCCGGTAGCCGCACCGCTTCAGGGCAGCGACAGCCTCTCTCGTGGCACGATCCTGTCCGTTCGCTGGTTGCTTCAGAAAGAGGCTCAGCAGTCGAGCGTCGAGTTGCAGTTCCTCCCGCTCGGTGAACTCAGCCTTCGTCCACGCTGTGGTTCTCATAGCCCTGCGCAGCCGCCGCAGCGCGCCCGGAGTGTCGCCCGACTGGCTCTGCACCGCGGCCTGAAGGCGAATCAAACGAAGATTGTCGGGCCGGCGCGAAGCGATCCGATCGATAGCCCTGATGGCATCGGTGAACTGCTCCTTCATGACCAAGAGAGCGACCAGCGACGCCACGACCGTCATGTCCGCTGGTGCGAGATGACTAGCGGTGAGAGACGCCTTGAGGGCCTTGGTGTGCGAACCCAGCAGCGTGTGGGCGTAGCTGAGCTCGTGCCACCCGATCGGATTGTCCGGCAGGGCCTTCAATGATGCCCGGAGGTCCCGAACTGCATCAGCGGGCCTTCCCACCTTCGAGAGAATCCATGCCCGCACCGTCAAGCCCGCCGGGTCGTCGCAATCGTGCAAGTGCCCTAGTGCCTCTTCTGGCGGATGGAAGTGCAGCGAAACGCGCGCACCGATGCCGGCTGCTGCGTTCCTCTGCTCGTCGTTCGACGCTGACGAATGCACTTTGCGCACCGCGCGCTCCGCGTCAGCGAACTCGCCCAGCGAGGCGAACACATGGGTCGCGACGACAAGCGCCGGGGCATCGAAGGAACAGCTCTCGAGCACCTTCATCGCTGCTCGTTCAGCGCTGACTCGATGGCCAGCAGCGAACTCGGCCGCTGCCAGCCTCGCGAGCGCTGTCGGCGACTCAGGATGCCTTTCGGCGAGCATTCGAGCGTCGAACAGCCCCCGACTGTCGGGTTCGGCGTCTGACTGACCGGCGTCGGGAGTCTCGACTTCGACTGCCGCCGAAGAAGGACTGCGCCACGCCAAGTGCTGCACTCCGAAGCTCGCGAAACTTGCGTGACTCCAAGAACTCGTGCTCTCGGGGCGGTCCGTCAACGCCGTTGCCTGATCAAGCATCTCTACAGCCCTGCCTGCAGTGCGACTCTGGAAGGTGCGCTGACGTCAGCGGGGAGTCGTCTCATGATGATGTCCACTCGCCGGAGCACCCATTCCAGGCCCCACGCTGGCAGGTTCTGCTCCCGGCGCTGCCTGGTCGCTCGCATCTTCGGAACCGGGTGACAGAGCTGTGTCAACAGCTCGACGACCTGATGCCGTATGACCGTTGGGATGTCAGCTGAGATGAGGGAGATGGCATTGGAGTAATCCATGACGGCTCGCGACGCCCACGTGCCGAACATGGCCTCCCGCTCAGCTGGCAGAGCCGCAAGGAATGCCTGTGTCGTAGCGCTACTGGAAGGCACCAGCGAGTTCATCTGCTGACCAGAGATGACCTCGCACAAGACCGATCCGACGAGATAGAAGTCGGCGTACTTGAAGTCATCCTCAGACGATCTCCCGAGACCCAGCAGGTGCTCGGGCGGGGCGTGATCTACGTCGCCTCGTCCCCACTCGTATGCGGATGGGTCAAGCCTTGCGCTGTCGTGAAGATCCCGGCTCCGTCCCAGGTCAGACACTTTGGCAGCGACCCGCCTGTTGCCGACCATGAACAGGAGCACATTGTCGGCCTTGAGGTCCCGATGGGCGATGAGGCTCGAGTGCATCTGGTGCAGACCGGACACGACATCGCGGAAGATGCCGAACTTGTCCAGCCAACCGACCTGATCTCGATATGCGAGCAGGTCGACAAGAGCCAAGTCAGCGAGTTCCATCGCGTGAAATCGCACATTCAAGACAGTGCTCGTGCCCTGGACGCTGACCGGCACGGCGCTCATGCCAGAAGATCGCAGATCAACGATGTTGCTCTTGCCCCGAAGCGACCGGAGCAGACGGCCCTCCGTATCGAACTCCAGCACAGCTTCAGTCGAGCTTGCGTGCCCCAGCTTGAGCACCTTCACCGCAACAGGCACCTGGTCTTGCTGGTCGAACGCCTTGAACACGAACGAGAAGTATCCGTGTCCCACAAGGTCCTGGATGCGGTAACGATTGTCGATCGTCATGCCCAAGAAGACCGTCGGGTCGTCAGCCATACTTCGCCCTCAGCTCGGCGAGCACCTCGGGATGCTGCCGGATGATCTCCAATACGTCATCGGGGACGGTCCCGGAAGACAGCGCGAGCGTGTCGGCATCAATCCCGTACACCCCTTCGGCCCGTTCCCGCAGATTGGCTGACGGCGGACGGGCGCCGTTCTCGACTCGCGACAGATACGACGGGTTCACGCCCAGGTCCGCCGCAGCGCTCCGCAGCGACTGCTGCTTGGCCTCGCGCGCCTTGCGGAGAACCTGTGCGATGCTCGACTGCTCGTCCACACGCTCAGCCTAAGCAGTGTTGACCACGTTGTCAACGGAGATGCGGAGTGCCGGAGAATCCGGGAACGCTCAACTGCGAGTGTGGTCCGCCACCATGTCGGCGAGCTCATCGGCCCGCCCGGCGCCCAGCCCGTAGCCGCCCACCAACGCCGCTATGCGCGCCGGCCGATCAGGCGCGCCGGGCCGGCCCTCCAACCACCGATCCCCATCGCCGCACATCGGCGCGAACTGCCACACGGCGTGCGCGAGGTCCCACATCGGCGACGCCACGAAGATCGGTTCCCTTCGATGAACGCCACCGCCCGCCCGCCGACGAACACCGTGTTGCGCTCAGCGACGTCGCCGTGGCACACCACCTGTCCGGGCCCCACCGCCTGGGGACCCTCGGCGAAGCCCGAGCCCGCAGCGAACCCTGCGACGCAGTCGTGATAGGACGCCAGCAGCTCCCCTACCGAGGCGAGTGCGCCGACGGACTCAAGCGCGGCTCTGTCGAGGCGGCAGGCAGAACCACGTCTGATGCGCCAGCGCGGTCTCAAAGCGACCGGCGACAGCCTGTGCCTCGAGCTCCTCGCGTGTGAATCCGGTCTCGGCGATCGCGGCTTCAAGCGCCTCCCGAGCTTCCTCAGGAGTCGGCCGATGCACGGCGGTCTCGCTCGGCGATGGTCTGAAGGGTGCGGCTGACGGCGGCGGCCCATGTCTGGCTGTCGGCACACATCCATCAATCAGTTCCAGCAGCTGAGCGTGATCACGCGCGAGGTCGCGGCGGAAGATCGGCTCGTGATGGGCGATCCG
The DNA here is from genome assembly GCA_022824805.1 of Acidimicrobiia bacterium. Taxonomy (GTDB): domain Bacteria; phylum Actinomycetota; class Acidimicrobiia; order Acidimicrobiales; family Poriferisodalaceae; genus Poriferisodalis. The sequence continues at coordinate 4,893 of JAJDZE010000191.1, read as the reverse complement.
GTTGCGGAGCAGGTGCAGCCCCTTCATTCGGCGTTCGACATCGGCACGAATGCGGCGCGGGTCACCTCGGGCGGGGTGGCGCGGGAACGCCGACGCGAGGGCCGACACCCACAGGACCGTGAGGTAGGCGGGGCCGCAAAGGAATCTCCAGAACCCGAATCCGAGTTCGGAGATGACCCCGCCATGCGCATCAGCACGACGCTTGCGCCGACTGGCGCGATGAACTGCGGTGGCAATGGCCTCCTGGGCGACCTTGCCTCTGCGCCCGCGAAACAGCGGCTCGTGGGCATACCACGGTCGTGTCCAGCCGTTTTCTGCAGCGAGGTTCTTCAGCGCCATGTCGACGGCGTTGCGGAAGACAATCTCAAGTCGACCAAGGTCTGCGTGCATGTCGCCCGCCACAGCACTGTTCCAGTCGTACAGGCGCATGGCCGCGGCAGGGCCGCCCGCAGCATCGAGATAAGGCCCCATCCTGTCGGCCGTGAGACGCCCCGCTACGACGTTGAGGTCGTATGCGGTTCGTTGCACCGGTGCTGCCATGGGAGTAAGCTGCCCCTTCAAAGCCCCGGAACCGTCCCTGCTTCGGCAAACGGCCGGGGTTACGCCTTTCCCGGACCCGATACGTCGGGCACCGCCATGCGGGTGTTCTCCGCTGCGAGCTCGATGCAAGCTCCGACCGCACTGTAGAGCCGGGCTACGGATGGACAGGCATGGTTTTCGGGGACGCGTTCGTCACCCACCGAACGGCAGCGCCGCACACTGGCGCGAACTGCCACACGGCGTGCGCGAGGTCCCACATCGGCGACGCCACGAAGGTCGCGTCCCAATCGACGAACGCCACCGCCCAGCCGCCAGCATTCGGCATCGGCCGGCACCCGCCCCTCGACCCAGCTGAGCACCATCGACCCGTCAGGCTCGCTATCGAGATACCGGGGGGCGCCGCCAAAGCGAGCGTTCTCGAGATGGGTGAGAAGTTGCTGGTCCGACGCGGAGCGCACCCCAGTTTCCGACCAGCTGGGAATGATTCCGCTGTCGAGCGGCGGTTCCGGATCTGCACTCGTGCTACCTGCGAAGTCATGGCGGACAAGCCCGCTGCGTGAGCAACGGAACCGCTCCTGCCTCAGGCGTCGCGAATTGGCGCGTCGCGCGCGTGCTCCGTACCGTTGCCGCCCATGGACCAAGCAATTGAGATCGCCTCACAAGTCGGACCAGTGCTCATGTTCGCGGGCTACCTGACGAAGGACTACTTCGACCGACGACCAATCCGGATTCGGCCCGGTGAACATGTTGTTGTAAAGGACGGCAAGGGCCATCCGTATTGGTTCGAGGGGCCGCCGGGTCCGCAGGCCACGACCGATCGAACCAGCTATCCGCAGGCGTCCTCAGGAAACTCCTAGACCGGCCGGTCACTCACCGACTCAATCTCAACTGGAGGACCGCTCGGCGACATCCGAACTGCTCGGTGAACAGGCCTGCGTCCCCGGTGTCCGCTAGCGCGAGCATCGCTAGGTCCGCAGAGCCGGAGGGTCTGTCAAGATATGACAGTCCAAGCGTCGGACAGTCCCGCCCTCGTTGGATTGCTAGGTGGTTGGGGCAGGCTCCGGTAGACGCGGGAGTTAGCTTGACCACTGGTGTCAGGACGGATGCGTGACTGATGCCACCGTCAGTCAGCTAACGCACAGAGAGGTCTGTCATGCCGCTGCGGCCACCCGAGTTCGTCGTCGATCCCGACGACCCGTTCAAGAACGACACGCTGGGCCGCGAGAAGCCCATCACGACTCTTGCTGAGATCATCGCGGCAGAAAACGAAGCCGCGGTGATTTCTGTCAGCGGAGGGTTCGGCAGCGGCAAGTCCGCCTTCTTGAAAATGCTTGCCGCCCACCTGCGGCTGCAGGAGGGCACGGAGGTTCTGGAATTCAACGCTTGGCAGCAGTCGCACACCTCTGACCCGCTCGTCGATCTTGTTTCGGCCCTGGCCGAGGGCCGAGACGACGACAGTGGTCTGTTGAACGCCGTGGGCAAGTTCGGGTGGCGCATTGTGAAGGGCGTCGGCATTTCGGCCGTGAGCGCCGCTACCGGGCAGATGGTCAATCTCAGCTCACTCGAAGGCATACGGGACGGAGGTGACCAGGAGCACTTTTCCGCTTGGGCACAGACACAGAGCGCCGTTACGGAGTTGACTGACAGCTTGAGGGCCGTCGTACAACCGAAGGCGGGCGACGAGTCGGCATCCGCCAAACTCTTGGTCATCGTCGACGAGTTGGATCGCTGCCGCCCCGACTATGCGATCGACATGCTGAACGTCGTGCGGCACTTGTTCGCCGTACCTGGAGTCGTAGTTGTGCTCGGCGTCAACCAGGAAGAGCTTGAGCACCGCGTCATCGAGGTCTTCGGCCCGAAGACGAAGGCCGACATCTATCTGCGGCGCTTCGTCGATCTTCCAGTCAGCCTCCGAGCTCCGGACCGCGCCCGGATTGGGGTGTTCGTGAATTCGGTGCTACAGCAAGCTCATGTTGCGGGCCATTCGAATAGCGACTGGGTCAACGCAATCCTCGAATTGTTGCTCTCGTCATCTGACGCGAGCTTGCGCGACATACAGCAGCTCGCACAGCTGGTTGTGCGCGTCGTGCCCCAGAGTGGCGACGACCCGAGACCTGCCTACTACCGCCTTGCTGCACTAGGCCTGATTGTGCTCCGGCATGTCAACCGGCCGAGCTACGAGCGCTTCGTAGGCGGTGCTTCGGATGCGTTCGCAGCGGTTCGTGATCTTCGAGCCGGGTTTCCAGCAATCACGGTCTCGGAAGAATCCTACGCCCGTGTCACTCTGGATCGCTTGGAATCGATGCTCCTTCACCTTGGAGACGAGCAGGGACGACGTTCCGCAGCTAGGTCAGAGGACTACGTTAACCGTTTCGTTGACGCAGAACTCGGTGATACCGACGATGCTGCCAGGATCCTCGGGATTGGCGGTGATCTCGGGCATCATTTGTCATCTCGGTTCATTTCCCTACGGGAACTCTCGAACCGCATCGACCTCTTCGCCTAGATGGATGGTGCCCACACTTGGTCGCCTGCGGGGTGCCATCGAACCGTTCCTCGACGAACTGTAGGCATGCGAGACCGTCAGGCGAATGCCCTGCCAAGGTCAGTGTCTACGCAGCGAGCAACTACACGCCCGTCCGGCGACGGCGGCGTTTTTGCATGGCATAGGGACCGGGTCGCTTGGGCCGACTCTCAGGCCCCTGTCAGTAGGAAGCGAGCTATTCGTGTAGCTGCGTCTCGACGGGCGTTGTTGAACCCCGTGGCATCGGGAAGAGATGCTCGTAGAAGAACCGTCCGAGCAACAGCGTCGAATTAATGGGGTCAATCGGTAGGTCGTCTGTGCCTTCGGCGGGCGCGTAGCGATAATACTGCAATTCGTCGCCGAAGCCGTGTGCTTTTCCGATGGAGCCCAAAGCGTCATCGAACCAGACATCCCGCCGCTCATCGAGCTTCGCGCCCGGATCGTTACTGCTGACGAAGGCCGTGTAGTTCGAATCGTTCAGTTCGCTTGCGATGTATTCCCACTGTTCTCGTTCGTCACGCACGACTTGGGCATCGAGCAGCCCATCGACATGTCGGTCGAATATCGCACGGACGTCGTTCTCGATCTGAGCGCGATACGAGGCGTAGGAATCGGCGAACACTCGGGACTCGTCGGCAAATTCGTCTCTTAGTTGAGGCGGCAGCGCTTGATAGAGGTCGGCGACTCTGTGCCCTGATGGGAACTTGAATTGGCCGGATTCGAGATAGCTGGCATGAGTGATCAACGCCTTGAGGCACAGCTCCAGCGCCTGCGTGAGGTTCGTCATAATGACGCGCTCCCGGTCAAGATGATTGCCGAGAGCGAGGCTCCAGACTTTCTCAAGCTGCATGGAGTTGTAGAAGTTGAAGGCGCCGAATGCGGTCGAGCCATCTGAATCGCCCGGATGCTTGAGCCGCAGCAAACCGACTCGCATTCTATAGTCCTGCCAGATTCTGGCCATCAAATAACAGTCGAGCAGCTTGCCGACCTGGTAGAAGACATGACCGCGACACCAGAAGTTGTGGAAAGTAGCTGAGAATTCGCCCTCGCGCAACACAGGATCAGACACGACAAAGAACTTGCCGCCGCTGCCGGGCTTCACCTCGATCTGCCTGAACGAATACGGCAGTCGCACCAAGAGGCGGTCGATCCAGGTACCGTCAGCGCTTAGAGCGAAATAGCCATCATTTCCCGTGTCCATCGAGCCACAATACGGGCGATGCGGCGGCGTCCGTCGTATTGACACCTCGACGTGATCCCGGCCGAGCGGGTCGTTGGTCACCCGTGACCGTTGCCTGTTGGTGATCTGGGTGCGCCACGCGGCCAAGGTGCGGCCAAGCTTGTTCAGCTCCGCCGAGAACGTCTCGTCCTGCAAGCCGCGTGCGAGTTCGTCGAGCGTCTCGACGGCGACGCTGCGTTTGGGGATCCGGTAGACGCCGCGCAGGGTCTCGGTCGCGTGCCACGCGTCTCGGACCTCGCCTCGGAGGTCGCCGGCCGCGAGCAGGCCCCGCAGCTTGTGTCGTCCGCGGTCGGTGACGCGTTCGGACGCTTTGAGCAGCAGTCTGCGTATCCGGTAGAGGGGGTCGTGTTTGGTGCCTCGCCCGCCGGTAGTCCTTTTGGGCACCCGGCGGCGCACGTCGTCGACAGCAGAGTTGGCGAGCTTGATTACCCGGTACGGGTCCGCTACTTGGCGGGCGTGCGCCAACGCTTCGGTGAACGTCTTGCGATAGGGACCCGACAGGTCCATCACGCCCCAGCGGACCTGCTTGCGCCACCGCGACGATCTCGCTCGGATCCATGCGGTGGCCCCGTCGGCGCTGCGACCGGGC
>JAJDZE010000104.1 GCA_022824805.1 Acidimicrobiia bacterium | reverse complement strand
ATCACAGCAGGAGATCCCGATGGGCGTCTGCGCTCGTGGGAGCGCTGGTATCGGCCGAAGATCACGGGTTCGCTCGAGGCCTTCGCCGAAGAGCTGGCGGAGGTCGACAAGTCACGTCGTCGCCACGGCAAGCCGACGCTGCGCACGCTGTTTGACCGGCTGGTGGAAGGGTTGAGGTGGAAGCGGACATTCCCCGATGACCTGTGGAACGTCCGCAGGGTGCTGATCGGCGAGGTTCGCCGCATCTTGGCGATCGTGGGCATCGCAGCGCTCGAGCCCGACCTCGTGGTGCTGGATGAGTTCCAGCGGTTCAAGGACTTGCTGCGGCCCGATCCCGACAACTTCGCCGCCGAGCTGGCGCACCGGCTGTTCGACTACAAGGACAGCGTCACCGGCCGCCTGACCCGGACGCTGCTGCTGTCGGCCACCCCGTATCGCATGTACACGACGGCCGACGAGATCGACAGCGACCACTACGCGGACTTCCTCGACACGTGCCGGTTCCTGTTCCAAGACGAGGAGCGAGTCGACCGGCTCAGGCAGCGCTTCGCCGGCCTGCGGTCCGCCCTCACATCGGCGGAATCACTCCCGAACGCCGAAGCGATCTGCACCGACATCAGCTCGGACCTGCGCAAGGTGATGTCGCGGACCGAACGGCTCTCGGCCACGCCGAGCCGTGACGGGATGCTCGCCGAGCACGCGACTCAAGTGACCGTGACGCCCGACGACCTGCGTGCGTATCTGCGCATCGGCAATCTGGCGGAGACGGTCGAGCATCACGAGCCAACCGAGTACTGGAAATCGGGCCCGTATCTCGTCAACTTCATGGAGCAGTACAAGCTGAAAAAAGACGTCCGGCAAGCCGCAGCCGACGGCCGGCTCGCCGACGAGGACCGGCTCGACCCTGGCCCCGGCTTGTTGAGCTGGGAGGACGTCGAGGCGTATCGGCGCATCGATCCCCAGAACGGCCGGCTCCGCTGGCTGCTCGAAGACCTGAAGCGGCACCGAGCGTTCGAGATGCTGTGGGTGCCGCCGTCGCTGCGCTACTACGACACCGGGTCGGTATACGAATCGCCCGAGGCGGACGGCTTCACGAAGCGGCTGATCTTCTCGGGCTGGACGGTGGTCCCCAAGGTCGTTTCATCGCTGGTCAGCCTGGAAGCCGAACGTCACGCGTTTGCCGGCCGCAGCCACAACTACAGCGCCGACTACCGCCGGCGGGGAGGTCAGCGCCTCAGTTTCCGTACCAGTGAGCGCACGACGCGCGAGACACGTGCAGGCGAGGCGAGGGGTGCCCGACGGGCCGCGGCGATGACGTCGTTCCTGCTTGTGTGGCCCAGCCCGAGCCTCGCCGAACTGGGTGATCCCCGGCTGCGGACCCAAGGCAGGCGACGCCATGTCTCGGAGTTGCTCGCAGAGGTGACGGCGCAGCTGGCCGAAGCCATAGCGCCGCTGGTTGAATCGGCGCCGACGGATGGCGCAGTGGATCGGCGTTGGTCCTGGGCCGCGCCGTTGTTCCTCGACCGGGAGCGGCACCCTGCGACGGTAGATCTGCTGCTCGCCGATAGCGCTGCCTGGTACGGGGAAGGCGCTGACGCGGGCAGCGAATTCAATGCCCACCTCGCCGAGGCGCGAGCGATGCACAGCCACGGCCATTCGGTGCTCGGTCGCCCGCCCGATGATCTCGCCGAAGTGCTCGCTGAGCTAGCGGTCGGCGGGCCGGCACAGTGTGCATTGCGGGCAGTCAGCTCGACCGTCGGCCTCCCGATCTCGCATGAGTGGTCGGTGGTGAATGCTGCGTGGATCGCTGAGGCGTTCCGGCACTTCTTCAACGCACCAGAAATCACCGGCGTCGTCGTCGGCGGGCGATCCGGAGATGCCGATGGCAAGACCGGCGTCGAGCGCTACTGGCACGACATCGTGCGGCACTCGATCGACGGCAACCTCCAGGCCGTGCTCGACGAGCACTGCCACGTGCTGCGCGACTGGCTCGGCCACCTGAGCCTTGGCGACGACGACCAGCGCACCGCAGCAGCCGACGACATCGGCTACAAGGTCGGAGAGGCGCTCGACCTTCGGACCTCGCTGTTCCGCGTCGACATTCCCCGCCGAGCGCCAAACGGCCAAGAGTTCGTATTGGACGAACACCGCCTGCGCACGAGATTCGCTGTCGCCTTCGGCAACCAGACACTCGATGAAGGTGGAGAAGCCCGCATCGAGGCCGTTTCGAGAGCGTTCAATTCCCCGTTCTGGCCGTTCGTGCTCACCTCCACATCGGTCGGGCAAGAGGGCCTCGACTTCCACCTGTGGTGCCACGCCGTCGTCCACTGGAACCTGCCGACCAACCCGGTCGACCTGGAGCAACGCGAGGGGCGCGTTCACCGATACAAGGGTCACGCCGTACGCCGGAACCTCGCCGCGACCCTCGGGCCAAGCCTGCTCACAAACGGAGCGGCGCCCAACGGCGACCTCTGGGACGAGCTCTTCGACACCGCGGTGAATGAGAGCCAGGGCGCCGACGGAGCGATCGTGCCCTACTGGGTATTCAACGACGGCCCGGCGAAAATCCAGCGCCATGTGCCCGTGCTGCCCTTCAGCCGCGACGCAGCAGCCGTATCGCAGCTGCGCAAAGCCCTCGCCGCCTACCGCCTCGCGTTCGGCCAACCCCGCCAAGAAGAGCTAATCGAGTTCCTCAGCGCCGACCGCACCGACCAAGAACTGCTGCAGCTCACCGCCCGCCTGAGAATCGACCTCTCCCCGCCCCCGACTGCCGTCGCCGCCGCCACCCGAG
>JAJDZE010000026.1 GCA_022824805.1 Acidimicrobiia bacterium | reverse complement strand
CACGTTGCCTTCCACGAGAGCATCATCTCGAAGCTCCTCGGCGATTTCCGTGCCGTTGACGGCCACGAGCCGGCAGCCGAGTGCTGGGAAGATGCCGCCGAGGGCTTCGACGCGCCCGAAGAGGGCGATGGCGCCGCGGTTCGGCAAGCCTTCGCTGTCCAAGAGGCCGAGCGCGCGCAGCACATCGACGATCGAGGCGTCCATGTCGAAGGCTGCCCGACCGGCGGATATGGCGTCGTCTCGAAAGTGCTGCACCTCGCTGTCGTCGATGATGTCGAAGCCGAAGCCCGATGCATCGAGTTCCCACCGCGACAGACCGTGCGCGCGTTCGAGCACCAGCGACAGTTGAGTCTCATCGGGCATGGCCACAGTGGCTGCACCAGATCGCATGTAGTAGCGGCCGCGGTGGGCGTAGGGCTTGTTTGCACCCGAGGGCACGGTCACGACGATCACTTCTCGACCGGCGCAGTCGGGCAGCGGGACGCGTTCCATCGAAGGCGGATGGCTCGGGTGTATCTCCTGGCAGGCGTTGGTGATGTCAGTGAGGGTGTCGGCGCCCACTTGCTGGCCGACAATGTTGCCCTTGGGCCCGATACCGAAGATCACTCGCCCGCCGCGGCCGTTGAGCATGGCTGAGAGCGTCTTGGCTGCCTCGTGCCGTTGGCCGGTGGTCGCCTTGAATTCGACGGTCTCAGATTCGCCTTGCTGTGCGAGCCGCGCGATCTCGTCAGGCATCATCGTCTGCCAGTATCGCCGGGCGGCGCGTGGGTTCGCGGCCCGGAGCGGTTCGGCCGCCCTGCCCACCGGGTTGCTGGCACGCGCCGCAGACGCCAGCGAAGACATCTCGCAAACTTGCGTTGGAACGATTCGCGCTCTATTCCGCTTCTTTGGGAGAGGGTGGTGGGTACCCGTCGCAGCCCGCTGACCTGCGGTTTTGCCCGGTCGCCCAAGCCGGCTCGTTCTATGCGCGTTCTATTCCATTTCTATTAGGGGTACCGACAAATGTTCGCTGCAGTGCGCTGACCTGCGGCTTTGCTTCGCCGGCCATGCTTGCTCGTTCTATTCGCGTTCTATTCGGTTCTATTCGAGGGGGTGTCGGGCGGTCGGCGGGCTAGTCGGGGAAGGGGTCGTCCCAGTCGTCGGGGAGGGGGATCTCGAACGCGTTGAGCGTCACGGAGATCAGGCAGTAGTAGCCCACGGTGGTGACCAGCTCGACCAGGCCGGTCTCGCCGAAGGCATCGACGGCAGCGGCGTAGGTGGCGTCGCTGAGGCGGTGGTCGCGCACGAGCTCGGCGGCCACGGCGTGGGCGGTGGCCTCGTCGCCGGTGAAGCTGGGGGTGCCGCCGACACGCAGGGCTTCGAGGTCGGCTGGGTCGAGCCCGGCTTCGAGGCCGAGGGTGCGGTGCGCTGCGAACTCGAACTTGGCCCGGTAGAAGGCGCCAACAGTGCAGATGGCGGCTTCCTTGACGCTCTCGGGCAGCGGCGAAGCGAACCGCACCGCGGCGCCGAGCGCCTGCGCTTCGATGCCGACGCTGGGCGCTCGCACCCACACGCCGTACGGCCCGGCCAGGCCCCGCAGCCTCGGCCCTCGCCTCGACGTGCCCCGAGGCCCGCCCCGGATGGCATCGAGCACCGCCATCTGTTCCGCCGTCAAATCCTCAGCCGTGATCTCGTCCAACCGCATGCGCGTGCTCCTTCTCTCGTGCCGATGCCCCGCCATGCTCGCGCACGCCCGGTGGGCCGTGCCCCGGTGAGCGGTGACTCTCGGGTGGCTGAGAGGTCCGCTCATGGGTCGGCAATCGGGATCTCGTGCGCGAAGTGCCGCACTCGCCCGTCAGCGTCGATTCCCCTTCTCGTCCGGGGAGCAGAGTTGCCGCATCACTGCGTGTAGGACAGAAAAAGGGACCCCGTGCGATCCGGGGTCCCGTCGCCGCGGTATGTCGGTTGCATTCGGCTCGCGCCTACTAACCGGACCATTCGGCGACACCGACTGTATGCGCGGGCACGGGGCGACACAACCACTTCGCATCCCTCAGAACAGGACGATCTGATTCGTGTATGTGCGCCACGCATGGGTGCGGTAGGCGCTCCCGCCGGCCAACGCGCTCAGTGCCGCGAGTCGGTGCCCGACTGCTGCCAAGCGCTGGTCACCTTCGAGCACCCTGCGCCGAATGCCTGCGATGAGGTCGGCGGCTTGGATGGCCTGGGCCGTGTGGGAACTGGCGTAATAGACGCCGGGATGGATGTCGAGCCGGTGCGACGCGGCATAGCTCGCAACGCACCGGCTCGCGTGTTCGTCGAGTTGATGATTGGACCAGTCCGAAACCACGATGCCGGTTGCGTGCAGCATCTTGCACTCCACAGCGAAGTGTTCGACGAGTGCCTGAAGCTGCAGCGGCACGGTGGTCTTGAGCGTCATCGGGTGCAGCATGTTGGCCTTGCGCATGGCCGCGGTGTACGAAGTGCATGACAACCGTCCGAGGATGCGGGTCAGTTCGTCAATGAAGTCGCGGTTCTTGCGGCGCCTCCAAGCATTCGGAGAGATCGTGTCTGTGGACTTGACTTCCCAATCCGTCGGGTTGCCGCGATTCGGGTAGAAGCGCGCCTTGGCGCCCACGATTCTCCGACTGAGAATGGGGACGTCTTCGGAGGCGATGGAAAATCCGCCGATGACGACCGCCATAGTGCCGTCGTTCGCCGCAGGCTTGCCCGAGTCGTCCAGGAACAGCAGCCGAGTGGCCATCGACGGGACACTACGAGTCCGGCCTGCGCAGACTGCCAGGGTTTTCTCGATGCTCGGTGCAGTCGGTGCGCCGCCTGCTCCTTCCGCAGACCGCACGGTGTCCCTTTTTTTGGCCCGGAGCGGGTCTTGGGCGTAGCTGCTCGCCGGTCGCCCCATGCGGTTGCAGACGCGTGGCTCGTGCCGTGACGCGAAAATCGTTGGGTCCACGGAGTGACGATGTGCTTGGCTTACGCTCGCCGCAAGGCCAGTGCTGTTCCCGACCGGGGTCTTGAGTGAACGAGATCTATCTCGACTACAACGCCTCCGCGCCCTGTGATCCGCGGGTGGTGGAAGCGGTGGCGAAGGCCATGACCGACGGGTTCGGCAACGCATCGTCGGCTCATCGGTTCGGCCGGCGGCAGGCTGCTGCCGTCAGCGAGGCTCGCGAACAAGTAGCCGGCTTGGTGGGCGGACAGCCAGGCGGGGTGATCTTCACCGCTGGTGCAACGGAGGCCAACAATCTCGCTCTCGGCGGGTTCGTGGCACCCGGCGCCGAGGCCCAAGGCCGCGCCCTGCCGACCGTGGTGGCATCTGCGGTCGAGCACGCATCCGTAGGCCGGACAGCCGAAGCGCTTGCTGTGGCGGGCCGTTGCGATCTGCGGGTCGCTCCCGTGACGCCGGGCGGTTTCGTCGACCTCGAAGCGTTGGCGGGCATCGTGCAGGCGATCGAGGGCGAGCTGCTGGTATCAGTCATGGCCGCCAACAGCGAGACGGGCGTCTTGAACCCGGTCTCAGAGACAGCCGACCTAGTGCATCAGGCAGGCGGGCTGTTCCACTGCGACGCCACGCAGATGCTTGGCCGGCTGCCGTTCGACATGTCGGCACTTGGATGCGATCTGGTCTCGCTCAGCGGCCACAAGATCTGCGGCCCAACGGGAGTCGGCGCACTCGTCGGAACCCGGGAGGCCGTGGCGTCGATGGGTCCGACAGTGTGGGGCGGTGGCCACGAACGCGGCCTGCGCTCAGGTTCGCTGAACGTGGCAGGAATCGTCGGGCTGGGAGTCGCGGCCGAGATCGCTGCCGATGAGCGGGCAGCCGAAGCCGAGCGAGTCGGCATATTGCGTGATCGCTTCGTGGCTGCGCTTCAGGGCGAGCTGACAGACGTTGTGCAGAACGGCGATGTCGGGCAACGCCTGCCCAACACCGTCAACTTGCGATTCTGCGGAACCGACGCCGACGCCGTTCTGGTCAACATGGACCCCGTCGCGGCGTCGGCGGGGAGCGCCTGCAGCACAGGCGCCATCGAGCCTTCGCCGGTGCTCACCGCGATGGGCCTCTCACGTGATGCAGCGTTTGAGTCCGTGCGGTTCAGCCTCGGTCGGTTCACGACTGAGAGCGAAACTGCCGCGGCCGCAGAACACGTTGTCACAGCCGTTCGTTACGTTCGCCACATGACCACTGAGGCGGCGTGACATGCAGCTGAGCGAAGCCGCAGAGCCGGTATTCGCACGCCACGAGACCTTCCACCCCCGCTACGGCTGGTTCAGGAAGGCCTACGTGGCAGCCACCCGCGACCCCTACGTCTTCGCGAGCGAAGACGCCCCAGTGCGACTCGGTGTCGGCAAGAACATGGTTCGATCGATTCGCTTCTGGGGACTGGCCGCGAAGGTCGTCACGGAGGTCCCAGACCCTGCGGCGGTGTCGAAGCGCAAGCCGAGCATCGTCGTGCCGACACGCTTCGGCGAGGCGTTGTTCGGCGAAGGTGGCTGGGACCCGTGGATGGAAGACCCAGGCACGCTTTGGCTGCTGCACTGGCGGATGCTGGCTCAGCCGTGTCGGCTGCCCGTCTGGTGGCTGGCGCTCTGTGACTTCAATGCGGTTGAGTTTGAGCTGGAAGACCTCGGAAGGACTGTCCTGACGCAGCTGCGCGCCGTGCCGGACTGGAAGGAGCCGAGCGAGTCCGCTGTTCAGAAAGACCTCAGCGCCTTTATGCGGACATACGCACCGGCTGCGCGTGTCGGCAGGGAAACGCTCGACGACGCAGCCGACTGCCCTCTGCGAGAACTGCGACTGGTGGGTCGCTCAGAGGCGACCGGCGCCCATCGATACAAGCTGGGCCCGAAGCCGACGCTGGCGTCAGCCGTTGCGACACACGCCGTGCTCGACTGGGTTGCACGTACCGGTTTGACCGGCCAGACGATCACGCTTGAGCGAGTCGTAGCGGAACGAGGCTCGCCGGCAAGTGTCTTCAAGCTGAGCGCCGCCGACTTGTTGAGCGCATTGACTCCCGCAGTCGAAGCCTCGAGCTCGCTCGACCTGGCGACTCCCACCGGGGTACCCCAGTTGGCTTGGAAGGGCGATGCGGCTGCGGTCGCTGCCGAACTGCTCTCTCACCACTTCGGCATGGTTCCCAAGTGCCCGGCTGCCGGGCCATCAGGCGACGAACCGACGGTGTTCGGAGACGAATCAGGGAACTGCGATACAAGGGAAGACGTACTGACCCGTCTCGACTCGTTCCAGGCAAAGCGCGATGTGGGGAGTGGACGGTGACCACGCTCGCCGACGTGCTGGCCGTGCGAAGTCAATTCGCCCGATCAGCGAACTTCGAACGCGACGTCGAGAACGTAGAGCCACTCGATGGCTACGTAGTGACGGCGCGGGCATTGGACGTTGTTGAACGTGTAACTGCCGCCGCGCTTGGACCGGCCGGCGGCGCCTGGTCGATCACCGGGCCATATGGCTCCGGCAAGTCGTCGCTGGGCTTGCTGCTCGACGCGGCATTCGGACCTCCGGGCATCGCACGCGAACGTGCGCTCGTCAAAATCTCGGAAGCCTCGCCAACCGCCGAGGAGGCCGTGCTTCAAGCACTGTCGAGGCACCAAGCCCGTTCGCACGGCTTCTATCGAGCCTTGGTCACTGCGGATCGTGAACCCGTTGCACGAACCGTGTTGCGAGGATTGCACCGAGCCGTAGTTCGTCGTCACGGCAAGGTTCCTGGTTCCGCCGAATTCTCGGCCTCTTCATTGCTCAAGCTTGCGCAGCGGCGAGTCAATCGGGCTGAGGATGCAGTTGACCCTTCCGTTAGCGAGCTTGTGGACATCGCACGCTGCATGGCCACGCAGGCACCGTTGCTCATCGTCATCGACGAGTTTGGGAAGAACCTCGAGTCTGCGCGAGACGACGAGTCGAGCGACACCTACCTCCTGCAACGACTGGCCGAAGCGGGCCAGGGCACTGGATTGCCGATCTCTGTCGTCACGCTCCAGCATTTGTCGTTCGAGGAATACCTGGCCGACATCGATGACCGTCGACGTCGCGACTGGGCGAAGGTGCAAGGCCGATTCGTGGATATCGCCTTCACCGAGTCGGCAGCACAGACGCGTGCGCTGATTGCCCAGGCATTTGAGGCAGGCGACGACATCCGGCCGCGCATTGACGCTTGGGCCAAGTCGCATGCACAGGCGCTTGCGTCAGCGGGTATTGCCGATCTCAGCGATCCCGTCACGATCGCGTCGTGTTGGCCACTGCATCCAGTCTCGACACTGGTGCTGCCTGAGTTGTGCAATCGCTTCGGGCAGCACGAGCGAACGCTGTTCTCATTCTTGGCTGGCAGCGAGTCAGGCACAGTCGCGACGCTCGCTGCTGGCATCGACATGAACACCGAAGGGGAGCTGCCGTCCATCGGCCCAGAGGCTGTGTACGACTACTTCATGGGTACCGATGGTGTCGGCGCGAGCGTGGTCGGACGCTCAGCACGTTGGACCGAGATCGCGAGCCGGCTGCGCGACGCCAATGGCCTCACAGATGCTGAGCAACGTCTGGCCAAGTCGGTCGCGCTGTTGAACCTGGTGTCAGCATCCGGTGCCGTAAGGGCCAGCGCGTCCGTTCTGGAGCTTGTCGACCCGGGATGGAGCGAGGTGCTCTCCGGTCTCGAGAAGCGCGGCCTGGTGACGTACCGGGCCTTCGCTGACGAGTACCGAATCTGGCACGGGACAGACGTCAACGTTGCTGAGCTGACGGCGGCGGCGCATGACCGAATCGCCGATCAGCCATTGCACCAGGTGCTCGGAGCGGTTCACGTACTTGAGCCCGTGGTGGCTGCGCGTCACAGCGCTCAGAACGAAACGGTGCGACTCTTCAGGCGTCGGTTCGCCCACGGTGACGAGACAGTGGATCCGCCCGCCGCACTCGACACGGTCGACGGCGAACTGCTGCTGGTCACGAGTACAGATGGCGCGATTCCGACCCTGTCGGAATCTGCGCTTCATCCGGGCACTCACGCCGGCAACGCAACGGGACTGGTGTGGAGCTTGCGCTCGAAGCCAATTGTCGTGGCCTTGCCAGACGATGTTGGTGAGCTTGATCGCGCAGCACGTGAGGTCGCGGCGCTGAGCGATGTGCTCACTGCACCGCAGGTCGAAACCGATTGGGTTGCTCGCCGCGAAATCGGTGAGCGACTGGCCGCGGCACGCTCGCAGTTGGAGGCAGCAGTGACGCAGGCGTTCAGCACTGCCTCCTGCCGTTGGAAGCTGCTCGACGGCGGTGCAGGTGTGCACTTGAGCCCAGGCCGCGGCAGTGCGCCGCTGTCGGAAGCGTCGGACCTCGCGTATCCGTGGGCGCCACGCGTCCCTAACGAGATGCTGAATCGTTCGGACTTGACTTCACAAGGCGCTAAGGCCCGCCGGATCCTCCTCGAAGCGATGATCGAGCGCAGCACCGAATACAGACTCGGTTTCGCAGGCTACGGGCCTGAGGTTGCGATGTACGAGGCTGGGCTCAAGCATGCAGGTCTTCACCGTCCTAGCAAGGCTGGCGGCGATCCGGTATTCGGCAAGCCGCGCGTCCGCAGCAACAGCAAAGTCTCTGAGGCGCTCAGGCAGACTGAGCAGATTCGCATTACTCCCGCCTGGGAGGCGATCGAGAATGCGTTCGAAGCAGCCAAGAAGTCGCGGCTCAACGTCCGGGACCTGTACGTCACCTTGGCTTCGCCCCCGTACGGCGTGAAGGCTGGGGTCATCCCCGTCATTGTCACGGCGGCGCTCTTGGCACGAGCTGATCGAATGGCGATCTACGAACACGGCACGTTCCAGCTCGGGCTCTCGCCGGAGCTGTCCGAACGCATGGTTCGCAATCCCGAGCACTTCGAGATCAAGCACTTTGCGAACATCTCGGGCCGACGCCGCGAGGCTCTCGACGTGCTCGCGGACCGGTTCGGAATAGATGCGGGCATCAGCGGTCGCCGGGTCGGCAACGTGCTCGCCGTGACGCTCTACTTGGCCGGGCGGATGCGCGGCCTTGACCAGTGGACGCGTCGCACGTCTCATCTGTCGGCTAATGCACTCGCGGTCCGAGACGCCTTGAACGAGGCCACCGAGCCGGATGTCCTGCTCTTCGAGCTCTTGCCCGTCGCTCTTGGCCACGCGCCCATCACCCCAAGTCGTGCAGGCGGGAGCACACGGCACGCCTCGCAGCGTCGCGAATTCGAGGGGTTCGCTGACGGACTTGCCCGCTGCATCGACGAACTCACATCTAGATGTCGTTTGATGATCGACGAACTTTGCGACGAATTGCTCGCATCCGCCGGAGAGCGCACGCGGATCGCCGTCAGCGGTCCAGCAGCAGGCCTCGTAGACGAGGTGCTCGACCGCGACATGCGAGCGTTCGTCTTGGCGCTGTCCAACGACGTGTACGACGACGATCACGACTGGATGGCGTCCGTCGCGACTGTGGTCGCCAAGAAAGCACCGTCTGAGTGGAACGACGACGACTTGGCCAACGTGCGAGCAGAACTCCCGCGCCGACTCGGGGCGTTCAACCGCCTCCGGGCATTGCACGCCGAACACCGAGCAATTGGAGGGACGCCGTTCGACGCTCTGCGCCTCACTGTCACGCACCCGTCTGGCAGCGAGGCCGTCCGGCTGGTCGATGTGGCTGAAGACGAGCACGAGTTGGTGAAAGCGGCCGTCGAGCATCTGCTCAACTCGCTCACACCCAAGGTCGGATCCCGCCAACGAGCGCACCATGTTGTGATGGCCGAACTCAGCAAGTATATGCTCGATGAGGTAAATTCAGTGGATATCAGCCCGTCCCATTGCTCTGCACTATCCGAGGCGGTTGGGCATGAGTGAGCAAGTACGTCACATCTGCGGCATTTCGGGTGGCAAGGACTCGAGCGCCCTAGCGCTCCATCTGCGCGACCGGGTACCCGAGATGGAGTACTTCTTCTGCGACACGGGAGCGGAGCTGCCCGAAACTTACGAGTTCCTCACGCGGCTCGAGGTCATCTTGGGCAAGCCGATCGCTCGCCTGAACTCGGAGCGAGGGTTCGACCACTGGTTCGAAGTCTTCCGCGGCACGTTGCCATCGCCCCAGATGCGCTGGTGTACGAAGGCGATGAAGATCAAGCCCATCGAGGCGTGGATCGGCGACGAGCCGGCGATCTCGTACGTGGCGATCCGGGCCGATGAGGCGAACCGCAAGGGCTACATCTCGACCAAGCCGAACATCGAGAGCCGCTTTCCCTTCGCCGAGGACGGCATTGATCACGACGGGGTCATGAAGATCCTCGACGACGCAGGGATCGGACTGCCGGACTACTACGAATGGCGCACGCGCTCCGGCTGCTACTTCTGCTTCTACCAGCGCAAGGCAGAGTGGGTTGGCCTTGCCGAGCGTCATCCGGAGCTCTACGAGCGCGCGATCGCGATCGAACAAAAGGTCCTGCTCGATGCCGGCGTCGACGGAGACGCCGACTTCAGTGAACGAGCCATGGCCGGCCGCCAGTACACGTGGAGCGGCGGCGAGACCCTTGTGCAGCTCAGGAATCGACGAAGCGACATACTCACCAAGCACCAAGATGCGCTCGACCGAGCTAAGTCCGCTCGCCGGAACCTTCCGCTGATTGACGTGCTAGCAGACGCGCTCGACGAAGACGACGACACAGACGCCTGCACGGTCTGCGCCCTGTAGCCATGCAGCTTGAGCCGGGCCTGCGCCCAGAGGAACTCTTCAGCAACGTTGACGATCGCATGGCGAGTCGTCTGTTGCCGCCGGGCGCTTACCGGTTGATGAGCACGTTGCAGCCGAGTCGACTCGAGGGGCAGGAACGACCTCGTACGTTGGCGAGGCTCTTCTCTGCTGAGGCGGCAATTGGCGACCCCATGCGGCGCAGCGAGGTTCTTGGTCTCCTGCCCGCACCCAAGAAGGTGGAGCTTGCTGAACGCCTCGGGTGCGCGATAGATGAACTGAGTAATCCTCTCAATGCCACTCAACGCCGGGCAATTCTCGGCTTCTTCGGTATAGCGACAACCCCCGAGACAGCCGTCGCCGCTCCCTCGCCGCCGGAGACCATCGAGACCCGTCGAAGCCTGTTTCCCCACCAGAAGCGGCTCGCTGCCCAGGTCGAGCACTTCCTCTATCGAGAGTCGGGCCGAGTGATGCTGCATCTCCCGACAGGCGTCGGGAAGACCAGGACGGCAATGAGTGTTGTCGCAACACATCTACGCCAGCGGCCGCGAGGTCTAGTCGTTTGGCTAGCCGCCGGCCGTGAGCTGCTCGAGCAAGCTGCTGAGGAGTTTCAGGAAACGTGGATGGCCGTTGGAGACAGGCCAGCGCCTTGCCTTCGGTTCTGGGCCGATCACAATCCCAAAATCGACGAGGTCACAGATGGCATCGTCATCGCGGGCTTAGCGAAACTTCACTTGTACGGGCGCGAGCGCGAGAGAATCTGGAACCTCGGAGATCGCACGTCGCTCGTGGTGTTCGACGAAGCGCATCAGGCCGTGGCGGCGACTTACAACGATCTCGTTGAAACTCTGGTCACCCGAAACCCTAAGACGGGCTTGCTTGGCCTCAGCGCCACCCCGGGGCGAACATGGGCCGACATCGACGCCGATCTCGCTGTGGCAGAGCTGTTCGACCGCAACAGGGTCACGCTGGACTTCGGCGGGGAGAATCCGATCGAGCAATTGACCGCCGACGGTTATCTGGCGCGGGTGAGCTTCGACCTGCTGAACG
Organism: Acidimicrobiia bacterium; assembly: GCA_022824805.1. Classification (GTDB taxonomy): domain Bacteria; phylum Actinomycetota; class Acidimicrobiia; order Acidimicrobiales; family Poriferisodalaceae; genus Poriferisodalis. The sequence continues at coordinate 5,865 of JAJDZE010000026.1, read as the reverse complement.
TTGAGCCAGGCTTGGCTCTTTCAGCAGATGACCTACGCATCTTGCAGGCCACGCTGGACATTTCCGACGAAGTGAGCGAATCACTCGGCGATGACGAGCAGCGGAATCTCCGAATCATTCAACGCCTGCTAGAGATGATCGAGAAGCATGATCGCATCCTGGTGTTCGCCGCATCAGTGCGCAACGCGTTGCTGTTGGCCAGCGTTCTGCGCGCCCTAGGAATCGACGCAGACGCGATCACCGGCACGAGCGACGCTGGGCAGCGCACGCGTGCGATCAGCAGGTTCAGACGAACTGGGGGGAGACGGATCCTCGTCAACTACGGGGTGTTGACCACAGGGTTCGACGCACCTTCGGCCAGTGCCGCTCTCATTGCTCGGCCCACCAAATCGCTTGTGCTGTACAGCCAGATGGTAGGACGAATAATCCGTGGCCCCAAGGCGGGCGGAACGGAGACATGCGAGGTTGTCACCGTCGTTGACACGACGCTGCCTGGCTTTGGCGATGTAGCTCAAGCGTTCTTGAATTGGGAGGACATATGGACGGTTTAGCGGAGCAACTCGACTTCTCCGTGGTCTCGCCTGCATTGACTATCGAGGCACTGCGGGATTCGGGCTACAAGGACACCGATCATGCCTTAGCGGAATTGATCGACAACTCGATCGAGGCCAATGCTGATCTCGTAGAACTGATCGCCTGCGAGGTTCCACCAGACCCTGACAAGCCATACTCGCGGGCCCGCGTCAACGAGATTGCAGTAGTCGACGACGGAGACGGGATGGATCAGCTGACGTTGCGTCGTGCACTTCGTTTTGGTGACGGGACACGGCTCGACCGCCGTACTAGAGGAATCGGACGATTCGGTGTCGGGCTTCCGAATGCCTCGATCTCGCAGTGTCGGCGCGTCGACATCTGGACTTGGCGGAACGGCCCTGACAACGCGATGCGATGCCATCTCGATCTTGACGCTGTGCGGGCCGGCCAAGGCGACATTCCCGAGCCAGTTCCGGAAGCGGTCCCTGATTGCTGGCGAGTCGTTTCGGAGGCGACGAAGAGCCCTTCTGGCACGCTGGTCGTGTGGTCGCAACTCGACCGTGTCCGATGGCGAGGTGGCGAGAAGACCCTTGACCGCACAGCCGAACTCTGCGGTCGCGTTTATCGAAAGTTCCTCAGCGGGTCGACTCAGTCGATCGAGATCTTGCTGAAGCTTGCGCGAGAGAAAAACGAGGATCTCGAACTCATTGGCGAACCCCGCCGCTGCCCGCCAAATGATCCGCTGTACTTGATGGCCAGCTCGTCGACCCCTCCGCCGTTTTCCGACAGGCCGATGTTCCAGCTATTCAATGAACGCAATTGGACTATCGACGTGCGCGACTCCGACGGAGAACTTGTCGGGGGCGAAGTACAGGTGAGATGTGCCTTGGCAAGACCTGACGCGATCAACGAGAAGAAGTCCAATGTTGCCTGGCCAAAGTCGTATCCCAAAGCTGGCGACGCTCCCTGGGGGAAGCACGCCGACCGAAATAAGGGTGTATCCATCGTCCGGGCTGGACGCGAGCTTGAGCTCAGCCAGTCATGGGTGAACAGCTACGAGCCTGAGGAACGGTGGTGGAGCGTTGAAGTTGAGTTCGACCCGCTTCTCGACGACATTTTCGGCGTGGTCAACAACAAACAGCACGCTCATGCCTTCGTGTCCGGCGCGGGATTCAAGTGGGAAGAGGTGGCCGATCCTGGCGAGACACTCTCGATGTTTCGAGAGCGCCTGATCGAGACGTCAGATCCTCGCGGCCACCTGCTTGAGATCTGGGACTGGATTGACGACCAGATCAGCCAAATGCGCAAGGAACGCAAGGCAATCATGAAGGGCACGGGATCGACTGGCGGGTCCCGGCACCCGACTACCGGGGAGACTGTCGAAGACATTGCGACCAACGTCATCAAGGACCAGAGCGAGCAGGGAGTCAAAGGTTCGACTGACATTGCCCCTATGACGACCGATGAGGAGAAGATCGCCTCGATAGCGGAATCGGCGCAGCAGGTACGCGTGGATCCTCAAATCGCCAAGCAATGGGCGGAAGAGACAGTTCACAGCGGCAGACGCATCCTCATGAAGGGCGCAACGCTTGGCCACGATCATGCATTCTTCGACGTGGAATCCGTCAACGATGTAATCGAGGTTTGGGTCAACGACAAACACCCGGTGTACGCGCATCTCATTGAGGTGCTCGACGACGAGACCAGTGGTCAGTCCCTTCAAGAACTGGTTGATCGCCTCGAGAAGGCCAGTTTCACGTTGCGCATGATCATGATCGCGTGGGCGCGCTACGAGGATAAGACGCCTCCGGACCTGAAAATGACGCTTGAGGATCTTCGTATGGACTGGGGCCGCGAAGCACGCGACTTTCTTCGAACAATGGAATGAAACAGCCAGGCGAGGCAGTTGTCGCACTCTTGGCTACGGCCAAGGAGACAGGCCTGATCGTCGCGCCCTTCATCCGGGCTCGAGCACTGCAGGAGGTGCTCGAGGCGATTCCCGCTGGCGTCGAGGTCACCATCGTTACGCGATGGCGACCGGCCGACCTACTTGCCGGGGCGAGCGACCTCCATGTGTTCGACATCGCGAGTGCCAGAGAGATACCGCTCTATCTGCGATACGACCTGCACGCCAAGATGTTCGCGGCCGATCGCACTTGCCTCGTCGGCTCGGCCAATGTCACCGAGACGGCGCTCGGATGGCGCAATCCAGCGAATCTTGAACTTGTCACTACGGTCAGTCGCGACGTACCCGAGATCGTCGCCTTCGAAGCCGAACTGTTTCGATTGGCCATCCGGGCAACCTCGGAACAACGTAACCGTATGCAGCGCCTCGTGGCCGACCTGGCCGAGACCGTTCAGCAGTTGCCAGACGCGGAATTGGCGACGGAGGAGCTGGCGGGAGTGCTGACGCCCGGGAGCTGGATCCCGCGTTCGAAGAATCCTGAGGACCTGTTCGCCGTCTATCAAGGCGAAACCGATGCGGTTGGGCGGGCGAGACTCCCGAGCATGGAGGCGGAACTGTTGCAAATGGGCTTGCCCCCCGCGTTGCCGGAGTCGCACTTCAACTCTTGGGTATGCGCAGCGATCGGCCAAACCCCGCTCGTCGCTGAGGTACTGCGCGTCATCGACGACAACGGAGCAGTCGGCGAGTCCGAGGTCGGTTCGATGCTCGAGGCCTTGGGAGTTGCAGACGAGAGCGAGGCCCCTGCCGAAGTCTTGGAGGTCCTTCGCCGCTGGTTCAACCACTTCATGACCGATCACTTTGAAACGAAGCAAGACTCGATTCGCCTCGTCAGGACTAGATCCATCTAGGTGAGCGCTACGTAGCCGGCGCCGAAATTCACTGTCCTTCGGTGTTCGCTGGCTGTAGGATGACGCGAACACCTATGTCTTTTCGACACTGTGCAGACTTGTGCGAGCCATGCGATCGATAACGTTGAGCAACTACCGCTGTTTCGGCGACGAGAAACAGACGGCGCGGCTCGCTCCGTTGACGCTGCTCGTCGGTGAGAACAGCAGCGGAAAAACCTCGTTGATGGCGATGGCGCGTGCTATGTGGGATGTGGCGCACGACGAGCGGGTACCCGACTTCAAGGAGGAACCGTACGATCTTGGGAGTTTTGACGAGATCGCCCACCACCGCGGTGCGCGTGGGAGCAGGGCCGCCTCGTTCATGGCGAGCGTCGAACTGGACGCATCGCGGCGGCCCGCGGCGGAGTCGGGTCTTGGCCATCCCAGATTCGAAGCGGAATTCGCTGAGCAGTGGTCGGCACCCGTTCCGGTGCGCCGTCGGCTCCATGTTCCCGAGAAGCGCAAGAAGTTGCGACTGTCGGGCTTTTGGTTCGAGCACCGAGCGCCAGACGGCGAGCCTGAGGTGCTTGAGATCGGCACCCCTTCGGGCCGCTGGGTCTGTGTGAGGGGTGACTCATCGTTTCGCGGAGCAGCGCTGACCTCCTCCGAGCGCTTGGAATCGTTGTGGTCGCTGATGCGACGTTTCCGCCACGCGCTCGACGACGAGCGACACGGGACCTGGGACATCCAGCGTGTCAGAAACTCGCCCGCCCTGACGGAGGGCGACCTCGCGGTGCTGGAGGCGACACTGATACCGATTCCGCGAATCGGCCGCCCGCTTGGCCGTCGTACGCGCCAGCGGCCATTTGCGAGCGCGCCTGTGCGCTCACAACCGAAGCGAACCTATGACCCAGTGCGCATCAGCGGGGACCCAGTCGGCAACGACATCCCAACGTACTTGGCCCAGTTGGAGATGCGCGCACCAGATGAGTGGCAGCGGCTGAAGGCGAGCCTTGAGGAATTCGGACACACCGCCGGGCTATTCGACGAACTGAAGATTCGTCGCCGCGGTCAGCGTGAATCAGATCCGTTCCAGGTGCAGGTGCGGAAGTTCGGCGACGGCGCAAAAGGACCGTTTAGGAATCTCGCCGACGTCGGCTACGGAGTCAGTCAGGTGCTGCCGGTCGCTACTGAACTGCTCCGATCAGACGGCCCGGGTACGGTGCTCTTGCAGCAGCCAGAGGTCCACCTGCATCCGGTTGCCCAGGCCTCGCTCGGCAGCCTCCTCTGCGAACGTGCCGCCGCTCGCTCGAAGTCGTCAAGAAAGCAGATCATCGTCGAGACGCACAGCGACTTCATCATCGACCGTGTTCGTATGGCCGTGCGAGACGAGCGCAGCGGCCTCTCGCCTAAGGACATCTCGATTGTCTTCTTCGAGCGCGGTGGTCTTGATGTGCGGCTGCATTCGATCTCCGTTGACCGCTTGGGTAATGTGGAAGGCGCGCCTGCGGGCTATCGCCAGTTCTTCCTCGATGAACTCCAGCGCTCCCTCGGTGGCTGAAGGGTGTGCGCCATAGTCGACGCCAACGTCGCGAACCAACTGTGGGATAGCGGCGGCACGCCTGCTGGGAGGGCTTTTCGAATGGCAGTCGATCATGGCCAGGTGCCGCTCGTCGTCGGTGGGAGGCACCGCGAGGAGCTGATGCGCTCGGGTGAATCGATGCGACGCTGGCTCACGCAGCTGCAGCTCGCTGGGCGGTTGACCAGCGTCGAGAGTGAGCTGGTGGGCCAGCGGACGAACAAACTCACCCAGACCACGGAGCAAGGTACGCCCTTGTGCGAATCGAATGACGAGCACATCATTGCTCTGGCCCAGATCTCGGGAGCACGCCTGTTGTTCACCAATGACAACGCCCTCACCAGCGACTTCAAGGCGAAGCGCCTGATCGATGCGCCACGGGGCAAGGTGTACTCGACTTCGCAATCCAGCGAGGTGCAGCGTTCGCATCGTGACCTGTTACGCCGCACCGATCTATGCCGACGATAGGGAATCGGCAAGAAGGCTTGGCCCCTCAGAATCGACCGGTGCGCGGCATGGGGGTGTTCTTGCAGCTCAGCCGAGCTGTTCAACGAAATCTGCTACTGACAGCACTGGGGGGCCGTAGGCGCGGGCCTTGCGAGCCTTGCCTGAGCTGCTCGATGTGTCGGCGGCAACCAGCAGGTCGCAGTTCTTCATGGTCACCGAGCTCACTGGGACAAGCCCGGCCAGCGCTGCCAATCGCTCCAGCACCTCTCGGCCGACGGCCTCGCCTCCGATGGTCGCTGTGCCTGTGAAGCAGACGCGGGTGCCCGCCGCCAGGTCGGCGGAGTGTTGGACTTCAGTGATCTCGGGGATCGTCGCATCGGCGATGTCCAGTGCTTGTGCGATGCGCTGCATCAGTTCGTGCTCGTCAGGGGTGATGACGTGGTCGCGCTGTGCCGCAGCGACGATCGAGTCGAAGTACGCCCGATGCGCTTGGTCGATCTGGCGCTGGTTGA
>JAJDZE010000053.1 GCA_022824805.1 Acidimicrobiia bacterium | reverse complement strand
CACTTCGAGGCCCACCATCACGCCGTAGGCGCCGTCGTACTTGCCGCCGGTGGGCTGGCTGTCGAGATGGCTGCCGACCACCACCGGTGCCCGCAGCGGATCGGTGCCCTCCCGGCGTGCGAACACGTTCCCCATCTGGTCTACATGAAGCGAGCAGCCGACCTCTCGCACCCATGCCACGAACTGATCACGTCCCGCCCGATCCTCGTCAGTCAGCGCCACCCGCGCCACCCCGCCAGCAGCCGTCGCCCCGATCTCCGCCAAGGAATGAAGCGTCTCCCACAGACGCCCTCCATCCACCCGGTACGGGCTCGTGCTCACCGCCGTCACCTCCGTGGCTCAGTTGAGCGGGCGCGCGGAGGGCGGCATCGGCGATGGGAGCGCCGTATGACCCATGAGGGCCTCGTCGACTGCCGCGGCGCACGCTCTGCCTTCCGCGATGGCCCACACGATCAGGCTCTGCCCACGGCCCATGTCGCCGCACACCCACACACCGTCGACGCTGGTGCGGTAGACCTCGTCGCGCACCACGTTGGAGCGCGCATCGGTCTCCACGCCGAGCTGGGTCAGCAAGCCCTCCTGCTGGGGCCCGAGAAATCCCATCGCCAGCAGCACGAGATCGCATTCGAGCTCGAAGTCGCTGCCGTCCACCCTGGCGAACCGGCCGTCGCTGAGCACCGCCTCGTGTGCCCGCAATGCCCGCACCGCACCGGCGTCGTCTCCCAGGAACTCTTCGGTGTTCACCGAATAGACGCGCTCGCCGCCTTCCTCGTGCGCCGAGGAGACCCGGTAGACCATCGGATAGGTGGGCCACGGGTTGCCCGACGACCGCTCGTCGGGCGGCCGCGGCAATATCTCGAACTGGTGCACCGACGCAGCCCCCTGGCGATGTGCGGTACCCAGGCAATCGGCCCCGGTGTCGCCGCCGCCGATGATCACCACATGCTTGCCTGCGGCATTGATCGGAACATCGGCCGGGTCGAGGTCGCCCTCTTGGGCTTTGTTGGCCCACGGCAGGTACTCCATTGCCTGGTGGATGCCGTCAAGTTCGCGACCCGGGATCGGCAGATCGCGCCACGCTGTCGCGCCGCCGGCCAGCACCAGCGCATCGAAGTCCGCTTGCAGATCCGCCACCGGAATGTCCACGCCGACCTCGACGCCGGTGCGGAACTTCGTGCCCTCGGCGCTCATCTGGTCGAGCCGACGCTCGATGTGGCGTTTTTCCATCTTGAACTCCGGGATGCCGTACCGGAGCAGGCCGCCGAGCCGATCGGCACGCTCGAACACCGTGACGTCGTGGCCGGCACGGGTCAGCTGCTGGGCCGCAGCCAGCCCAGCGGGCCCCGAACCCACCACCGCCACGCTGCGGCCCGTGCGCACGGCGGGCAGTTCGGGGCGGACCCAGCCCATCTCGAAGGCCTTGTCGATGATCGCGACCTCGACCTGCTTGATCGTGACCGGGTCGGCGTTGATGCCCAGCACGCACGCGCCCTCGCACGGCGCCGGGCACAGCCGGCCGGTGAACTCGGGGAAGTTGTTGGTGGCGTGCAGCCGCTCGATGGCGTCGTGCCAGCGGTCGCGGTATACGAGATCGTTCCAGTCCGGGATGATGTTGCCCAGCGGGCAGCCCGAGTTGCAGAACGGCACGCCGCAGTCCATGCAGCGGCTGGCTTGGGTGCGCAAGTCCTCGTCGGCGAACGGCTCGTACACCTCGCGCCAATCGCGCAGGCGCACCGGCACCGGGCGCCGCGTCGGCAGCTCCCGGTCGTGCCGCATGAATCCCCGGATATCACCCATCTAGATCACCTATGCAGATCAGCCATGCGCAGCCCCTGTGCTTGCGTGCCGGCGGCTGCGCTGAGCGCACGGACGCGGTGTCTAGCCATGCGCAGCCGCCATGACTGCCTCGTCGGGGTCTTGGCCGAGCTCGGCCGCTGCTGCCCGTGCCTCGAGCACGCGCCGGTAGTCCTTCGGCATCACTTTGCGGAAGCTGCGCACCTCGCTGCGCCAGCGACCCAGGATGCGCCCCGCCGGCGCCGAATCGGTCTCGGCGAGGTGCCGGCGCAGGACCGTGCGCACTGTCTCCGCGTCGGCGTCGTCGAGCTGTGGTTCGAGGTCGACCATCTCGGCATTCAGGTTCCGCCAGAAGACGTCGTCGGGGTCGTACACGAATGCCACCCCGCCCGACATGCCCGCGCCGAAGTTGCGGCCGACGCCGCCGAGCACCACCACCATGCCGCCCGTCATGTACTCGCACGCGTGGTCGCCCACTCCCTCGACGACGGCGGTCGCTCCGGAATTGCGCACGCAGAAGCGCTCGCCGACCGAGCCGCGGATGTACGCCTCGCCGCCGGTCGCGCCGTACAGGATGACGTTCCCGGCGATGATGTTGTCCTCGGCCACAAAATCCGGGTGCACCTCCCGAGGCGGTCGTGCCACCAGGCGCCCGCCCGACAGCCCCTTGCCGAGGTAGTCGTTGGCGTCGCCGAAGAGCCGCATCGTGAGACCACGCGGCACGAATGCGCCGAAGCTCTGCCCGGCCGACCCGTTGAAGGTGAAATCGACCGTGTCGTCGGGCAGGCCGTCGCCGCCGTGGGCGGCGGTGATGCGGTGGCCGAGCATGGTGCCGACCGTCCGGTTCACGTTGCTGATCGGCAGCTCCGCCCGCACCAGTTCACGGCGCTCGATTGCGGGCGCCGCCAATTCGATGAGCTGCTGGTCAAGCGCCCGCTCCAAGCCGTGGTCCTGACTCTGGGAGCAGTAGCGATCCTGCGGCCATGGCGTCTCGGGCGTCGCCAGGATCGGCGACAGGTTCAGCCCGTGCGCCTTCCAATGGGCAACCGCCGCGGTGGTGTCGAGCCGGTCCACCCGCCCGATGGCCTCGGGCAGCGACCGGAAGCCCAGCATCGCCAAGTACTCGCGGACTTCCTGGGCGATGTACTCGAAGTAGTTCACGACGAACTCGGGCCGGCCGCCGAAGCGCTTGCGCAGCTCGCGGTTCTGGGTGGCGACGCCCACGGGGCAGGTGTCGAGATGGCAGACGCGCATCATGATGCAGCCCGAGACCACCAGCGGTGCTGTGGCGAAGCCGTATTCCTCGGCGCCCAGAAGTGCCGCCACGATCACGTCGCGGCCGGTCTTCAGCTGCCCGTCGGTCTGCACCACGATGCGGTCCCGCAGCCCGTTCAGCAGCAGCGTTTGCTGCGTCTCAGCCAAGCCCAGCTCCCACGGCGCGCCCGCGTGCTTCAGCGACGTCAGCGGCGACGCCCCCGTGCCGCCGTCGTGGCCGGAGATCAGCACCACATCGGCCTTCGCCTTCGACACGCCGGCGGCCACGGTGCCCACGCCCACCTCGGCCACCAGTTTGACGTGGACGCGAGCAGCGGGGTTGGAGTTCTTGAGATCGTGGATGAGCTGCTTGAGGTCCTCGATGGAATAGATGTCGTGGTGCGGCGGCGGGCTGATGAGCCCGACGCCGGGCGTCGAGTGGCGGGTCTTGGCGATCCACGGCCAGACCTTGGGCCCCGGCAGCTGTCCGCCCTCGCCGGGCTTGGCGCCTTGGGCCATCTTGATCTGCAGATCGTCGGCGTTGGTCAGGTACTCCGATGTCACACCGAAGCGCCCTGAAGCCACCTGCTTGATGGCAGAGCGCCGCAGATCGCCGTTGGGGTCGGGCACATAGCGCTGCGGGTCCTCGCCGCCCTCGCCGGTGTTTGACTTGCCGCCGATGCGGTTCATGGCGATCGCCAGCGTCTCGTGTGCCTCAGCGGAGATCGAGCCGTAGCTCATCGCCCCGGTCGAGAACCGCTTCACGATTGCCGAGACAGGCTCGACCTCGTCGATCGGGATCGGCCCGCCGGGCGCCGGACGGAGCTCGAACAGGCCCCGCAGTGTCGCCAGCTCGGTGGACTGATCGTCCACCAGCTGCGTGTACTCCTTGAAGACCTCGTAGCGGCCGGCGCGCGTGGAGTGCTGCAGCTTGTAGACGGTCTCGGGGTTGAACAGGTGGTACTCGCCCTCGCGCCGCCACTGGTACTCGCCTCCCGCCCACAGATCGCGATGCGCGGCCTCGGTGGGATTGTCGAGGTAGGCGAACCGGTGGCGCTCGGCAACCTCGGCGGCCAACACGTCGAGACCGACGCCGTCGAGCTTCGAAGTTGTCCCGCTGAAGTAGCGATCGATGAGTTCCGCCCCCAGGCCCACGGCCTCGAACACCTGCGCCCCGGTGTAGCTGGCCACCGTTGAGATGCCCATCTTGGACATCACCTTGAGCACGCCCTTGGTGCACGCTTTGATGTAGTTGCGCTTGGCAGTGCGCTCGTCGACCTCGGTGATGACGCCGCTGCGCACCATGTCGTCGATCGACTCGAAGGCTAGGTACGGGTTGACGGCGCTCGCCCCATAGCCCAGCAGCAAGGCCATGTGGTGTACCTCGCGTGCATCGCCGCACTCGGTCACCAAGCCCACCATCGTCCGGGTCTTGTTGCGAACCAAGTGGTGATGCACGGCACCGGTCAGCAGCAGCGAGGGAATCGGCGCAAGCTGCGCGTCGCTGTAGCGATCGGACAGCACGATGATCTTGGCGCCGTCGGCGATGGCCGTGTCGACCTGCGCGCACACGTCGTCGATCGCGTGCCGCAGACCTGCGCCGCCTTCGGCAATGGGGTACAGCCCGTCCACAGCGAACGGGCGGAACCGGCGCGCCATTGTCCCCTGCGATGCGCCACAGGCAGCGGGGCCTTCAGATGCGGCGGGCGCTGTGCCGCCTGACGGTTGGCCGTGTGCCTCCGCCGACTCGGTCGGCTGGTCCTCGTCGATGTAGAGGATCTTGGCGAGGTCCTCGTTCGACAGGATCGGGTAGGGCAGCACGATCTGGCGGCACGAGTCAGAGCCGGGCGCCAGCAGGTTCCCTTCGGGGCCGATCTTGGCCTTGGCGGATGTCACCAATTCCTCACGGATCGCATCCAGCGGCGGATTGGTGACCTGCGCGAACAGCTGGCTGAAGTAGTCGAACAGCAGCCGCGGTCGCTTGGAGAGCACCGCGATCGGCGTGTCGGTGCCCATCGAGCCGATCGGCTCGATGCCGGTGCGGGCCATCGGCGCCACCAGAATCCGCAGTTCCTCGGTGGTGTAGCCGAAGGTGCGCTGGCGCAGCGTCACCGAGGAGTGCTGGGGCGTCAGGCTGAAACGAGGCGGCAGGTCTTCCAGGTGGGCCAGCCCGTCGGCGAGCCAGTCTCCGTATGGCTCTGCGGTCACCAGGTCGTGCTTGATCTCGTCGTCGCCCACGATGCGGCCCTGCGAGGTGTCCACCAGGAACATGCGACCCGGCTGCAGGCGTCCCTTGCGGACGATGCGGGCTTGATCGATGTCCGCGACGCCGACTTCCGACGCCATGATCACGAGGCCGTTGTCGGTGACCCAGTAGCGAGACGGCCGCAGTCCATTGCGGTCGAGCACCGCGCCCACGACGGTGCCGTCGGTGAAGGCGATGCTGGCGGGGCCGTCCCACGGCTCCATCAACGAGGCGTGGAACTCGTAGAAGTCGTGGCGGTCCTGGGGCATGCGGGCATGGTTCTCCCATGCCTCAGGGATCATCATCAGCACGGCATGGGGGAGACTCCGCCCGCCGAGATGGAGCAGTTCGAGGACCTCGTCGAAGCTGGCGGTGTCCGACGCGCCCGGCGTGCACACCGGGTAGGTGCGCTCTAGCTGGTTCCCCCCACCAGCGTCGGTGAACAGCGGGCTCGCCAGCGTGCCTTCGCGCGCACGCATCCAGTTGCGGTTGCCCATCACCGTGTTGATCTCGCCGTTGTGAGCGAGCATCCGGTACGGGTGGGCGAGAGGCCACGAGGGGAACGTGTTGGTGCTGAACCGCGAGTGCACCAGAGCGAGCGTGGACTCCATGCGGGGATCGGTCAGGTCGGGGTAGAACTCTGCGAACTGGCTGCAGGTGAGCATTCCCTTGTAGACCAAGGTGCGGCACGACAGCGACGGGAAATAGGGCGCGGGATCGATCTCGTGCTCGGTGCGCTTGCGGGCGACGTACACCTTTCGCTCGAGCGCCAGCCCATCGAGCAGCGTGGACTGTTCGGGGGACGGGGCGGCCACGAACAGCATCCGGAACACAGGCATCGGGTCGGTGGCGAATGTGCCGAGCGAGGCGGGGTCGGTGGGCACGTCGCGCCAGCCGAGCACATCGAGGCCTTCGTCGACCATGATCGCTTCGATGCCAGCAGCAGCCCCATCGGGATCGGCGCGGGGCAGAAACGCCGTGCCGACTGCGTAGCTGCCGGCGGGCGGAAGATCGAACTCGCACACTGCCCGCAGGAACCGGTCCGGCACCCCGACGGTCATGCCGATGCCGTCGCCCACATTGGCCTCAGCGCCCGTCGCGCTGCGATGGTCGAGGTTGACCAGGCACTGCAGTGCCTGATCCACCACAGTCCGGCTCGGCACTCCGGACATGTCGGCCACGAAGCCCACACCGCACGAGTCATGCTCGAACGCCGGGTCATACAGCCCCTGCGCGGCAGGCGGCCCTGCGTAGGGTTCGGTGCGCACGGCAGGGCGGTGGTCGGCGCCTAGCGCAGCCGCAGTGTCATGTATGGGCATCGGCGACGTCCCGGTGGGCTGAAGGAGTTCCGATGTCGGAACTCGGCGGCGGCAGGGACGTCGTTGGCCCTGGGAACAGGCAGTGTACCGGCGCCCGCGTTACTCGAACGGTGACGTCGGACGGCTCAGACGCGACTTCTCTGAAGGCCTTCGACCACAACGGTCGGCACGAGGCGCTGCAGGGGTTTTTTCGAGGTCGGCGACCCGAGGCAAGTAGCCGGCGATCTGCCGGCTCGTGCCGTGATGGTCTGCGCTGCTCACTGGTCACAGCGCAGGCCCCAGGAAATCTCTGATGGATATTCTGGGGGCAGCGTCCCGGTGAGTGGTGGGGTTTGGGGTAGCTGGGAGGGTCCGCGATTGGGTGGGCCATCGGCACGATCCTCGGTGAGAGCAATCACTCACTCATCGAGGAGGACATGTCCGATGGCCCTGATTGATGTTGCCACAGCGCAATTGATGGAATCGTTTCGCGCCGGGGGCGGCGCGGAGCTGGTACGCGACGCTGTGCGTCTGGTGTTCCAGGAGCTGATCGAGGCCGAGGCGGCCCTGGCGATCGGCGCTGGGCGCTATGAGC
>JAJDZE010000186.1 GCA_022824805.1 Acidimicrobiia bacterium | reverse complement strand
GTGGTACTGGCAGCGATGCATCGGCTTGTGACACAGCACACAGCCGCGGTCGCGAATCGCGATCACCAACTGCTGCGCGGCACTGGCATGGCGACGGTCGCGTCCCAGCCACAACGACCGCCCCGGGCCGGCGAACAACGCACCGGTGATGCGCGTGTCAGGCGAAAGACTGTCGAGAATCGACGCAGGCACCGGCCCGGCGCCGAGAACTTCGCATCGCCCGTCGGGCGCAGTGCCGTCGATGACGCCGATGTCAGCAACGATAACGAGCTGGTTGGGCGCCTGAGCAGGCGCCCACTGCCCCACCGACCGGCCCCCACCGTCACAACAGCCAACACCACCAGCAGACACATCACGCTCTCGCGAGGCCGGCGCGGTCGGGGACTCTGTGGGCGCTGCGGCAGAACTGCCGAGCGCCGTTCCGGACCGCGGGCCCCAGTCGGCGAGCACACCGGGCACCGCGACCGAACTGTCGGGCGCCGTTCCGGGCTGTGGGCCGCAACCGGCGGGCACGCCGGGCATGTCGGGCGCGGTTTCGGTGCCGCCGGGTGTTGGCTCAGTCGGCGGGCCGCAACCGGCGGGCACGGCGGGCACCGCGGCGGGCATGTCGGATGCCGTTTCGATGCCGCCCGACGCGGCTTCAGACACCAGGTCGCTGAGGGCAGGCACGGCGGGTGCTGCGACGGGCACGGCGGGTGCCGTTTCGGGCTGCGGGCCGCAACCGGCGGGCACGCCGGGCGCTGGCTCAGTTGGCGGGCCGCAGTCGGCGGGCTTGGTGGGCGCTGTAGCGGGTGGCTGGCCGATGGCGAGCGCGTTGCGGTTGGTGAGCATCTCAAAGACACTGTCGGCGAGGCGCTGGCGGTTGTCGCGCACAGCAGCGGGCGTGCCGTCACGGCCGCCGTCGCGGCGCCACAGCGCGTCGTTGTAGTTCTCCACGGCCTGTCTCACCAACGCGAAGCCGACCGGGTCAAAACGGGCATTGAGCACGCCCATGCCCGTCTCGTCATCGACGAACAGCGCCGCGCTGCGCTGACGGCGCTGACGGGCGAGCTCGCTGGCGGCCGATGCCGGGTCGTGACGTGCCAAAAAAGCGCGGGCGTCGCGGCGCAGCACGTCAGGCGACGCCACCGCAGCGGTCTCGAGCAAATCGGGTGCTGCATCGACCGTCTCAGAGCTGCTTCGGCGGGCGGTGTCAGCGAGCACTTCGGCGTGCTCGGCGGTCAATGCGCCGCACGCGAGGCCGCGGGCCACGTTGGGCATCTGGGCGACCTGCTCGCTGAGGGCTGCTTTGCGGGCGGCGCTGCGAGCGCTCATGTGGGCCTCGTCGCGCAACGCCGCGCTGCCTGACCCGGCGCGGCGTGCCTCCATCGCCGCGGTGGCTGCCAGCAGCAGCGCTTCCACCGCGGAGCTCAGCCGACCGCCCGCGGCGATCACCTGCGCCAACGCTTCGCCATCAGCACTCCCAAAGGGCACCTGCGACGCCATCGCCACCAGACGCTGCGCGCCGGCCAGTCCCGCCAGCACCTCATCAACCGACAGCAGCGGCTCACCACCAACGGGCGGCATTGCCTCATCGCTGAGCGACGGCACCGCGTCACAAACAGGCGGCGGCTCACCGTCAGGCCGCAGAGCGCCGACACCAAACGACTGCGGCGCGTCGCCGCTTGGCGGCACCTCACCATCAGTCAGCCGCGACGCCTCACCACCAAACGACGGCGGCGGCGCCTCGACGGCGCACATCACGACAGGAGCCCCGGCATCGCACATCACCTCGGCCACCTCGGCCACCTCGACGCAGCACTCCGCGGCGAGAACCGCAGCGCCTGCATCTGGCCCAGTGCGAACAAATGTCTGAATCACGACACACAACCTAAACAAGCGGTGTTACAACAAACGATGGGACAGCCGGCCAACGCCGCCGACGCCGCCAGCACCGCCTTATCCGCCTGACCGCCGACGCCGCCGACACCGCCTTGTCCACCTGACCAGCCAACGGGGCCCAGCTCAGCCGCGACGACTCACCACCAAACGGCGGCGGGGCCTCGACGGCGCACATCACGACGGGAGCCCCTGCATCGCACATCACCTCGGCGGCCTCGACGCAGCACTCCGCGGCGAGAGCCGCAGCGCCCGCATCGGGTTCGGTGCGAACAGGTGTCTGAGTCACGGCGTTCACGCTAAACGAGGGGTGTGACATCGAAGGGTCCGCTTGGGCCGGGTTGTGGCTCGGGAGGATGCGTTCGGTGTTTCGATGGTCTGGTCTGGCTCTGGGTGTGACGGGCCAACCAACCGACACGACTGCCACTGCCACTCGGTCTGCCGCCGATGCCCCAGGCACCGTTGCTCACAGCACCGCCGGAGCTGGACGTGACGGTCGCAGCGCCAGTTCGTCTGCAACCCGCCGAGTCCCATAACGGTGCAGGACCCTCAGACCACGCCCGATAGACAAACTCTCCGAGTGCCACGCGGCCGGGCCGTGCCCGGACACCGGGTCAGCTTCGGCGCTGCATCGCCTCCCGAAGCCCTTCGGCCAGCCGCTGCCGGTCGGACTCGTATAGCTGCGGGCACCGCGAAACGGCCCCGTTCGATCGCAGCAGTCAACGTAACGATATGAAATTCATTTTGAGCCGGTGTTGATGCCGTCTACGGCGCGCCGCGGATCGCTGCCGAAAGAAGCCCGCCATCCGGTGCGGCATCCCTGCGGCAGGTTGCTCCCGAAGTGCGCCGCGGATCGCTGCCGAAAGAAGCCCGCCATGTCAGAAGAAGACCGCTCCCGCCTCTACGCTTGGTTTCGTGAGCAGCTCGACGAGCGCCGCGCGGAGTACATGATGTCGTGCCTCGCGCCTGCGCCGCTGTCGGACTTGGTGACCAAGGAGTTCCTGACCGGCGAGCTGGCACGGTTCGCAACAAAGGACGACCTCGCCGCCGTCGACGAGAAGGTCTCCGCCCTCGATACGAAGATCGATGCGCTGGTGGCCCAGCGCGCCGAGGACCGGGCGGACGACCGCGCCACGAGCCGCGTTCGTCACTACTGGCTTGCCGGCATCGGTCTGACCGCCGTGGTGTCGATCTGGCTCGACGCTGCTGGCGTGATCGGCTGAGCGCTCCGCGGCTCGCGAGCGCGGCGCTGCATCGCCTCCCGAAGCTCTTCGGCCAGCCGCTGCCGGTCGGGCTGGTACAGCTGCGGGCGCCGCGAAACGGCTCTGTTCGATCGCGGCAATCAACGTAAAGGTATGAAATTCATTTTGAGCCGATGTTGAAGTCGTCTACGGTGCGCCGCGGATCGCTGCCGAAGGAATCCCGCCATGTCAGAAGAAGATCGGTCTCGCCTCTACGCTTGGTTTCGTGAGCAGCTCGACGAGCGCCGCGCGGAGTACATGATGTCGTGCCTCGCGCCTGCGCCGCTGTCGGACTTGGTGACCAAGGAGCATCTTGAGAGGACGTTCTCGGAGTTCGCGCTGGCCTTGGCCGACCAGCGCGAGGCCGATCGCAAGGAAACCGCAGCCTAGCGCGAGGCTGACCGTCAGGAAGACCGCAGGCGTCACAGGTGGCTGGTGGGGATCGCGGCTGCTTTGGCATTGGAGATCGTGGCGGCCGAGGCGGGCTGGTTGCAGCCGCTCACCGACCTGCTCGCCGCTGCTGGCGTGATCGGCTGACCGCACCGCGCATGCCGGTGCCCTGGGGTACTGGTGAGAGCGCCGCCGGAGCCCTTGATTGAAGGTTCTTCGCGTCTTGGCGTTGGGTGAAGTCGTCGAGCAGGGTCCAGTCGGGTTTGCCGTCGTACCGCAGGACGGGGCGCTGCGGGTCAGGGCCGCAACCGGGTGAGCGGAACGGCGGCGATGTCGTCGTTGGTCTCGAAAGCTCAGTCGTTGTCGGTGATGGTCATGATGGCTTCGCCGTCGGCGATGGTCGCTCCCTGGGGGCTGGACAGCCGCACCCGGAACAGCTCGTCGGCCTCGGCGTAGCTGTCGTCGTTCAGGTACACCGAAGCCGATTTCTCGGTCTGGCCGGGGGCGAAGGTCAGCGTGCCGTCCATGTACCAGAACTCGTTGCCCGCAATCGCATAGGGATCGAGGTCGTAGGCGTGGTCGGAGTCCCAGCGCACCTTGACCTGGTGGTCTGCTGCTTCGGACAGCGTCACCTTGAACGTGACCCATAGGCCTTCCTCGCCGGACGCGTCCTCGATCGAGATCGTCACGCTCGGAGGCGGCGGGTCGTCGTCATCAGAGACGGTCACGGTCGCTGACCCGTCGGTCTGGGACACGGTGTAGCCGGTGCCGCTGCTGACAGTCACGGTGACCGAGCCGTTCGGCTCGTCAGTGCTGTCGCCAGACGTGGGCACCGAC
>JAJDZE010000177.1 GCA_022824805.1 Acidimicrobiia bacterium | reverse complement strand
ATACGGGCGCTGGGTCGATAGCCAATCTGTCGCTAGGTCGGCATGGGCCGCCCGAGCCGTCACCGACGACGACGGCGCGGCTCATACCGTCACCATCACCAAGGGAAGAAGCTGAGCGCGCTGGCTAGCGTGCGGCGTGTGATCAGTGCGGCGGAGCTGTCGTCGATCGAGACTGCCGTCGGCGAGTTGGGCACACGCGTGGCGCAGGCTGCCGATGAGCTGATGGGCACGCCGAATGAGGATGTCGGCGTGGAGCTCTACGAGGTCGAGCGCTCGTTGCGGATGGCTCGCCGCCGTTTGGCCCAGGCCACCGAAGCGCTGCGCTGAACTCGCAGTCGGTGGCCGCTGCCTGCAGGGCCTGCGACGGGGCTACGAACGTGACGCAATGGCCTCGGCTGTGGCGACGATTTTGCGGGCTCGGGTGAGATGGGGCACGTCCACCATCTGGCCCTTGTGGGCGAATGCCATGAGCCCGGCTGCCTCGGCTTCGGCGAATGCTTCGAGCAGCTCACGAGCGTCGGCCATCTCGGCATCGCTCGGAGTGAACGCGGCGTTGACGATGTCGATCTGAGCGGGATGGATGGTGATCTTGCCGGTAAAGCCCATGGCAGCTGACGTAGCGCACTCGGCGGCCAGCCCCTCGTCGTCGCTGAAGTCCACGAACACCGTGTCGAGCGGCTGCTTGCCCCACGCCGTGGCGCCTACCAGGCACATCACCCGGGCGTACTCGAACACCGGCAGGTAGGCGCCTGTGGCGTCCCGGTTGGCCTTCGAGCCCATGGCGGCAGAGAGATCCTCGGCACCCCAGCTCAGCGCATCCACCCGGTCATGGCGGGCGAGCTCGCCGATGTTCAGCAGCCCTTGCGGCGTCTCGGTTCCCAGCACCAGCAGCACCACGCCGCCGGGCGGGTGGCCAAGCTCCAGTTCCCAGCGGGTGACCATGCTGTCGAGCTCGGCAACCTCTGCCGCGTTGTTCACCTTGGGCACCAGGTAGGCGTCGGGTGGCGACACCATCGTCTCTGCGACGTCGGCGGCGCACCACGGCGTGTCGAGCGGGTTGATCCGCACCACTCGCTCCTTGGCGGCGAAGTCGACATCGGCCAGCCAGCCCGCAACCGTGGTGCGGGCGCTGTCCTTGTTGTCGGGAGTGACAGCGTCTTCGAGATCGAGCACGAGGCTGTCGGCATCAGTCGCGATCGACTTCTCCAGCATGCGCTCGTTCGCACCGGGCACGAAATGCGATGACCGGCGCACCGTGCCGCTGCCGGGATTCGCTGACTCAGTCATTCGGTAGCACCTCTCGGGTCTCGCATTCGCACTACAGCCGGCGTTGGTGCCGGTTCAGGCCGCGAACGCGCTCGGGCAGAAGTCGTTGAGCACGCAGTCGTCGCATGCGGGCTTGCGAGACGAGCAGACGCGCCTGCCGTGCAGGATCAGCCGCAGGCTGAAGTCGCCTCGCTCGTACTGGGGGATCATCGGGTTCAAGGCCAGTTCCACCTTGACCGGGTCTTCCTCGGCGGTGATGCCGAGGCGCCGCACCAAGCGGCCGACGTGGGTGTCCACCGGCAGCCCCGGCAGATCGAACGCCACCGAGCGGATGACGTTGGCGGTCTTGCGGCCGACACCTGGCAGCTTCACCAAGTCCTTCAGGCTGGTCGGCACCTCACCGCCGTAGTCGGCCAGCAGCCGGCGGGCCATTCCCTGCAGGTTGCGCGCCTTGCTGCGGAAGAAGCCGGTGGGGTGCACCAGTTCTTCGAGGTCTTCGAGATCAGCCGAAGCCAGCGCTTCGGCGTCGGGATACTTCGCGAACACCCCGGGAACGGTGGCATTGACACGAGCATCGGTGCACTGTGCCGACAGGATCGTTGCCACCAGCAGCTCGAATGGGTTGCGATGCTCCAGCTCGCAGACGGCCTCGTACTCGTCCTTGAGTCGCTCGTGGGTTCGCTGGGCGCGTCCCTTCGGCGATCGCGGCTTGGCCATGGCGAGTGTCTAGCGCTCTGCCCGAGAACGTGCTCCGCGACCATCTTTGCGAACCGAGACGAGCTTGTCGGCGCGCAGCTGACCGCATGCAGCGTCGATCGACGTGCCACGGTTCTGGCGCACGGTGGCGTTCACGCCATGGGATGACAGTTCGGCGGCGAATTGCTCGATTCGCCCGGCCGGCGAGGGCTGGTGGCCGTAACCCGGTGTGGGATTCAGCGGAATGAGGTTGACATGGGCCGCCAGCGGCCGTGCATACGCAGCAAGCTCGGCCGCGTCGCGGTCGGAGTCGTTGACGCCGCCGATCATCGCCCACTCGAGGCTGATGCGCCGTCGCTTGGCGCGGCGATAGTCGGCCAGCGAACGCGCTAGGTCACGCAGCGGGTACGTGCGATTGATGGGCGCAATGCGGTTGCGCAGCCGGTCGTTGGCGGCATGCAGCGAGACTGCCAGGTTGACCGGCAGCGCCTCCGCCGCAAGGCGCTCGATGCCGGGAATGACGCCGACGGTCGACACGGTGATGTGCCGGGCGCCGATGCCCATGTCGCCGTGGAACCGCTCCACCGCTGCCCACACCGCGTCGTAGTTGGCGAGGGGCTCGCCCATGCCCATGAAGACGATGTTGATGGCTCTGCCGCGGGCGGCGCCGCTGTTGATGGCTCTGCCGCGGGCGGCTCGATCATCCGGACCTGCCTCTTGCAGCGTGCCCAGCACTTGCTCGACGATCTCACCCAGGCTCAGGTTGCGGTCGAATCCCATCTGGCCGGTTGCGCAGAAGCTGCAGGCCATCGCGCAGCCGGCTTGGCTGCTGATGCACAGCGTCATCCGGTTCCGGTAGCGCATCAGCACCGACTCCACCAGGTGGCCATCACGCAGCGACCACAGGTGCTTGGTGGTGGTGCCCCGGTCTGCGGACTGCGTGCGGACGAGCGTCAGCGCAGGCGGCAGCAGCTCGCCGATGGCTTGGCGAAGGCTCTTGGGCACATTGGTGAGCTCAGACAGCGGGCGGCGCTGGCGGTACAGGCCGTCCCACACTTGGTCCAGCCGGTAGGCCGGCTCGCCGTCGAGCAGTTCCCCGAGTTCCGCGCGGCTCAGATCGCCGAGGGAGGGATCGGCGCCGGGGGCTGTCACGGCCGCTCAGCTCGCTACGAGTTCAGCGGGCCAATGCCGGTGAACAGCCGACGCACTACGGCCACCTCCAGACCGAGGTCGAGGTAGAGCGTGACAGCCGGCGTGTTGTCGGCGTCGACGTAGAGCATTGCCCGTGTCAGGCCTGCTTTGGTGAGATGCTCGTAGCCGGCCAGCGTCAGAGCTCTGCCGAGGCCGCGGCCGTGAAATTGCGGGTCCACCGCGATGACGTACACCTCGCCGACCGGCGGGTCCTCGTCGGTGTGCACCTTGGTCCAGCAGTAGGCAGCGATGTGGCCGTCGATGTCGTACACCCGGAAGCCGTCGGCGTCGAACCACGGTTCAGACTGACGCTCGGCAACCTGTTCCAGCGTCCAGCCTCCCTGCTCGCGGTGCCACGAGAACGCCCGGTTGTTGACCTCCACCCACGCCTGGTCGTCCTGGCCGACCACGAACGAACGGGTCTCGATGCCGCTGGGCTGATCCATGGGCAGCGATCGCTCCATGCGGTAGAGGTCGCGCTCGAACCTCAGCCCGAGCTCGCTGAGCCCTCGCCCGAACTCGGTCTCGGTCGGCGCAAGATCGCCTCCATCTGTTTCGCCGTGGTCCGGGTGGTCGATCCAGACCGACACGGGTCCCGAGACCTCGCGGAGATGCAGTCGCAATGCTGCAGCCAGTGCGCCGGGCGGCCAGTGTGCGCCATTGGCTTCCACGACAGCGCCATGCTGGTCGGCGCCGATCGAGATGACAGGATCAGCACTCGCGGCGGCACTCACCGGGCGCAGGCTAATGCTGCGGCCCGGCTTCTGAGAGGCGGCGAGGAGAGGTGCACCTGCTCGCCGGCGCACCTGTCGTCTCCCGCTCTTGTTCCCCATCTCCATTGGATACGGGCTCACGGGCCGCTTGGGCCAGGGCCTCACCTGACGGCTCAGCCTCTTGGATGGGATGACGCCGGCACAGGTGCCACACTTGCGCGGTGAACCAGATGCGGTGGCTCAACCGCAGCCAGCCCCAGACGCTGTTCAGCGCCGTGCTGCTCTCCTACTTCTCCGCGGTGCTTCTGTTGTTCGGGACTCGCATCGACTCGCAACTGGCGCGCGACATATTCGAGGGCGTCGTCTCGCTGTTCGCGAGCGATCGCACAGCGACCGATCTGGGAGACAGCATCATTCCGCCGGCGGTCACCTTCCTGCTCGCCGGCGCGTATGTCGCAGGCGGCTTTGGTACCGCCAATGAGCGTCGCTGGGGCCATCGGCTGTGCTCCGCTGCGGCCGTCTATGCGGCCATAGCGACGCTGTGGTGGGGTGCCCGCACGAGCTTCGAGCTGGGCGTGACCATGCGTCTCATGTTCGATGCGCTGCTGCTGGTGCTTCTGTATCACCCGATGAGCCGAAGCCACCGCCGCGTCTGGTTCACGTGAGGTTCCGCCGACGGCGTGCGCCCGGGCTGCCTCACCCGCAGGACAAGGCCCAGGCCGTCGAGGAGATGTTCGACGAGATCGCCGCCCGCTACGACCTGCTGAACCGGCTGCTGACGTTCCGCCTCGACACTCGCTGGCGCCGCCGCGCTGTGGCGGCCCTCGGCCTGGCGCCCGGCGAGACCGTGATCGACGTGGCCTGCGGAACCGGCGACCTGTGCAATGAGCTCGAATCGGCCGGCCTGCGGCCCGTAGGCGTCGATTTCTCCGCAGGCATGCTCGCGGCCGCCACCACGGCGGCGCCCCTGGTGCGCTCCGACGCGCTCAGGCTCGGCGTTCGCGACGCATCGCTCGACGGCGCGACGTGCGGCTTCGCACTGCGAAACTTCACGAGCCTCGAACCATTTTTTGCGGAGCTGGCCCGGGTGCTGCGGCCCGGCGCCCGGATCGCGCTGCTCGAGGTTGCCGAGCCGGCCAACCCGCTGCTGCGGGCCGGCCACCAAGTGTATTTCGGCAAAGTGGTGCCGGCGGTGGGCAGCCTGCTCTCCAGCCGAACTGCCTACCGGTACCTGCCCGAGTCCGTGTCGTATCTGCCCGAGACGCCGGTGCTGATGGCCCAGCTCGCCAATGCCGGATTCGGCGCCCTCGACAGGACCTTGCTGAGCGGCGGCATCGCCCAACTCATCACGGCCACGCGAGCGGGCTGAGCAGCGTCTGCCGTTTCCGCAGCGCGCCCGCTGACCCGGCGCGGCGCCGGCCCTAGGCCGGCGGGTTCGTCTTGGCCAGATCCGGGACAACCTCGGCCGTGGGGAGCTCGGCAAGCGAGGCCGGCGGGCAGAGGATCTTGCAGTCCCGCGAGCCGCCGCCCACGATGACTTCGGCGCAGTCCATCACGCGGCTGTCGATCCAGACCGGGATGTCTGCGGAAAGCCCGAACGGCGTTACGCCGCCGATCATCATCCCCGTGCGTACAACGGTCTCGTCGGCGTCGGCGAAGGATGCCTTGCGCGTGCCCAGCCGCCGCCGCACCACGCCGTTCACATCGAGCCGCGTCGACGCCAGCACCACGCAGCACGCCATCGGCCGATCGGCTGACTTGCCCACCACGCAGATGGCGTTCGCCGACGCATCCATCGAATAGCCGTAACGCTCGCAGAATTGCGCTGTGTCGGCGAAGTCGGGATCGCACTCCACCACCTCGTAGGCCACGCCCAGCGCAGCGAGATGCTCCAGCACTGCCCCCGAACCTGCTTCTGTGCTCATCGGGACATCATTGCGGATCGCACGGGCACCTCCACGCGTTGCAGCAACGGCCTCGCCCATGTCATGGCCCCAGCGCCAAGCCGACTGTCAGCAGCGCGCCCACCACGATCTGCAGGCGGCCGGTTGCTGCGAGCACCCCCACCAGCGCAGCACCGCTGGCGCCGCGGAGCACAGCACGAACGGGCGCGACAGCAAACGCCACGGCGGCGAGCCCCAGCATCGTCCACGGTCGCAGCAGCGACAGGTACATCGGCGAGAACACCACCAGCAACACGACCACCGCATACATCGCGCGGGTGGGTCCGTCACCCAGCCGAACCGCCAGCGTGCGCTTGCCCGCCTGGGCGTCCGTCGGCAGGTCGCGCAGATTGTTCGAGATGAGCAGCGCCACCGAGCCCAACCCCACCGGGACCGACGCAGCGATGCCCAGCATGGTGATGCGGGCGTCCTGCACGAACGCCGATCCCGCCGTCGCCACCAGGCCGAAGAAGACGAACACGAACAGCTCGCCGACACCCCGGTAGCCGTATGGACGCCGGCCGCCGGTGTAGTACCACGCCGCGAGCATCGACGCCGCGCCGGCCACGACGAGCCACCACGACACGGCCGCTGCCACCACGATGCCGAACCCCGCAGCCACGCCGAAGGCCGCGAATGCCGCGTTCCGCACTGCGGCCGCAGACGCCGCTCCCGAGGCCACCAGGCGCTGGGGTCCCACCCGGGCCACATCGGTGCCCCGCACCCCGTCGCTGTAGTCGTTGGCGTAGTTGACGGCAATCTGGATGCACAGCGACACGATCAGCGCGAACGCGGCTCGCCACCACACGATGCCGCCGTCAGCCGCGGCATCGGACGCCGCGGTGCCCACGAAAGGCGGCACCAGCGACGCCGGCCAAGTACGAGGCCGTGCCCCGGCCAGCCACGTGCGCAGGCCCGTCATTGCTGCGGCGCGGCGTCGCTAATGGCAGCTTCGGCGCTCACGCAGCCGAAAGCTAGTGCTGGCGAGACCGCGAACCCGGGTCATGGCGCGCGTCGGCGCGCCCCGGTTCAACCTGCGGCGGCGGCCCAAGGGGCAGATCGGCCGGCTTGGTAGTGATCGGGACGAATGCCGAATGCCTCGATCATCCGGTGCCATCCGCTGGCAGACGCCAGCAACGCTCCCAAGCGCAGAATCTGCTGCTCGTTGAAGTGATCCCCAAGCCGTTCATACAGCTCGGGCGGGATCACGCCCTTGTGCTCGTAACCCGAGAGCCGGTCGCACAGCGCCAGCGCCGCCTTCCACGATTCGGGCAGATCCGATGCTTCGTAGTCGGTCAGCTGGGCCACGACCTCGTCGGTCAGTCCGGTGCGCACCAACGATGCGCTGCGCACGAGGCTTCAATGGAAGCACTCGTTGCGGTTGGCCATCCGGATGCGGCACAGCTCGATCATGTGCCGGTCCAGCGCACCAGGATCCTCGTCGGGATGGCCGCCGTACACGGCACCGACCCAGCCGAGGAACAAGTCGATAGTGGTCTCGTCGGCAGCGAGCGTCCGGAACAGGTTGTCGTCGGTGTAGGCCTTCGCATACCAGGTGTCCAAGCGGCGTTGCTGCTTGTCGTCCAGTTCGGTCACCTTCGGCAAATAACCGTGCTCATTCGCCATGGCTCCTCCTCGACGACCGTGGCCCGCCGGCGACGACGCTACAGCCTCACGCCAAGTTGGGCTGTGAGCTCGCCACGTCATCCGTCCGTTTCGCGCCGCGAAATTCGCCGCGCCGGTCAGCGCAGTTCACAGTCGGGGATCGACCGGCTCGCTCTCGAGCGCGAGCACGCCGAACACGCACTCGTGCACCCGCGAAACGTGCTCATGGGCTACAAACCGATCCAGCGCCTCCATCCCGAGAGCAAACTCGCGGCGGGCAAGCGATGACTTGCGCCCCAGCGAGCGCTTCCGAAGCCGTTCCAGATTGGCTGGTTCGAGATACTCGGGGCCGTAGATGATCCGCAGGTATTCGCGGCCCCGGCACTTCACCCCCGGCAACACCAGGCCCCTGCCAGAGCGGGCAATGGTCTGCGCCGGCTTGGCCACCATGCCCTCGCCACCGGCGTCAGTCATCGCCAGCCACCAGTCGGTTGCCTCGGCGACCGAGTCGGTGTCGTCCAGATGCACGAAACGGCGGTCAGTGCGACGCAACACGCCGCCGCCGGCTGCGACGAGCGCGTCGATCTGCTCGAGGTGCCAGCGGTGCGGTCGGCGCGCCAGCACTTCGCCCTGAGCGGCGAGGATCTGAAACGGGGCGATCTCGATGCCCTCGGCACCGTCGGTGTCCCAGCAGTACTGCCGGTAAGCGCTGACGAACGAGGCGACGTGGGCCGCGCGGTCTGCGGTGCGCGATGCCACCGCCTCCACGTCCACGCCACGCTCTGCGGACTGAGCCATCAGATGCCGTGCTGCTTCGAGGGCCACGGTTCCCGCGGCGCCGGTGGCTGCGTACTGGCGCCGCAGCAGTTCGGCGGATATAGCCGTCCATGGCAGCATCTCGGCGTCCACCACCAGCCAGTCGGTGCCGAGGCTGTCCCAGATGCCCGCCGCATCGGCCGCTGCCCGGAACCGGTGGAGCAGCGTGCCGGCCACACCTGGCGCTGAGAAGAAGGGCCTGCCGGTGCGGGTGACGATCGCGCCGGCGTCGTCGTTGGAGATGCCGAAGCGCTCCGCAGCGGCCGCTGCGTCTCGTGCAACCACGAGCACCGCCCGTGACCCCATGTGCTTCTCTTGACAGACCACCTCGTCGATGCCGGCCTTGCGAAAGTACGCAAAGGCCTCGTCGGGGTGCTCGAGGCAGTCCGGGCGCCGGCTGGTGGCGACCGGGGCCATCGTGGGCGGCAGGTACACGAGCCAGCGCGGATCGACGGCGAAGCGGCTCATCACTTCGAGCGCGGCGGCGGACCGGTCGGCCTCGATGGTGATGCGGCCCTGCAGTTCGGTCTCCACCGAGCGCTTGCCGAGCACGTCGCCGATGTCCACCAGCGAGGCACTTGGCGTGCCGCTCGTGCCGTCGGCGCCGTCAAGCGGCTTCGTCGGCTCGTAGTACACCTGCGCGGCGGGTACCGAGATCACCTCCTTCTCGGGCCAGCGCAATGCGCTCAGCTCACCGCCGAACACGGCGCCGGTGTCGAGGCAGATGGTGTTGTTCACCCACCGGGGCGTCATCACCGGCGTGTGGCCGTACACCACCGCGGCGGTGCCCCGGTAGTCATCGGCCCACGGGTAGCGCACGGGCAGCCCGTACGCGTCAGATTCCCCGTCGGTGTCGCCGTACAGCGCAAGCGAGCGCACCCGGCCCGACGAGCGCCCGTGGTACCGCTCGGGCAGTCCGGCGTGCGCGACCACCAAGTCTCCGCCGTCGAGCACATAGTGGCTGATGAGTCCGTCGAGGAAGTCGGCCACCTTGGCGCCGAACTCGGGACCGCGTGCTTCGAGCTGTTCCAGCGACTCGGCGAGTCCGTGCGTCACCTGCACGTTGCGACCGCCCAAGGCGCGGCGCAGCTTGTTCTCGTGATTTCCCTGGATGCACAGCGCGCTGCCCGCCTGCACCATCGACATCACCGTGTCGAGCACCTCGGCCACGCCCGGACCACGGTCGACCAGGTCGCCCACGAAGACCGCCCGCCGCCCATCGGGGTGCACGACGGGCGAGGTGTCGGTGTGGTAGCCCAGCCGGCCCAGCAGCGCCAGCAGCTCGGTGTGACAGCCATGGATGTCGCCGATGATGTCGAACGGTCCGCTGTCGTGGCGCCGGTCACACCACAGCCGGTTGCGGGTCACCGTCACCGTGTCGAGCTCGGCTGCGCTGCCGAGCGTGTACACCTTGCCGAAACGCTCCTTGCGCAGTCGCTTGGCCGTACGGCGCAACGTCTGATGCTGACGCTTGACAACGTGCTCTGGCGTGATGCGGTCCTGGCGCTGCCGGCTGCGCTCCACGCACAAGTCCAATGGCAGGTCGAAGACGACCGCAGTGGCGAGCACGTCCCACTTGCGGGCGAGCTCGATCAGCGGAGCTCGGTCGGCGGGCTTCGTGTTGGTGGCGTCGATCACGGTCAGGCGGCCGATCTTCAGACGCTTGTCAACGATGACGTGCAGCAGGTCGAAGGCCTCCGGCGTGACCGACTGGTCGGCTTCGTCATCGCCGACGAGCGCGCGGCACCGGTCGCTCGACACGATCTCCGTGTCGGCAAAGTG
>JAJDZE010000148.1 GCA_022824805.1 Acidimicrobiia bacterium | reverse complement strand
CTCGGTGCGTTCGCGCAGCTGCTTCATCTTTTCGGCGAGCCGCTCAGGGTCCCACGTCCGGCCTTCCTCGGCGGTGCGCTCGGCCTCGTTCTCTTCGGCGTTCTTCTTGTCCGAGGCGATGCGCTCCACCATGTGGTCGATGGCTCGACGTACGACCCGGCGGGCGACAATCGCCAGCAGCAGGATGACCAGCACCGTCAGCGGCTTGTCGACGATCCACACCGACGCCGACGCAAAGCCCTCGCTGCCGGTCCAGTCGTAGATGCGCTCACAGACCCAACTGGGCTCGGGGCCGCACACTTCGTTGACACGATTGACTTCCAGCAACGCGTTGACCGCGTCGGTCGCCGATTCAGCCTGCGCAAGAAGTCCGATCATCCGGGGGAGCCTAAACCCGGAGGCGCCGGCACGACTGCCAGAATCCGGCAGTTCAGACTCCACGCACCGATGCGGCGGCTACGGAACTTGCAATCCAAGCTGTAGGTGATCTCAAATTCGATACATAAATGGCTTGCAAAACGCTACATTTAAAATTCCTGTCTCAGTACGACGCCGGATGAGGTGCGGGCAGCGACAACAGCAGGAGCGGCTGCGATGAATGACGCTGAGTCCCTCGCCACCAAGAGTCCGCCGTCTGATCGGCTGACCATGCCCGGCTATCGGCCGCGGGTCATCGAGACCCAGATTGCGCAAGCGCTGGCGCGGGTGGGCGCCGTGCTCATCGACGGGGCACGAGCATGCGGCAAGACGTGGACCGCACGCCACTTTGCGCGCAGCGAAGCCCGCATCGACGACCCGGCGTCGCAGCTGCTTATCGAGACTGCGCCCGAGTCGCTGCTGGCGGGCGCCTCGCCGCGACTGCTCGACGAATGGCAGATGGCACCATCGCTGTGGAACCGGGTGCGCCGGGCCTGCGACGACCGCAGCCAGCCCGGCCAGTTCATCCTGACGGGATCGGCATCGCCGAGCGACGAGATCACCCGCCACTCGGGCATGGGGCGCATTGCCCGCATCCGCATGCGCCCGATGTCGCTGTACGAATCGGGGCTCTCCGACGGCAGCGCGTCGCTGCGGTCGATGTTCGACGGCGACGCTGCTGCGGCGGTGCCCCGCGACGATGTCTCGCTCGTCAATGTCGTTGAAGCCATCTGCGTGGGAGGCTGGCCCGTCAATGTGGGCGACAGCGCTGACGCCCGAGGCGAAGCGTCCGGCGTCGGCGGCGCTATCGGCGACTACATCAACGAGGCGGCGCGGGTGGAGGTTGCCGAAGCTGTCGGCGTGCGACATCAGCCCGAGGCGCTGATGCGGCTGATGCGTTCGGTGGCTCGCAATGTGGCAACCGAAGCGAGGCTCACCGGCTTGGCCGCAGACGCAGGCGGCGACTCGGCGCTGGCGAGCGCCACGGTGCGCTCGTACCTGTCCGCCTTGGAACGCATCTTCGTCGTCGAGCGGCAGCCGGCATGGTCCGTGGAACTGCGATCCCGGGCGTCGTTGCGCAAGTCGCCCAAACTGCACTTCGTCGATCCTTCGCTGGCGGCATCGTTGCTGCGGGCCACGCCGACGCGCCTCATGGCCGATACGCCTGCGCTGGGATCGCTGTTCGAATCGCTGGTAGTGCGAGACCTGCGGATACTGAGCCAGGGCATCGGTGCCGACGTGTACCACTACCGCGACAACGTCGGCCTCGAAGCAGATGCGGTGATCGAACGGCGCGATGGAGCATGGATCGGTGTGCAGGCAAAGTTGAGCCCCGGCCGCTCCGCGGTGGATGCGGCGGCTGCATCGCTGCTGCGTCTGCGCGACAAGGTGGCTCGCCGACGCAACACCGACCTGGCAGCACTGCTGGTAGTGACCTCGACCGGGGCGGCCTACCGCCGCACAGACGGCGTCATCGTCACGCCCGTGACGTCGCTTGGCCCCTGACCGACAGATCCCCGGGCAGACCTCATTCTCGCGCTTGGTTGGGGCCCGGACCCGCTGACCACAGCCGAGGCTGCGCTGCCGGTGGTCATGGTGTGGGGTGGTCGGGTCGGAGCCGTGAGACGGCGCTGTGATGTGCGAGTTCGGATTTGGCGTAGCGGTGGACCATGGTGGGGCTGGTCCAGCGGCCGGCGAGCATGGCCTCGGGCATCTGGGCGCCGGCCCGGATGAGGGACTGGGCCGATCCGATGCGCAGGGAGTGGCCTGAGGCGCCGTCGATGCCGATCTGGGATGCGGCGGCGGTGATGATGGCGCGGACGGAGCGCGCCGACAGCCGCTGGTCGGTGACGCGGTTGCCTTTGCGGACGCGTCGGAACAGCGGCCCGTCGTCGATGGCGGCTTCGGTGAGCCAGGCGTCGATGCGCATGATGGCTGCGCGGCGCAAGAACAGCGACGCGCCATCCCCGTTCTGGTCGGTCTTGGATCGGCGGACGTGAACCTGGCCAGTTCCGTCGTCGGCTCGGCCGATGTCGACCGCGTCGAGCGCTGCGGTCTCGCCAACGCGCAACAAAGCGTCGCTCATCACCGCGATGACGGCTGCGTCGCGCAGTCCGATGGCGTCGCCGCGTGCGGCGGCTGTGTCTGCTGCGGCGTCGGCTGCCGCCCAGTCGACCGCTGCGACTTGACGTGCTGGCGGGGCCGCTCTGCGGTGGGTGCGCAGCGCGATCTCGCATAAGGGTCCGACAGGATCGGGCTCTCCGAGGCGGCGTGCGGCGGTTCGCACTGCTGCGACGGTCAACGACAGCGTCGACGGCGACTGTCCCTGGGCTGCCATGCCATCGAGCACCCTGCTGAGCGCGGCGTCGGTGAGCGGCTCGCTGCCGAGCGCGGCTTGCACTGCGCGCAGCCGCCCGGTGTAGGCGCGTCGCGTCGCGGGGGCGAAGTCCGCCGACGCGGCGCCGAACGCGTCGGCGGTGATGCGGCAGGGCTGTTGGGAGTGCTGTGAGGGCTGCGGCGTCATAAGACAAAGACACTACCGCCGCTAATGCCACATGCCGGACAGATTCGAGCGGCACCGGCCGCGCAGGCGGCAACAAATCGCATGGGTTCCCCCGCGCGGCCGGCACCGCTCTTGGCCGCGTACGCGGTCTGCCTCACCAAGGAGACACACGCCCAATGACCAAACGAACCCTCGCCGCACTCGCCGCGCTGCTCGCGTTCATAGCCGCGCTCGTCGCAGTGCCGCTCGCCACGTCGGAGACGGCCGAGGCTCACACCAAGACCGTCAAGCGCTGCGCGTACGACCCGTTCACGAACGTTCAGCAGTGCTGGAACGAGACGGTCGCCCATACCCACACTTGCGGCAAGGGAATGACGGGCACCTACCCGAACTGCTTCCCGATCCCGCCCACAAACGACCCAGCGCCCGACCCAGAAGACAAGGAATGCCCTGCCGGAACCACAGGCACCCCGCCGAACTGCAAAACCCAGCCGCCGCCCACGACAGCGCCTCCGCCCACCACGACCACGACCGAACCGCCCAAGTGCCCCGCAGGCACGTCAGGCACGCCGCCAAACTGCGTCCCCGACGTGTGCCCCGCGGGCTACTCGGGCACGCCGCCGAACTGCGTCAAGGACGTATGCCCCTCAGGGCAGACCGGCACGCCGCCAAACTGCAAGACCGTTCAGCCGCCGCCGGAGTGCCCCAAGCAGCTGAGCACGTATTCCCATCTGGACCGCGAGCAGCACCGTCATGTGATGGGCAGCCAGCGCAACCGCGGGGGTGGCACGAAGTCGGCGTGCCATTTGGCGGAGGCGTCGCATTGTCCCAGCGGCCAGCACGAGCACGTTCACGGATCGCAGGAATGCCACAATCTCGGCCAAGCCGTCAAGAACGCATCGGGGACGCACACGGGCTGGACCGACCACTGCGCTTTGGGCGAGCACTCGCACCAGCACTCCGGCGCGTGCCACGCCGCCGATCCTCCGTACTACGACGGCGTGAAAATCGAGAAAACCGAGATCGCCCGCGGCTACATCTGCCACACCACCGACACCAAGCCGCACGGCGAGGTCAAAAGCTGCGCCCGTGTCCCCAAGGGCAGCGACCTCGAAAAACGCATCAACGACGCGCTAGAGGATGCTGAAGCCGCCGGTACTGGCTTGCTGCTTTGCGCCATAGTAACCGCGGCAACCGCGGGAACCGGCGGGCTGCTCTGCGGCGGCGCGTGGATCGCGGCAACGATCATCGGCGAGGTGCTGTGCCTCCAGCCGTGGTGCACCAAGGACCCATCGCCGGTGTACCGCTGGAACACCCAAGACCCGCCCGCCAGCGGCTCCGGCGACGACAGCGGAACCAACAGTGACGGCTCCGGCGGCGGCAGTGGCTCCGGTGGCTCCGGCGGCGGCTCGAACGGCAACGATCCTGACGACCTCGATGGCGACGGCGACTTCGACAATGACGACGTAAACGAAGCGCGAAGGAGGATGGCCCGTGGCGAACTGGACCCCAACGAGTACATCAGGCTGCATCGACGCAACGAGTGCAGCAAGCCAGGGCATTGCCAATGAGCACCGCAAACCGCCCCGGTTCCACGGGCTACACTGACACCATTAACCCGAAAACCCCCGATGCAGGCGCAAACGCACAGAGCCAGCGCGATATTTGGCGCTTCGACCGGCGCAACGTCGTGCTCGGCCTGACGGGAGGCGTCATCGCGATTGCAGGCTCCGCTCTTGTTCACGCGCTGTTCGATTGGTGGGGTGCTTGGCCGGGCGGCTGGGGCGGAACGGTGCTGGCATCGCTGTCGTGGCTCGCTGTGATGGCACTCGGCGTGCTGGCCATTCTACGGATCGTGGCTGCCTACGACCGTCGCGAAGCCGAACGCACCCGGGTTTCGTCGGGCTGACGTTGGGCGTTGCTCAATGGCGTCCGGTAGCGATTCTAGGAGCGCTGTAGCGGCGTTCTGAGCGGCTGGCCGGATCCTGCGTCCGGCTATGTGGCAGGCTGTGGTGGCTGGTTGCGAGCATTCGCGTGTGGCTGTGGCGTTGGCCCGCCGCCCACCAACACCCCAGGCCCCACCGCGACTTTCGCTGAGCATCGACCGCGACATCCCCAGAGTGCTCACATGAGCCGTAGTGAGGGGTTGTTGGGCGATCCGCGGGCGGGCCATCGGGGTCTGTCGGACGCTCCCTTGTCAAGTGAGGTGGTCAGGTGGGATGACACGGGCGCACGCTGGCGTCGCCCGCCTGTGCACAGCTTGGTCGACTCGTTGCCTCACATTTGATTCCGGCATGTGGCATTGTCAGTATCATATACCGCGGGATACGCGTCCGCAAGCGGCAGCGCTTCGCCGTAGTGAGATTTGGGTAGCCGCCACGCAATTCCGCGCCGGGCGAGTTACCGGTCGATGCACATCTGTGGCAGACACCGGACCTGCTGGCGGCTGCGGCGGCCACTTGCTTCAGGCCGCGTCGGGAGGTCGCTGCGGCTACAGGTCGCTGTCGGCGCTGTCGGTGTCGGGGTCCTCGGTCTCCATGGGCGATGTTGCGGTCTCGAAGGCGCTGACACGCCGCTCGGCGCTCTCGCCGTCGGGCTCGCCGCTGCGCACCCACACCGTGCG
>JAJDZE010000128.1 GCA_022824805.1 Acidimicrobiia bacterium | reverse complement strand
GGTAGTAGCCGCGCTCGGACTCGCTGATGGGCTCCAGCTTGAGCGGAACCGGGTTTGCCCAGCCTCGCAAGTAACCGTCACGCCATGCATCGAAGTCGACCGGCCAGTTCAGATGCGCGAAACGATTCGCCAGCGGGGCTGAGAGGTCCCACGCCCCGGCATTCTGCTCGGGCGGATTTGCGGCCGCGACGAACATCACCTGCTTGCCGAGCGGGAATTGGCCGACGTGTCCGGTCAGCACCACGTTCATCAGCGCATTCTGGGTAGCGGGGGTCGCAGTGTTCACCTCGTCGAAGAAGACGAGCGAGGCTCCGTCGTGTGCGGCGACTCGCTTGGCCCACACCGGCGGCTCGTGCACTACGCCATCTTTGGTCAGCACAGGGAGGCCACCGAAGTCGGTCGGTTCGTGCAGCGAGGCAATCACGGTCTCGATGTGCCAGCCGGCGTTGGCCGCCAGCCGCTCGATCGTCTGCGTTTTGCCGGTGCCGGGGTCGCCCCACAACACGACTGGAACTCCTGCCGCGAGCAGGACCTGCATTGCGTGGAGAGTGTGATTCTCCTTGGTGCTCATCTGGGTTTGGCCTTTCTGGTCCGCCGGGACATCGGTTGTCTTCGGCAGCTCAACGGTCCCAGGGGGGTGTGACATTCATGATTTTGGGGTCAGCAGTTCGGGCCGATGTCCCAGCGCTCTGCGACAATCGCGTCCATGTCAGATTCATCGCTAGGGCGGCAGCCCGACGAGGCGCCAGGGGCAAGCGCGCCCGACAAACACAGAGGCCATGGCGCCGACAAGCCAAAGCGTCGAGTCGGCGACTGGGCCTCCTGGCTTGCCGCGGCCGTGTTGCTGTTGCTGCTGCCAGTGAGCGTCGCATGCTCGGTTTTGCTATTGCTGCCTTTGGGAGTGTTCTGGCCTCAGGTGTACTGGGTCGCAGCGCTGTACTACGCGCTCGGGCTGCTCGTCTTCGTCCCGGGAATCGAACGCGCGTACTGGCAGTTGGTGTTCGTCGGCTCGCGCCAGGCCCGGGCCGACGAGATGCGCCGTCTCAAGCCGGCATGGGACCGTGTCGCCGCATCGTCGGGCCGTAATGACGCCCACCGGTACGACCTGCGGGTGGTCGAGGCCGACGAGGTCAACGCGATGGCAGCGGGCGGGCGCCAGGTGTTCGTCACGACCGCTGCGCTTGGCGCGCTGCCCGATGAGACGCTGCCCGGCCTGCTGGCTCACGAACTGGGCCACCACGTCGGTCTGCACCCGATCGTGCTCGCAGTTGAGTGCTGGTGGATGCGACCCGTGATAGCGGCGCAGAACGTTGCTGCGGCCTTGAGCATGTTCGCCCGCTCGATCTGTGAAGCGCTGTCGGGCGTCGCGATCCTGTCGTTCATAGCGCGCGTGGTCGCGGCCGCCTTCTACCTCTTGGCGGGGTTGCTGTACGGCGTCGCTCAGGTGGCGCACGCGCTCTTGCGATTTGCAGGCAGGTCAACGGAGTATCGCGCCGATCGCTATGCAGCACAGATCGGATTCGGGCACGAACTCGCAATGCTGCTTCAGCTTGCTGCGGAGCACGAAGCCGGCGCGGGCAACGGGCGCCGCCGCTCGATGGCAGAGGTCCTGGCCGACACCCATCCGCCCGCGCACAAGCGGCTGAAGCGTCTCCGTCGACACCTCAGCTGATGGCGGGCACCGCATCTGCCGAGTCCGAGCGTCGTTACGGCGCCCACACCGCAGGCCAGCGCGTCCAGACTCCGCTCGCCGAGCAGCACGTTCGGCTGGTGTGCGACCGCACTCCGGTGAGCATCGACTGGCGACGAGGGCGTTGGGTGGTTGCAGACGAGTCGGCGCTGCGCGCTGAAGTCGACATGCTCGGCAGACTCGGCGACAACAGCATGTCGGTCGATCGTGCGCTGGCAGTCTGCGGCGCGCTCAACGCCTGCTTGATCTATCCCGACGAGGCCCATTCGCTCAATCGGCGTCTGGCCGGGCTCGAGCGGCGCAGCCCGCAGCGCTTCCGCTTCACCGGCTACGAGGATGTGATTGCCCTGACTCAGGCGTGCGCGTGGCTCAGCACCGAGGGCGCTTGGCGGTGGCTGCTGTGGATCCTGCAAAGGCGCCTCGAGCCGTCGATGCTTCAGACCCCGTGGCGCGGCCCGGGCTGGCGCCACTTAGACCGTCCCTGGCTGTTCGAGACTGATGTTGCACCATGGCTCGACGACGAGTTCTGGGATCGGATGGCCAGTCATCCCGACGAGCGATTCCGCCAGTTGGCGATCGCCAGCGATCCAAGGGCCGACCCCGAGCGTCTAGAGGGTCTCGGATGCTCCTTGCACTCGGAAATTCGCGAACTGGTGGCAGCGAATCCCTCGACGCCTCTCGACTTCATCAGCCGCTTGGCGCAGGAGGAACATTGGAGTGCAGCCGGACGGTGGCTGCCGCTGCCCCAGCTGCGAGCCTTGGAACATCCGATGCTGCCGGCCGAGGACATCGAGCAGGTGGTGCTCCGCTGGCTGGACCCAGCGTCTTCATGCGAAACGGCGCGCGACGCCGCGTCGCTCTACGAGGTGGTGCTTCGCGCTGTCTCGCATCCCAACGTGTCGAGCCGGACGCTCAGTCGAGTGGAGCGCAGGTACGTCGGCGGCTCTGGCGTAAATCGGGAGCACATCCGGCAGATGATCGCTGAACATCGCAGGCAGCGTCCCGGTGAGTGGTGGGGTTTGGGGTAGCTGGGAGGGTCCGCGATTGGGTGGGCCATCGGCACGATCCTCGGTGAGAGCAATCACTCACTCATCGAGGAGGACATGTCCGATGGCCCTGTTTGATGTTGCCACAGCGCAATTGATGGAATCGTTTCGCGCCGGGGGCGGCGCG
>JAJDZE010000155.1 GCA_022824805.1 Acidimicrobiia bacterium | reverse complement strand
CGGATGCTTCACCAACGCAACACACGGCACTGCTGGCTGATATGCGGGCGCGCGAAATCGTTTACCGGGCCTGGGAACGCCGCCGCTACACCCCCCCCCCCCCCCAACCGCCCGGTCGCCGTTGGACCGTATATCGATTCGAATTCGAGAACGGTCAGCAATACGTCGGCATCACCCAGCGCTCGGCGCGCGCTCGCGAGGCGGAGCACGTCTCGGGCGACAAGCGTCTGACTGGTGGATCAGCACGGATCAGCGATCTCGTCGCAGACGGTGTCAAGTACGACCTCGTCACTCTCGCGACTGACTTGACCGAAGGCGAAGCGTACGAGCGAGAGCGTGAGGAGATTGCCAAGTTGAAGGAACCCCTCAATGTTCAAGGACCCGTCAAGCGCGATCACCTGGAAGCAATTCTCGACGGCGTCGCGGCGCTGCCGCCGACCGGCATCAGCGACGAAGCCGTTGTCGAAGCGGTCCGGGTGGTCAAGGACGAACTCGAATTTGGTGCACGAGACACCGATCTGCGAGGCTGAAGAAGCCGCGGTGGACACCAAGAGGCCAATCGAGTGCGGGCTCGCGGACCCTGCAACACTGGAGGACGCCAAGCAGGCGTTCTGGCCACTTGGCCCAAGGGGGATACATGACGACGTATGCGGGTGAGCGGTTGATTCACGACACCGACAGCCATCTGATGGAGCCGGTGGATTGGCTGGCGAGCTATGCCGACAGCTCGGTGGCCGCCAAGCTCCGGGACCTGAGCTTGTTGGGCGGGGGCGACGCCGCCACCCATGAGCTGGTGGAGCAGTGCTGGGCGCGGCGCGATGATCCTGAGGAAACGGCCAAGCTGGCAGCCGACGTGGTCGGCGGGCCGAAGGGCTACTTCGCCTACGGCTCGATGGACGCCAACGAACGAGTCGGAGCGCTCGACCAGCTGGGCTTCGCCAGCCAGCTCGTGTTCACGACGTTCGCACACACGCAGTTCCACGCCCGCGGCGATGTCGACCTGGCGTACGGCGGCGCCTCGGCGCACAACCGCGGCATCGCCGACTTCTGCTCGGTCGACCCGCGGCTGCTGGGCGTGGCGTTCGTGCCGCTGGAAGACCCGCAGCGCACCGTCGAGTGCGCACGGGAGGCCATCGAGGTGGGATGCAAGGCCGCATGGATCCCCCACGGCGTGCCAACCGGGGTGAGCCCCACACACCCCGACTTCGACCCGCTGTGGGCACTGCTGAGCGAGGCCGGCGTGCCGGTGCTGATGCACCTCGGGCCGAACGGCGGCAACCAGCTGCCGAAGACGTACCACAACAACGGGCGCAACCCCGGCAAGGACTTCGTGGGCGGCGGCGAGAACCTGCGCTCGAAGGACTTCTTGAACCTGTACCACGACGCCGAGAACCTGCTGGCCTGCATGGTGCTCGACGGCATATTCGAGAAGTTCCCCGAACTGCGCTGCGGGCTGATCGAGCTGGGCGCCGGCTGGGTGCCCAACCTGCTGCGCTCGCTGGACAACAGCGTCAAGGCGTTCGGGCGCCACGAGCCGGAACTGTCCAAGCTGACCATGGCCCCCTCGGACTACATCCGCCGCCAGGTGCGCTTCACGCCGTGGCACTTCGAGGATGTGGGCTGGCTGGTGGCCAACAGCGGGCCGGAGCTGTTCCTGTTCTCCTCGGACTGGCCGCACCCCGAAGGAGGCCGCGACCCGATCGCCGAGTTCCAGGCATCGTTCGCAGCGGCCGGCCTCAGCGAGGGTGTCACCGCGCCGTTCTGGGCCGGCAACGCCTCGTTCCTGCTCGGTGTCTGAGGCTGAGCCGCTAGCCGAAGCCGTGGCCCGAACGGCACGTTTCGCGGCGCAGGAGAGCAGTCATGGCTGAGAATCCCGATCAGCATCCCGAAAGCCTGCAACCCCGCACAGCCCTGCTCGTCGTGGACGTGCAGCCCACCTTCTGCGAAGGCGGCGCGCTGGGGGTCGAGGGTGGCAACGACGTCGCCGCCCGCGTGGCCAGCTTGCTCGTCGGCGAGCACGGCTACGACCTGGTGGTGACTACCCAGGACTGGCACATCGACCCGGGCGACCACTTCAGCGACGAGCCCGACTTTGTCAATACGTGGCCGCCGCACGGCGTAGCCGACACCGCGGAGGCCGAGCTGCACCCTGCGCTCGACGCTGTCGCTGATCGCATCGACGCGGGCGTGCGCAAGGGCATGCACGCCGCGGCCTATTCCGGCTTCGAAGGCGTCGACGGCGACGGGCGGACCCTCAACGACCTGCTGAGCTCTGCAGGCGTACGTGAAGTCGACGTGGTCGGTATCGCCTTCGACCACTGCGTGCGTGCCACAGCTATGGACGCTGCTGCGAACGGCTACGCCACCACGGTGATCGAGGGGCTCTCCGCTTCGGTGGCGCCCGAGACCGAAGCCGCAGCACGCACCCAGCTCGCCGACGCTGGCATCGAGGTCATCACCTCTCGCTGAACTGCCAGCTCAGCCGCCCGGCAGCATCGACGGTCTAGCAGGGTGCTGAAAAAGTCCCGGTTTGGTGCTCGCGTTGTGGCTGCGGGTGCGGGACACTGTGGGGATGCGCGGGACTGTTGATGCTCAGACGGCGATGTTGTCGACTTTGTCGACTGAGGATCTGATCGGGGCGGA
>JAJDZE010000161.1 GCA_022824805.1 Acidimicrobiia bacterium | reverse complement strand
GCCACCGACCGCCGCTACC
This sequence comes from Acidimicrobiia bacterium, assembly GCA_022824805.1. Classification (GTDB taxonomy): domain Bacteria; phylum Actinomycetota; class Acidimicrobiia; order Acidimicrobiales; family Poriferisodalaceae; genus Poriferisodalis. The sequence goes on along the minus strand of JAJDZE010000161.1, from coordinate 13,425 downwards.
TCTCAGAAGACTCCATGAGCCAACTCCGACGCGAACCCGCTACCGTCACCACAGCCGAACTCACACCGGCAACCAACACCGAGGCTCAACCCCAAAACCCACCACTCCACGGGACATAGCCGTTCTGGGGTGATTACGATGGATGTTTTGAGAACATCCTGATGGATGTTCTGGGGAGGATCGATTCGGCTTCGTTGTGCGACAGCCCATCGGCGCAGGGAATGAACAGCATCCCGCCGTGCCGCTGCCAGCGAGTGAATATTTTTGCGTTTTGATGCATAGTTCGGCTGAGCGCTTGGTACAGTGAGCATCGATCTCACAGATGGGCACGCCGCAATGGACACAGAAAACGGCCCGAACGCGAACAGCAGCACCGCATCGGCGGCGCCGGTGCGCGTCGGCATCGTGGGCGCGTCGGGCTACACCGGCGCGGAGCTGCTGCGACTGGCGGCGGCGCACCCGTCGTTCGACGTAGCAGCCGTCGCCGGCGACACCCAGGCGGGCGCCGCGGTCCGCGACCTGTATCCCAGCCTGGCAGCCGACTACGGCGATCTTCGCTATTGCGCATACGACCCCGAGGTCTTCATCGGGCTCGACGTGGTGTTCCTGGGCCTGCCCCACATGGCCAGCGCGCCCGTCGTTGCCGACCTGTACAAGCGAGTCGGCTGCGTGGTCGACCTGGGGTCGGACTTCCGGCTGACCGACCCGGAGCTGTACCCGCAGTGGTACGGCGCAGCCCATCCGATGCCGGAGCTGCTGGGCGAGTTGCCCTACGGGCTTCCCGAGCTCGGCCGTGAGGCGCTCCGCGGCGCAGCGGGCATCGCCGTGCCCGGGTGCTACCCGACGGCTGCTGCTTTGGCCCTGGCGCCGTTCGCCCGCGGCGGACACATCTCGACGAGCGGGGTCGTGATCGATGCCGCATCGGGGGTCAGCGGCGCGGGCCGGGCGCCCAAGCCCAACACGACGTTCTCCGCGGTCGCGGAAGACTTCGTGGCCTATGGCTTGCTCGACCACCGTCACACGCCCGAGATCGAGCAGGCAACCGGATGCCAGGTGCTGTTCACGCCGCACTTGGCGCCGATGGTGCGCGGCATTCTGGCGACCTGCTACGCCAGACCGCTGTCGGATTCGATTGGAGGCCTGACTACCGACGATGCGCTCGGCGTGCTGGCAGATTTCTATGCGGACGAGCCCTTCGTGGTGGTGCATCGCGACGCCCCTCATACCAAGGCGACGCTCGGTGCGAACACCTGCCATCTGAGTGCCAGGGTGGACCCGCGGACCGGCTGGCTTGTCGTGCTCAGCGCAATCGACAACCTGGTCAAGGGAGCGTCGGGCGGGGCGGTGCAGTGCGCCAACATCGCACTCGGACTCCCCGAGACAGCCGGCCTGCCGACGACAGGGTTGATGCCATGACAGGCGATGAGCAGACGCGTGGCCGCGCAGGCGACGCATCGCCGGGTCGGACAAAGGCCGCAGGCCGCGACCATCTCGGACTTGTGCGAGATGATCCCGACGAACACGCGGCGCAGGTCGAGCGTGCCGAACTGCTCGTCGAGATGCTGCCGTACATCAGCCGATGGCGGGGCAAGGTGGTGGTTGTCAAGTTCGGCGGCAATGCCATGGGCGACACCGCGCTCACCGACGGCTTCGCCGCCGACATCGTGCTGCTGCGCCAGATCGGCCTGGTGCCGGTCGTCGTCCACGGAGGCGGACCGCAGATCGGCGATCTCATGGCGCGCCTCGGCAAGACGTCGGAGTTCCGCGACGGACTGAGGGTCACCGACGCGGAAACGCTGGACATCGCACGCATGGTGCTTGTCGGCAAGGTCAACCGCGACATCGTCGGCGCCATCAACGTGCACGGGCCGCTGGCCGTGGGCATCTCCGGCGAGGACGGCCGGGTCATCAGCGCCACCGCCCGCAACCCCGATCTGGGATTCGTGGGCGAGGTCACCGATGTGAACACCGACCTGCTCGAGCGCCTGCTCGCCGAGGGGCTGATCCCGGTGATCTCCACGATCGGTGCCGATGCCAAGGGGCAGGCATACAACATCAACGCGGACACGGTGGCCGGCGCGGTGGCCGCAGCTCTCGAAGCCGAGAAGGTCGTGTACCTCACCGACGTGGCAGGGCTGCTCGACGATGTCGACGACCCCGATTCGCTCGTGCCGCGGACGACGGCCGCCTCGCTCGATGCCCGGCTGGCCAGCGGCACGATCGCCGGCGGGATGATCCCCAAGATCGAAGCCTGCATCAGCGCCGTGCGCAACGGCGTCAACAGCGCACACTTGCTCGACGGGCGCGTTCCGCACGTCGTGCTCGTCGAACTGTTCACCGATGCCGGTGTCGGCACCATGATCACCCGTGATCGGCCGACAACGCTGCAAGCCGGCCACTAGTCCGCACACCGCGTAAGCCAGACACCCGAGAACCCGAACAGCTGAGTACCCGATTCGCCGGGTGCCCGAGATGCTGAGCACCCGAGACACGAAGAGCGAGCCACGATCTCATGACACAGACGACCACAGCGACCAGTCCCAGCAACGGGCTCGACTCTCATGCCGCCGCCATGGGCGCCGCAGGGCTGGAGCACTGCCCGCTCATGCCGACCTACGGGCCTCCGCCGGTCCAGTTCGTGCGCGGCAGCGGCTGCGAGCTGTACGACCGCGACGGCAAGCGCTACCTGGATTTCCTGGCGGGGCTGGCGGTGACGTCGCTCGGCCACTCCCACCCCGCGGTCGCCGATGCGGTCGGCGAGCAGGCGCGCACGCTGCTGCACGTTTCGAATCTGTTCGGCACCGAACCGCAGGTCGAGGTCGCCCGGACCATCGACCGGCTTCAGGGCGGCGGCGGGCAGGTCTTCTTCTGCAACAGCGGCGCCGAGTCGCTCGAGGGGGCGATCAAGCTGGCGCGCAAGCACGGCGGCCGCGGTCGCTACGTGGTGGTCAGCGCGCTGCGTTCGTTCCACGGGCGCACGCTGGCGACGCTCCACGCCACCGGCCAGCCCGAGAAGCACGAGACCTTCCAGCCGCTGCCCGAAGGCTTCAGACATGTGCCCTACAACGACGCAGATGCATTGGAAGCGGCGCTGGATCCCAGCTGCTGCGCGGTGCTGCTCGAGGTTGTGCAGGGCGAGGGCGGCGTGAACGTTGCAGACAGCGCCTACCTGCACCGCGTCCGTGAGATCTGTGACGAGCGCGGCATGGCGTTCATCGTCGACGAGGTCCAGACCGGCCTGGCGCGCACGGGCGAGTGGTTTGGGTGGCACCACCACTTCGACCCGGCCGGAGGACCCACCGGCGCAGCTCGACCCGACATCGTGACCATGGCCAAGGCACTGGGCAACGGTGTGCCGATCGGTGCTGTCTGGGCACGCCGAGAGGTCGCCGCTGCGTTCCAGCCGGGCGATCACGCGACCACGTTCGGCGGGCAGCCGCTGGCCGCGAGCGCGGCGCGTGCCGTGCTGCGCACCATGGAGGCCATCGATGCGCCGGCGGTGGCTGCTGCCCGTGGCGAAGAGCTTGCCGGCAAGCTCATGGGCGTTCCCGGCGTCGTCGACACCCGCGGCCTCGGCCTGCTCATCGCAGCCGAGCTCGACACCGATGCCACCGGTCGCAGCGGTCCCGAGATTGCTGCTGCGTGCCTGGAAGCCGGCCTCGTGATCAACGGGATCACGCCGACGGCCGTGCGTTTCGCTCCGCCGCTCGTGGTGTCCAGCGAGCAGATCGACGAGGGCCTCGCAATCTTCGCGAGCGTGCTCGCCGGCAACGGGAAGCCGGGCTGATGCGCCACTTCCTGGAAGTCGATGATCTGTCGGCCGACGAGCTGCGATGGGTGCTCGAAATGTCGTCGCGCGCCCCGGAAGCTGCGCCGCCGGTCCTGCAGGGCAGCGGTGTTGCATTGGTGTTCGAGAAGCCGTCGAACCGCACACGCAACTCGATGGAGATGGCGGTCCGCCAGCTCGGCGGGCATCCCGTCTACATCCGACCTGAAGAAGTGGGCATAGACGTTCGCGAGACAGCGGAAGACATTGCGCGGACGCTTGCCTGCTTCCACGACATCATCGCTGTGCGCGTCTTTCGGCACCACCACCTCGAGCGCATGGCGGCCTGCGCAGCGGCACCGGTCGTCAATCTGCTATCCGACGAAGCGCACCCGTGTCAGGCCTTGGCAGACCTGCTCACCATTTCGCAGTGCATGGGTCTCGACCGCACCGAGCGCGTCGCATTCGTGGGTGACGCCAACAACGTGTGGCGATCACTGGCCATCGGCTGCGCCATGCTCGCCATCCCGAGCACGCTCGCGGTGCCAGACGGCTACGGGCCGTCGGGGGCGACGCTGGATCGCATAGCGGCACTGGGCGGCGAGTGCACCGTCACCGACGACCCTGCAGCGGCAGCGACGGGCGCCGACGTCGTCTACACCGATGTATGGACCTCGATGGGCCAGGAAGACGAGCAGGCCGAGCGTCTGGAAGCATTCGGTCCGTACCAAGTCACGCCGGAGCTGATGTCGCTCGCTGCCGACGGCGCCATCTTCTTGCATGACCTGCCGGCGCATCGAGGCGAGGAAGTGGCAGCAGAAGTCATCGACGGTCCGGCCAGCCGAATCTGGCAGCAGGCCCGCAACCGGATGCATGCCGCGCGGGGCCTGCTGGCCTTCCTGGCCGGCCCAGCGTCGCATGGAGCGGCGTCATGAGTACCAGGAGGCTGAGCCGAATGGCGAAGCCGTGGCCCGAGCGGCCCGTGAGCGCAGCGAACAAGAGCGGGACGTGATGGCGACCCGACGAGAAGGCACCGCAGTACGCGGCCGAACCAAGAATCAGCGCCAGCATCTCATCCGCGAGCTGCTGGCCAGCCACGAGATCAACAGCCAAGCGCAGCTGGTCGGCCTGCTGGCGGAGCGCTCAGTGAAGGTCACCCAAGCGACCGTCTGCCGCGACCTCGACGAGCTGGGCGTCGCCAAGATGCGCACCGCAGGGCGCACCGTGTACGCGGTGCCCGAAGCCGACGCGCCCGAGGTGCTGGCGCCCAACACCCTGCGCCGAGTGTTCTCGGACTGGGTGCTCGACGTGCGCTCCTCGCAGAACATCGTGGTGCTGCGAACGCCGCCGGGATCGGCGCATGTCGTTGCCTCGGCGATCGACCGCAGTGCGGTCGATGGCGTGGTCGGCACCGTGGCGGGAGACGACACGCTGTTCATCGTGGCCACCGAGGAACTCGGCGGCCCGGCAGTTGCCGAGCACTGCCGGGACTTGGCCGACTTGTGAGCGTGCTGTCCGATGCCTGCTGACGGCATTCCTGCTGACGACACGCCGCCGGAACCGATCGGCCCGTCCCGAACCGGCCCCGCCACCCTGTGGCACGGCCGGTTCGCCGCCGCGCCGGCGGATGCCCTTGCGGCGCTCAACGACTCGCTCGCGTTCGACCAGCGCATGTTCGCCGAGGACATCGCGGCGTCGCGGGCTCATGTGTCGATGCTGGCCGCCGTGGGTCTGCTGACCGACGGCGAGCGCGACGACATCGCGGCGGCACTCGATGCGGTGGAAGCTGAGATCGCCGAGGGCCGGATGGTCTGGGCGCCGACCGACGAGGACATTCACACCGCAGTCGAGCGCCGCGCAACCGAGCTCTGCGGCGCTGCGGCCAAGATGCACACCGGTCGCAGTCGCAACGACCAGGTCGCGACCGATCTGCGCCTGTGGACCCGCCGCGCGATCGACGAGCTGACCGCGCTGGTGCTGGGTCTGGCGGGCACGCTCGCCGCCAGGGCACGAGAGGCCCTGGGCGCAGGCATGCGACTGCCTGGTTACACCCACCTGCAGCAGGCGCAGCCGGTGGGGCTCGCGCATCACCTGGCCGCGCACGCGTGGGCGCTGCTGCGAGATGTCGAGCGCCTCGGCGATGCCAGGCGCCGCACGGATGTCTCGCCGCTCGGCGCCGGCGCGCTCGCAGGCTCGACGCTGCCGCTGGATCCTTCGGCGACTGCTGCCGAACTGGGGTTCGCAGCGGTCTTCGAGAATTCGCTCGACGCTGTCAGCGATCGCGACTTTGTCGCCGACACCCTGTTCGCGTTGGCGATGTCGGGGATTCACCTGTCTCGACTGGGCGAGGAGCTCGTGCTGTGGTCGAGCGCCGAGTTCGGATATGTCGTGCTCGACGATGCCTTTGCGACTGGCTCGTCGATGATGCCGCAGAAGAAGAACCCCGATGTCGCTGAGCTGGCACGCGGCAAGGCCGGTCGGCTGATCGGTCACCTGGCGGGTCTGCTGGCGACGCTCAAGGGGCTTCCGCTCGCGTACAACAAGGATCTCCAAGAAGACAAGGAACCGCTGTTCGACGCCGTCGACACCGTGCGATTGGTGATCTTGGCGCTCGGCGGCCTGATGCAGACCGTCGAATTCGACTCACAGGCCATGGCGGCAGGCGCCGACGACCCCTTTGCGGCCGCGACTGACTTGGCCGAATGGCTGGTGGCCCGCGGCATGCCCTTCCGCGAGGCGCATGGCGTTGTTGCCGGGCTCGTGCGTCGAGCGCTGGACGAGCCCGATGTCTCCTCGCGCCCCCATCGCCTGACGGAACTGGTGACCGCACACCCGGACCTCGGCCCCGAGGCTGCCCGCCTGCTCGCGCCAGGCGCGGCGTACCTCAGCCGTTCGACGCCTGGAGCAGGTGGCCCTGATGCCGTGGAAGCACAACTCGAGCGTCTCGACGCTGCGCTCGCCGCGGCCGGTGATGCCCAAGCCGGGCGTTGATGGTGCGAGTGGGCGACCCGCTGCCACAGGCGTTCTACGAGCGCCCGGCAACTGAGGTTGCTCCCGATCTGATCGGCAAGCTGCTGGTGCAAGATCCCGACAGCACGAGCGGAACGCTGTGCGCGGGCCGCATCGTGGAGGTCGAGGCGTATTGCGGCGACGGTGATCCCGCCGCCCACTCCCGCAGCGGCCCGACTGCTCGCAACGCCTCCATGTTCGGGCCGCCAGGACGCCTCTACGTGTACCTGATCTACGGCATGCACTGGTGCGCAAACGCAGTCTGTGCGCCGGCCGGTGCCGGCGACGCCGTCCTGTTGCGAGCACTTGAGCCGGTGCACGGCGCAGGTGCCATGGCGGCGCGGCGGAGTCGCACCGGCGCCGCGGTCGGCGAAAGGAACTTGTGCTCGGGCCCGGGCAAGCTCACCCAGGCATTCGGCATCGATGGTGCCCACGACGGCGCCGACCTCACGACCGACGGCGGGCTCAGCATCCGCGACGACGGCTGGACCGCGGCGGACATGGTGAGCACGACCCGCATCGGCATCAGCCGCGGCACCGACGCGCCGTGGCGCTGGTATGTCGCCGGCAATACGCACGTGAGCAGACGGTGAGCGTGCGGGGCAGCCGTTCGGCGGCACGCGACAGCGGCACTCCAGCACCGCGTTGGCATGCGGCTGCTCCGGCGGCGGGGCAGCTTGGTTCATCAGATGCGAAAGCCGGCCTCGCCCTGGCACTCGATGCCGTGGAGCGATTCGAGCCTCGAGATCGCGTCCAGGCTCAGCACCGGCGACGGTTGATCGGCTTCGCCGCCCGTCATCCCGATGCGCTCCATCGCTCGTGCGAGGCCGGACACCTGACGGCATCGGCATGGGTGGTGAACCACGACGCAACGCAGGGGTTGGTGCTGCTGCACCGCAAGATCGGTCGCTGGCTGCAGCCAGGCGGTCACGCCGATGGTGAGGGTTCCCTCCCAGGCGTTGCCCTGCGTGAAGCCACCGAGGAGACCGGCATCGACGGCCTCGAGGTCTGGAGCCAGCCGGTGGACATTGACGTGCACCTGTTTGTCAACCGCAGGCGCCCCGAGCCAGATCATCTTCACTTCGACGTGCGCTTCCTTGTTCGTGCACCACGCCATGCCGTGACGCGCGGCAACCACGAGTCCGAAGAGCTGAGGTGGATCCGGCACGACGAGCTCACCGAGCCCGAGCTGGGACTCGACGCCAGCACGCTCCGGCTGGCCCGATACGGCTTCGACCTCGCCCGCACCTTGAGGCAGCGCGGCGACGAGCAAGCGAGAGGCTGAGCCGGCAGGCGAAGCCGTGGCCCGAGTGGCCCGTGAGCCCAATCGCATGAGAACGGGAACTAGAGCGCGAAGCAATAGGCGGAGCGACGAGAAGGCTCAGGCATCGACGCTGCTTGCTGGTTGCGGCTGGCGCATACGGTGGCCACGTGCGTCAGGTGCTGCTGCTGGTCGAGAACGCCGTCTTGCTGCTCTGTGGTCTGGTGGCGGGCTGGATCGCGGTCACCTTCCTGCCAGGATCGGTGCTGCCCGTGATCGCTGTCACCGTGGTCATCGCCGCCGGCGGGCGGCTGTTGTTCAATGGCACGTTCTGGACAGCAGGAATCGGCTTCCTCGTCGCAGGCATCGCCGGTGCCGGGTTCTACATCGCGGACGCCGTGACATCGCTGGGCGGATGAAGGCAACTGGCGCCTCTGGGCCGCGCGCGGCAGCACCGGTAGCGTGACCCGGTGGACTTCGGCACCGTGCTGATTGTCGCAGCTGCGCTGGCGGCGCTGATCATGGCCGGCGGAATCGTCGACATCGGCCGGTTGGGCCGCGATCGGTTTGAGCAGGTCGGCAAGCGTCGCTGGCACTGGGTGCTGCTGATCGTCTACAGCGGTCCGCTGGGCGTCCTGCTGTACGCAGCAGCAGTGCGGCCGCAGGTCGCCCATCCCGAGCGCTACGCCGATGACGGCATTGACGCGCCAGCCGATGACCCCGTCGATGGCCTCGCCGGCAGTCACGGCAGTGCCGCAGTTGGCGGGCACACGAGATGAACGGCGAGGCACACCTTGCCATCGAGGTGACCGGGCTTCACAAGCGATACGGGGACCTCGAGGCGGTCACCGGCGTCGACCTGTCGGTCGCGACCGGCGAGGTCGTGGCCTTCCTGGGTCCCAATGGGGCCGGCAAGACCACGACCGTCGAGATACTCGAAGGCCTCCGCACCCGAACGTCTGGGGACGTGCGCGTGCTGGGCGTCGATCCGGCGGAGGCCACCGCCGACTGGAGAGAGCGCATCGGGGTCGTTCTGCAGGGCGCCAAGCACGAGGGCGACTTCACCGCTGCGGAGATCGTGACGATGTGGTCGGCCTACTACCGGTCGCCCCGGCCGACCCCAGAGGTACTGGACCTTGTCGGGCTTGGCGAGGCAGCCGGTACCCGGACTCGCCGTTTGTCGGGAGGGCAGCAGCAGCGCTTGGCCGTAGCGCTTGCCCTCGTGGGCGATCCCGCGCTGGTGTTCCTGGATGAGCCCACGACCGGATTCGACCCCGCTGCCCGCCGAGAGGCGTGGCAGACCATCGACGGTCTGCGGTCTCTGGGTGTGACCGTGCTGCTGACCACTCACTACATGGACGAGGCCGACCACCTGGCGGATCGGATCGCGGTGATCTCACGGGGTCGCATCGTGGCCGATGGCACTGCTCCCGAACTGGCGGCACAAGTCGCCATGCCCTCGCGGATCAGCTGGGATGCCGCAGAGCTGAGCCCTGTGGCGCTGTCGGATCGGCTGCGTGATCTGCTCCGCGCGCAAGCAGCGCCGTCGCAGGCCGCGGCGGGCACCGCAGCCGCCGAGCGGCAGACCGGTCAACAGGCCGCGCGGCCCGCACTCGCCACGCACGATGTCGGCGCGGCAGTACGCGAGCTGCTTGCTGCCGCCGACGCAGCCGGTGCCCGGCTCGACTCGCTGGCTGTGCAGCCGCCGACACTGGAGGACTCGTACCTGGCTCTGACCGATTCGGATGCCGTCGCCCAAGACGCAGACGCTGCCCCGCCCGCAGCGGATGGTCGGCGAGGGCGCACGGACGGGCGCAAGCGCCGGAGCTCACGGCAGTGACCCGCTTGCGGCAGCTTCGCAGCGAGGCCCGTTTCAGCTTGCTGGGATTCCGGCGCAGCCCGGCCGCCACGTTCTTCACGCTGGTGCTGCCTCTCGTGTTCTTGGTGATCTTCACGTCGATATTCGGCAACTCCATGGTCGGGCCGCCCGGGTCGGAGGTGCGGGTGGCCACCATGTACGTGCCGGGCATCTTGGCGCTGGCGCTGATCTCGGCGACGTTCATGAATCAAGCCATCTTTGTGGTCGTCAAGCGCGAGAACGGCCTGCTCAAGGCCATGCGAGCCACGCCGCTGCCGCCGTGGGTGTACGTGGGCGGCTCGGTGGGGTCGTCGCTGGTGCTGACGGCGCTGATGACGGTGCTGGTGGTGGGCCTCGGCCGGCTCGTCTACGGCGTCGAGATCCAGACGGGCGCAGTGCCCAGCTTGCTGATCACGCTGGCGCTCGGAACCGCGGCGTTCTCGGCACTGGGCCTGGCGGTCACTTGCGTGTGCCCCAGCGAGCAGGCGGCACCGGCGATCACCAACATGTGCGTGTTGCCGGTCTACTTCGTCTCCGACGTGTTCATCATCCTGGAGGACACCCCGAGTTGGATGAGCCTCGTCGGCGACATCTTCCCGATCAAGCATCTGGCCCACGCGCTTGGCCACACGTTCGACCCCTTCGCTGACGGGCTGCCGATGCCGGCCGGCAACTGGCTGGTCATAGCTGCCTGGGGCACATTCGGTGCGTTGGTCGCCGTGCGCTGGTTCCGCTGGACGCCTCGCAACTAGCCAGGGGTCTCGCGGCGCGAGCTGTCCGGCAGACTGGCGGTGTGGACGTGCTGGCCGACCTCGACGCGCGTGGACTGATCCATCAGACGACGGACCGCCAGGCGCTCGCGCAGCGCCTGGAGTCCGGACCGATCACGGTGTACTGCGGCTTCGATCCCACCGCCGCAAGCCTCCACGTGGGCAATCTCATGGGACTGCTGACGCTGCGGCGCCTGCAGCTCGGAGGGCATCGCCCCATCGCGTTGGCCGGCGGCGCAACGGGCATGGTCGGTGATCCCAGCGGGCGCTCGACCGAGCGCAACCTGCTCGATGACGACGCGCTGGCCGGCAATCTCGAGGGAATCGTGCCGCAGCTGCGCCAATTCCTCGACTTCGACGACGGGCCCTGCGCTGCGCGCCTGCTCGACAACCGTGCGTGGACCGTCGGCGTCGGCGTGCTCGACTTCCTGCGAGATGTCGGCAAGCACGTCACCGTGCAGCAGATGGTGGGCAAGGAGTCGGTCCGCAATCGTCTCGACGAGGGCGACGGACTGTCGTACACCGAATTCAGCTACATGCTGCTGCAGGCATACGACTACTTGTGGCTCGCCGAGAATGTCGAGTGCGAGCTGCAGGTCGGCGGCTCGGACCAGTGGGGCAACATCGTGCTCGGCATCGACCTGATCCGCCGCAGGCTCGGGCGCGCAGCCTACGCACTGACGTGGCCGCTGCTCGCGCGCAGCGATGGCACCAAGTACGGCAAGACGACGGGCGGCGAGACACTGTGGCTCAGCGCGGATGCCATGAGTCCGTACCGCTTCTACCAGGCGTGGATCGGCGTCGACGATGTCGACGTCGCGAAGCTGTTGGCCCAGCTCACGTTCCTCGACATGGCCGAGGTGGCCGAGATCGCAGCTGCACACGAGGCCGACCCCAGCCGGCGCGAGGGGCAGCGGCGTCTCGCGGCCGAGATCACGAGCATCGTGCATGGCGACGCTGCGGCCGCGGCAGCAGCCGGTGCCAGCGAGGTGCTGTTCGGCGGGACGGCGTCGCTGAGCGAGGTGACAGCGCCGGCGCTGGCGTTCGTGGCCGGCGAAGTTCCCTCGGCCCCGCTGCGAGCACTTGATGCGTCTGTAGTCGATGTGCTGGTCGATGCCGACTTGGCCCAGAGCCGCAGCGACGCGCGCCGGGCATTGGCCGAGGGCAGCGTGTACATCAACGGAGATCGCACCAGTGATCCCGATCGCCGGCTCGGGGCGAATGACCTGCTGTATGGCCGCTATGTGCTGCTGCGGCGCGGCAAGAAACGCTGGCACGTCGCGACTGCTCCCTGAGCCCTGCGCGATCGCGCCGAATCGGCTGCTGTGGGTGGTTGCGGTGGTGGGTCGGCCGCTGTAGTCTCATGCGTCCCCCTCAGGGGCGGAACTGCCGTCCAGAGGGATCCGACACCTACGGCGGTGTCACCCGCAGCACTCTTTCGCAGAGGGCAGCGGCGGGCGCCGATCGAGTGTCAGCTGCCGGCGGATCTGCCTCAGCAGCGCTCCTTGACAACAGAACAGAGGACGAAAACGCCAGTGCGGGCGATCGGCTGCTGGATTCCAGCCGCTGGTCGAACCACACAGCCGGTCCGCGGTCTACCCATGACCGGGGACCAACTTGTTCGTGCCGTCTCATCGGGCTCGCCTCGTGCGAACCCACCTGCGACGGTGCACCAATTCCAGCCAGTCGCCGCGGGAAGAGGGTTTTCCCTCGGATCGTGGCACAGGCTCTTCGATCGTGCCTGCGATCGACCGCGGCTCAGCCGCATGACATCGCGGGCTTGATCTCGACGGAGAGTTTGATCCTGGCTCAGGACGAACGCTGGCGGCGCGCTTCATCCATGCAAGTCGAACGAACCCGAGACTTCGGTCTCAATGGGAGAGTGGCGAACGGGTGAGTAACACGTGAGAAACCTACCCCGGAGATGGGAATAGCCCAAGGAAACCTGGATTAATACCCAATACCCTGCTTGCACCTCATGGTGTGTTCAGGAAACGCTCCGGTGCTCCGGGAGGGTCTCGCGGCCTATCAGCTTGTTGGTGAGGTAACGGCTCACCAAGGCATCGACGGGTAGCTGGTCTGAGAGGACGATCAGCCACACTGGGACTGAGACACGGCCCAGACTCCTACGGGAGGCAGCAGGAGGGAATATTGCGCAATGGGCGAAAGCCTGACGCAGCGACGCCGCGTGGGGGAAGAAGGCCTTCGGGTCGTAAACCCCTTTCAGCAGGGACGAAATTGACGGTACCTGCAGAAGAAGCGCCGGCCAACTACGTGCCAGCAGCCGCGGTAATACGTAGGGCGCAAGCGTTGTCCGGATTCATTGGGCGTAAAGGGCTCGTAGGCGGTTTGGTAAGTCGGGTGTGAAAACTCAGGGCTCAACTCTGAGACGCCACTCGATACTGCCATGACTAGAGTCCGGTAGGGGAGTGTAGAATTCCTGGTGTAGCGGTGAAATGCGCAGATATCAGGAGGAATACCGATAGCGAAGGCAGCACTCTGGGCCGGTACTGACGCTGAGGAGCGAAAGCGTGGGGAGCAAACAGGATTAGATACCCTGGTAGTCCACGCCGTAAACGTTGGGCACTAGGTGTGGGTCCCATCCAACGGGATCCGTGCCGTAGCTAACGCATTAAGTGCCCCGCCTGGGGAGTACGGCCGCAAGGCTAAAACTCAAAGGAATTGACGGGGGCCCGCACAAGCGGCGGAGCATGTTGCTTAATTCGAGGCAACGCGAAGAACCTTACCTGGGTTTGACATG
>JAJDZE010000113.1 GCA_022824805.1 Acidimicrobiia bacterium | reverse complement strand
CCCCGGCGCTGACCGCGGCGGTGACGGCGCCGTCAGGCTCGTCCACGCCGTCGCCGACGGTAGCGACAGCGAGCGTGACGTCGCCCGCGGCGGGCACGGTGACAGTGCGGGTGCCTGTAATGACGCCGTAGTCGCCGGTCGAGGTGACGGCCACGATGACGTCGAGATCGGCCGCGGGGGCGGGGCTCGCGGTGAGGGTGAACACCGCGTCTTCGCCCTCGACGACGTCATTGCCCGCAGTGATGCTGATCTCAGGGTCGGGCTGCGGCTCGGGGTCTGGCTGGGACGACTGCTGACCCTGGTCTTGGCCGGCCTGGTCCTGTGACGGCTGGTCTTGGCCTGGCTGGGGGTTGTTGCAGGCTTCGGAGGCGGTGAGGGTGCTGGCGATGCGCTGCCAGCGGGCATTGCCGAGCCAGTCGGCCACCCCCTGTGCTTGGGCGGCGGTCATGGCCGTCACGCTGGTGCCGGTGTCGACGCCGAGGGCTTCGAGCGCTCGGTTGAAGCGCGTGATGCCTGCTGCTGCGGTGCCGGGGAGCGCGTCGCGCCAGCCGGTGATCTCGGCTGCGGTGACGGCGTCGTCGGGCAGCGCGCACACGACCGGCTCGGGGTCAGGGTCGGGGTCGGGCTGTGGCTCGTCGTCTGGTTTGGGCGACTGCTGGTCCTGGCCGGCCTGGTCCTGTGACGGCTGGTCTTGGTCTGGCTGGCCGTTCTGCTGGTCCTGTTGTTGGGTCCCGCCGGACCTGTCGAGGGTGTCGGTGGCGGCGAGATCGTGGGCCAAAAACACGTTGCCGCCGGGGTCGATGTACTCGGGCGTGACGGTGACGGTGATCGTCGTCAAACCGGCATAGGCGTGGTCGATCTGCCGTACGGGCGTCACGATGCCGCCGAGCGTTCCCGACACGTTGCGGCCCGTGCCGGTCCCCTCATAGGAAACTTGGTAGCTGACAGCGCCGGGCAACGCGTCCCAAGCCACGTCCGTGAAATTCGCGGGATCTCCAGGCCAAGGGACGACGGTCAGGTTCGCGATCGGCTCGGGATCGAGGATCCTCACATGCGTCCAGCAATTGAACTCAGTCGAGCAGTTCGCCGCGGATGCGTCGAAGCGATGCCTCGGCGGGAGGTTGTGGAGATTCCAGCGCAGCTCGAACGACTTGCCCACCGACTTCGGGCACAGCCTCACCGGAACCTCCACCGTGTCCCCCCGCACCCCGGTCGTGTGGCTGTAATGGTCCACCGAATAGCCCCACCCTTCAGAGTTGTCTAACCACCTCTTGTGTATCAATCTGTCGCTGTAGGTGACGATGTCGGTGATGGTGCCGCAGCCCTTGCCGCCACGCGCCGTGTAATCGCGCGACTGGTCGCGGTGCCACGAGTAGTCGTCATAGACGCCGCGGGTGCCCAGACCGAACGACACCCTGCCGTCGAACCCCTCAGGCACCGGCACACGCACCCTCACCTCAGTGCCCTTATACCTCTCCTCAGTGCTTTCAGAGTCGCCGTCGGCGCCGTCATACACCACCGCAACAGCCGGGGGCGGACGATAACGCACCGGCGCCCCAGACGTGTCCGCGACCTCGAAGACCTGCGACACGCCAACCATGTAGGCCAGCCGCTCGCTGCCCTGCGTAACAGTTATGGGATTGCGGCGTCCAATGAGAACCTGGATCAAGTTCCTTTGGCGTTTGGTAATACCGTAGTTGACCTGACCGGACTCGTGGCCCAGCGTATTCGCTGAGGCGGTCCCGCCCGGGTTGGTCGCCGACCTCTTGGCGGTGCCAGTCCAGAGGCCATCCCCTGTGGCAGCGACTTCGTCTACCGGCTGTGCCGTCACCGCGTGCCGCTCCTCGGACTCCGAGGTCAGGGTGCCCTCCCAGAACGAGTCGTGACCATCGGCGATCTTGGGGCCGCCCAGCCAGAACACCGGCGTCGACCACGGCGTCGTCGGATCCGCCGCGCCGTCGAGACCGGTCGGCGACAACGCCATGTTCACATGAGCGTCCACCGTCGCAGTGCTGCCCAACGGCTCGAACCCGCCCGCGTGAGGAACGATCTCCGGATGAGGCCGGATCAGCAGCGTCCGCGGACTCGGCGGGGTCGGCCACGCAAACACGAGTTCTGTCGTCTCGGCCACCTGACGCTGGAACCAACGCCGATAATCGGCAATGTCTGCAGACTGAGCCGAGCGCTGCACACTGGAGTTGACCAACAGCCGGAACTGATCGCCCACGCTCAGCCCGTCAGGCGTCAACTCCCAGTCAGCGCTCACATGAGTGACGTTCACGATCCGCGCCCTCGCCGACTGCACCGCGCCACGCGCATAGCCCGCCCTGTTGCGGATCGTGACCGTGAACTCCTCGATGCCCTCGATCACATCATCCTGAGTGATCGGCAGCCTGAACGCATGCGACGTCACACCAGCAGGCACCGTCACCGACCTCGTCGCGCCGGCAGGAAAATCCGCACCTGCACTTGCAGACCCGCCCGCGATCCCGATCGACAGCGTCCGCTGGGCGGGCGTCGCCGACGAGAACTCCAGAACAGCCTGAAGATCAGTGCCCTCACGCACATTGAACACCGAACGGGCGAACTCCACCGACACATTGCTCTGCGCCGACACCGGCCCAGCGCCCACACCCGACAGCACCGACGCCGCCACCAGCACCGCCACCAGCGGCCCGAACAACCAACGCCGCCGCGTCGCGGCAGCAGCGCTGTTACCAGAACGATCTACACGCGACCAATCAATTGGGGGGGGGGGGGGGACTGCATTACTCGTACACCTCGACTCGGCAACCATCCGGGCACAAACCGGCGAGGCTACCCGCACCCGACATCGACGGCAAGAGTATTCGCAAGCTCAGTGTGACCCGGCGTCTCGCTCTGCGTCCTTGCTGGGGCCGGCGCTCAGTCGGCGAAGAGGCGGCTGAGCGGGCAGCTGAACCCTGGAAGCACCTCGCCGCCGTCGAGGCTGTCGGCCTCGGTCAGCGCCTCGACTTCTTCGGTACCCGCCCGGTGAACCTCGACCGTGCGCGACCTCGGGAACACATTCCACACCAACAGCACACCGAAGCTCAACCACATCCGAGCCTTCGCATGGACCTCGGGGCGACGGTCCGATGGTGACACGACCTCCGCCACGAGCTCAGGAACCTCTTGGCCGTATTTCTCAGTGGCGATGCCTCGCGGACGGCGCGCATATGACGTGAAGGCGAAGTCGGGCGCGCGAACCGTGTCGGGGTCATGTTCGAGCTGGATGCCATAGTCGGCGGCGAATGCCGTGCCGAGTTGGTGCTGCTCGACGAAATTGCCCACCCGCAGTCCGAGTCGGAACGCGATTTCGCTGTGCTGGCTGCCCGCCGGTGTCACCTCGCAGAACACTCCCCGAATGAGTTCGCCGCGCCGCTCACGGCCGAAACGCAGCAGTTCGTCGGCGCTCATCAGAGTACCTGAATGTCGCTTTTCAACAACCTTCATTATGTTTCACCTTCTTTCAGATGCTCGTGAGCGGGAAGACAGCCGAACTGTCTTCCATCTTCGCGCGGCCGCCGGTGACACAGAGGCGGAATTGCCGCCGGCAAGCCCAAGCCATCGCTTCGCTGTTCGACTCAGCCTCTGAACGGATCACCGCCGGTTGACCTGCGAACCGAGGGCGTCGGCCAGCTCCTCTTGGGTCATCAGCACATCACGGGCCTTGGAGCCTTGCGAGGGCCCCACGACGCCTCGCTGCTCGAGCAAGTCCATCAGCCGCCCGGCTCGGGCGAAGCCCACCTTCAGCTTGCGCTGCAGCATCGAGGTGGAGCCGAGCTGGGTCTCCACCACTATCACCATGGCCTGACGCAGCAATTCGTCGTCATCGGCATCGCCGGTGGTGCCGCCCGGCAGGACGCCGGCGCCGTCAGCATCGGCGCTGCCCTCGACGCCCTCGACGTAGTCGACCTCGGGCGCCTGGCGGCGCCAGTGAGCGACCACATGGGCGATCTCGGCCTCGCTCACCCAAGCGCCCTGGATACGGCGAGGCGTGCTGGAGTTGGCCGACAGCAACAGCATGTCGCCCTGGCCCACCAGCCGCTCGGCGCCGGGCTGGTCGAGGATGACCCGGCTGTCGGCCAGGCTGGACACTGCAAAGGCCAGCCGGCTGGGAATGTTGGCCTTGATCACCCCGGTGATGACGTTGACGCTCGGGCGCTGGGTGGCAACGACGAGGTGGACGCCGACGGCGCGGGCCATCTGGGCCAGCCTGGTGATGGATTCTTCCACGTCGCGGGCTGCCACCATCATGAGGTCGTTCAGCTCGTCGACCACCACCACGATGAACGGCATCGACTCGTACGGCTGGTCGTTGCCGAGCAGCTCGCTCTCGTTGCTGTGCAGCGCCCCGTCGAGCACGGCCGCGTTGTAGCCGGTGATGTCGCGAAAGCCCGCCTCGGACAGCACGTCGTAGCGGCGCTCCATCTCCTTGACCGCCCACGCCAAGGCGTTGGCGGCCTTGCGCGGGTCGGTGACCACAGCGGTCAGCAAGTGCGGCAGGCCGTCGTACTGGCCGAGCTCGACCCGCTTGGGGTCGACCAGGATCATGCGGACTTCGTCGGGCGTCGCCCGCATCAGCAGCGACGAGATGATCGAGTTGATGCACGACGACTTGCCTGCCCCGGTGGCGCCGGCGATCAGCACGTGAGGCATGGTGGCCAGGTTGAGCATGACCTCGCGGCCCGAGATGTCCTTGCCCATCGCCACCTCGAGCGGGTGCATGGCCTCGGCCGCGGCCTTGGCGGACAGGATGTCGCCCAGCGCCACCAAGTGACGGTCGGAATTGGGCACCTCGATGCCGATCGCCGACCGGCCGGGGATCGGCGCGAGGATCCGCACATCGGCTGCGGCCATCGCGTAGGCGATGTCCTTGTGGAGCGCAGTGACGCGCGACACCTTCACGCCTGAGCCCAGCTTCAGCTCATAGCGCGTCACCGTCGGGCCGGGCTCCCAGCCGGTGACCTGGGTCTCCACGCCGTGGCTGGCCAGCGCAGCCACCAGCGCTTCGGCGCCTGCCGACAGCTGCGCCCGGTCGAACTGCTGGGTGCCGCTGCGCTTCAGCATCGACTTGGGCGGCAGCTTCCAGCGCGGTCTTCCGCCGCTCGCACCGGCCCTCTTCGAGGCAGATTGCTTCGCTGCGGGCACTGCGTGCGCAGGCTCGTCCGCCCCGCCATCCAAGAAACGCGGCGGCCCCGCTTCGACCGGCGCATCTGCCGAACTGCGCCCAGGAGAGCCCGGGTCCAACCCGGGAACCGAGCCTGCGCCTGCCGGCTCAGGTTCCTGCCCTCCAGCACCAGGCAGCGCAGCCGCCGGGGCTGTCCTGTCGTCGCCAGCGCCGAGGCTGCCGGCCGCATCGAGGTCGTACTGCTCGGTGCCGAACGAGGGCGGCTCGGGGTCTTCACCGACCTTCTGCAGGTTTCGCGCGCCCTTCGACAGCACGCCGGTCAGCGACCGACCGAGCGCAGACAGACCGGACCATGCCCACCGCACGACCTGGCCGAGGCCGAGGTTGGCAACGATCATGACGGCGAACAGCATCACCAGCAGCAGCAGAACCCACGTCGCGGGGTCATCGATGAGGCGTCGCAGCGGCTCGGCCACGACGGCGCCCAGCACTCCCCCGCTGTCTCTGAGATTCTCCAGCGATCCGAAGCCGTCAGCGGGTCCGGACAGGTGAGCGGTCGCGGCGAACGCGACCGTCAGCACGCTCAGCCCGAAAGCGGCACGGCCGCTGCGTTCTGAGCGGCTCAGTCGTGCGAGCGCCACGCCGATCCAGACAAGCAGCACCGGCACGACAAACCGGAAGACACCCACAAGCACAGCCAGCGCGGCATCGAGCGCCCGCCCCACGACGCCGGCACGGTCGCCCAGCAGGCCCAAGGCGCAGATCACGGCGAGCGCGAACATGGCCAGAGCGATGAGCTCCCGGGATCTGCCGTCGAGTGCGTTGCGGACTATTCGGCCAAGCGCGCCGCGGGGCTTGCCCGCGTGACGCGAACCGCCTGCCGCAGCAGGTTTGGGCGCATTGGCAGGCGATCCGTTGGCGCCCTCGTCAGCGGCCGAGCCACGCGAACTCACCCCAGCGAGAGTACCGAGGCGGGGCTGGACCATTGGAGACCCCGCCGATTACGCGTCGTCGGTTCCTGCCTCGAACGCACGCTGTTCTGCGGCTGCGTTCCGGCGCTGATTGCGGACGGTCTGCACCGCAACCAGCACGAACATGGCCACGGTGAACGGGATCGAGTAGCGATTGATGAACCTGATGACCCCTCCGAGGGAGCCCGCGAACAGATCGGCAACCCACCACACCAGCGCCAGGCGAGTGAAGGTGCCCGCAAGGTTCACCGCCACGAAGGGCAGCAGGCGCATCCGCGCAATGCCAGACAGCAAGCACATCGGGTAGCCGGGAACGGCGAACAGCAGCAGCCAGCCTGCCCGCGGAAACCAGCGTTCCAGCCAGTCCATGGT
Source organism: Acidimicrobiia bacterium (assembly GCA_022824805.1). GTDB lineage: Bacteria > Actinomycetota > Acidimicrobiia > Acidimicrobiales > Poriferisodalaceae > Poriferisodalis. Next base: position 5,830 of record JAJDZE010000113.1, on the reverse strand, counting down.
GCGGATGACGCGGCTGCGCGCGCCGAGCTCCGCGGCCAGGAACGCCTTGGCATGGGGGCCGTAGTCGAAGCCGAGCCGGTACAGGAACGGATCGGTGAAGAACAGGCGGGTCAGCCCGATGGCCATGAACGCCCACAGCGGGGCCTGATGGGCCACGCCGAGCAGTATGGGATCGGTGGCATTGAGCGAGAGCAGCAGCAGCGGCGCCCGTGCAATGAGCGCCGCGAAGAAAATCTGCCCCGCATAGGCCGCCAAGGCGAAGCCCACCGGCACCGCAGCCAGCAGCTGCATCCGCCGTCGGTCTGCATCGGTGATCGCCGAGCCCGACGTTGGACCCTCGGCAACGGCGCCTCCATCCGCCGTTGATTCGTCCCCGCCGTCGTCAGCCACCGCCGCCGAGGCTACGCCCGCCGTACCCCGAGCGCCGGTGTTCGAATGCACCGGCACACCCTTTCGAGGCGGCGCCCCATGCCCTCTAGCCTGCGGCCTCATGGACTCGACGATGATGGATGTGCCGCTCACCCTGGATCCGCTGTTCGAACGCGCCGAGACGCTGTTCGCCGACAAGGAGCTGGTGACTGCCACCGCCACCGGCATCGAGCGCACCAACTACGGGCGCTGGGCCGAACGGACGCGACTGCTCGGCGGTGCGCTCGACGATCTCGGCGTCTCCGCGGACGGTCGGGTGGCCACATTCGCCTGGAACACCGACCGTCATCTGGAGCTGTACTTCGCTGCGCCGTGCTCGGGCCGGGTACTCCACACGCTCAATATCCGGCTGTTCGCCGAGCAGGTTACCTACATCGCGAATCACGCAGAGGACGAGGTGATCTTCGCCGACCGGTCGCTGCTGCCGCTGCTGTGGCCGCTGGTGGACGAGCTGGCCACCGTCCGCCACGTCGTCGTGATGGACGACTCGGGCAGCGGCGCCGGACCCGACATTCCCGACGATTCGCGCATCGTCGACTACGAGGAACTGCTGGCGGCCGCATCGCCGACAGGGTTCCGCGTGGCCGACGAACGCCAAGCGGCATCCATGTGCTACACGAGCGGCACCACGGGCGAGCCCAAGGGCGTGGTGTACAGCCACCGCTCCACGTACCTGCACACCCTCGCAGCGATGCTGGTCGACTCGGCTGGAGTGTGCGAGAGCGACGTCGTGATGCCAGTGGTGCCGATGTTCCACGCCAACAGCTGGGGGCTGAGCCATGCGGCGGTAGCCGCCGGGGCGAAGCTCGTCAATCCCGGCCCGAACCTGGCGCCCAAGCCGCTGGCCGAACTGATCGAGACCGAGAGGGTCACGCTCGCTGCGGGGGTACCCACCATCTGGATGGGCGTGCTCGGCGAGCTGGTGGGGCGTGACACCTCAAGCCTGCGTGCCATCCCCTGCGGCGGCTCGGCGGTGCCCAAGGCGCTGTCTGAGGGATACCGGGATGCGGTGGGGCTGCCGATCCTGCAGGCGTGGGGCATGACCGAGACCAGCCCGCTGTGCTCGATCGCACACATCCGCTCCGGTCAGCAGGGCCTCGACGACGACGCCAAGGCCGACCTGCGAACGACGGTCGGCACGATCCTGCCGACCGTGGAGTTCCGCATCTGCGAGCCCGACACCACCGATGAGCTGCCGCGCGACGGCGAGTCGTCCGGCGAGCTGCACGTCCGAGGCCCCTACGTGACGGGTTCGTACTACAAGCGCCCCGACGCCGACGGCTCGTTCACCGACGACGGCTGGCTGCGCACCGGCGACGTGGCCACCTGCGACCCGAACGGCTACATCCGGCTCGTTGACCGCACGAAGGACCTCATCAAGTCCGGCGGCGAGTGGATCAGCTCGGCAGAAGTGGAGAACGAGATCATGAGCCATCCCAAGGTGGCCGAGGCCGCGGTGGTGGCCGTGGCATCGGAGCGCTGGATGGAGCGGCCGATGGCCTGCGTGGTGCCGGTCGAGGGGGAAACGATCACCCACGACGAGCTCATCGAGTACCTCACACCGCGGATGGCGAAGTGGTGGCTGCCGAGCGCCACCCAGATCATCGACGAAGTCCCGAAGACTTCGACTGGCAAGTTCTCCAAGAAGACGCTGCGGGATCGCTTCGCCGATCTCGTGGTGGAGTGAGCCGGGCGTGAGCACTCTGCACCGCTCCGAGTCTGATGCGAGCGGTCCACACCGCTCCGAGTCTGATACGAGCGGTCCATACCGCTCCGAGTCTGATGCGAGCGGTCCACACCGCTCCGAGCCACGCCTGCTGGTGTGGCTCGCCCTGCGCTTGAAGGGACTCGGCGAGATCGACGACGTCGCGGCGATCCACGGGCTCAAGCCCGACGACACCGAATGGCTGCTGGCCGAACTGGATGAGGCCGGGCACTGCATGTTCCGCGAGGTCGGCGGGGTGCCGAAGTTCATCCTGACGCCGACCGGACGCGACGACGGCGAGGCTGCGCTCGCCGCTGAGCTGGATGCGGCCGGTGCCCGCGACGCCGTCACGGCGGCCTACCGGGAATTCCTGGCGCTGAACCCCAAGATGCTGCAGCTGTGTACCGACTGGCAGGTGCTTCCCGAAGATCATCCGGCTGCCGCCGATGCGGGACCCGGCGACGGCGGGCGGCTCAACGACCACAGCGACCCCGACTACGACGCAGCGATCATCAGCCGACTCGAAGGCCTGCACGGCGAGCTCGGCGGGGTGCTCGACCAGCTCTGCAGCGTGATGGCCCGCTATGACAACTATGCGCCCCGGTTCGCCGAGGCGCTCAGCCGACTGCAGGCCGGCGAGTTGGACTACCTCACCAAGCCGATGATGCCCAGCTATCACACGGTGTGGTTCGAGCTGCACGAAGATCTGCTGGCCACGCTCGGCATCAACCGCGCCGACGAAGGCAGCGTCTGACGCATGTCTGCCTGCGAGCCGAGCCACCTATCTCGTCGCAGCATCGGCAGCCGAAACTGCGTTGAATCTCGCTTGCCGCCAGTGTTAGCTTCATTCGCGGAAGGCGCTGCAGCGACTTCGAGTGGCGGATCGCCGAGAGCGGGCCGAGTCAGGTTTTTTGGACAACGCTCATCGGCGATCCGCCTGCTCGCGAACCTCGGCACTCACGCCTGCAGGTGCCCAACGATTTTCCGACGTCGACGAGCGGAAAAAAAGCAGGCGCAAGCCGTCGAGGGCACGGCAGTAGTCTCGACACCATGAGCGCGCGATTCGGACGAGTGGTGCCAGCGATGATCACGCCCTTCGCGGCAGATGGGTCGCTGGACGTGGATGCTGGAGTGACACTGGCACGCTGGCTCGTCGGCGAGGGCGCCGAAGGCCTCGTGATCACCGGCACGACCGGTGAAGCCCCCACGATCACCGACGAGGAGGATTGGGAGCTCTGGCGCGCCGTGGCGGAGGCCGTCACCGTGCCGGTCGTGGCCGGAACCGCCACCAATGACACTGCTCATTCGGTGAGCCAGACACGCAAGGCTGCCGAGCTGGGCGTCGACGGCATCCTGGCTGTCACCCCGTACTACAACCGGCCCTCACAGGCCGGTATCGCGGCGCACTTCGCCGCGGTCGCCGAGTGCACCGACCTGCCGATCATTCTGTACGACATCCCGGTGCGTACCGGACGCAAGATCAACACGCCGACGCTGCTGGAACTGGCACAGATCCCCAACATCGTGGCAGTGAAGGACGCCGCCGGGAACCCGGGTGAAACCGCGAAGGTCATCGCCGAGGCGCCGGACGGCTTCGAGGTGTACAGCGGCGACGACAGCTTCACGCTGCCGCTGCTGGCGGTCGGCGCGGTAGGCGTGATCAGCGTGGCGGCGCACTGGAGCATTCCCGAGCATGTGGCGATGTTCGACGCCTGGGATGCCGGCGACGCCACCAAGGCCCGCGAGATCAACGCCGCCCTGCTCGAGAGCTACGACTTCGAGACCGGCGACGAGGCACCCAATCCGGTGCCCACCAAGGCCATGATGCGCACACTGGGACTGCCGGTCGGCGAACCCCGCCTGCCCATGGGTCCCACACCCGACGGTCTGGAGGACCGCGCCCGCGAGGTCTACGCCCGGCTGAAGCAGACTTGAGCCGCCGCAAGCGCCGCTCCCCCGCCGGGGGCGCGCCCGCCCAATCCGATGATCCCGCCGTACACGACGGCGGTGCCACAAGGCGTACGCGGAAGGCAACTGGACCCAGTCACCGCGGGAAGGCCACGAGCCCGGCCGGAAAAAAAGGCACCCGAACCCGAGGCGGCAAGCCCAATGCGCAAGCCGACCGGGGGTCTGCGAGCAACAGCAGCCAAGGCGTCACGGTCACCTTTCTGGGCGGGCTGGGCGACGTGGGGCGCAACTGCACCGTTGTCGAGCAGAGCGGCAAGCTGCTCGTCATCGACTTCGGGGTGATGTTTCCCGACCCGGCGATCATGCCGGGAGTGCAGCATGTGCTGCCCGACATGGGCTGGCTCGACTCGCGTGCGGGCGACGTCGTCGGACTGGTGGTCACCCACGGCCACGAGGACCACCTCGGCGGCGTGCCGCACTTCCTGCGCAACGTCGAGGTTCCCCTGTACGGGTCGGCGCTGTCCATGGCGCTCGCCGAGCACAAGGTGACCGAGGCACGCCTGGCAGACCGCACGTCGTTTCATGTCATCGGCGACGGAGAGCGCCGGAGGATCGGGCCGTTCGACGTCGAGGCGCTGCCCATCACCCACTCGGTGCCCCAGAGCCTGTGCATCGTGCTGCACACGCCGGTCGGCGCGCTCGTACACACGGGCGATTTCAAGATCGACCCCTCGCCGGTGGACGGCCGGCTGACCGACCTGGGCCGCCTGCGGACACTGGGCGACGAGGGCATCGCCCTGCTGATGGCCGACTCCACCAACGCCGACCGCCCGGGCCGCAGCGCGTCGGAGACCGAGATCGGCGCCACGCTGCGGCGGCTGTTCAGCGAGCGCCAGGGTCGGCGTCTGATCGTGAGCTGCTTCGCCAGTCACCTGCACCGGGTCCAGCAGATCTGCGACGCCGCCGTATCGGAGGGCCGCGTGATCGTCCCGGTGGGCCGCTCGATGGTGAACAACGTCCGCATCGCCCGCCAGCTCGGCGTGCTCGACGTTGCCGAGCGTGCGCTGTTCGGCGCGGAGCAACTCGACCGATTCAATCCCGACGAAGTCTGCATCGTCTGCACGGGCAGCCAGGGCGAGCCGGGCGCTGCACTGTCGCAGATCGCCGGCGGAGCGCATTCCGACGTGACGACCGGCGCCGACGACACGGTGATCCTGTCGAGCCATCCGATCCCGGGCAACGAGCGAGCCGTGTTCCGCATGGTGTCCCGCCTGGCGCGACTGGGTGCCGAGGTGATCCACGACGGGCACGAGTTGGTGCACACGTCCGGGCACGCCCAGCGTGACGAGCTGCGCGAGCTGCATCAGGCATGCCGGCCGCGCTGGTTCGTGCCGATCGAGGGCGAGTTCCACATGCTGGCTCGCCACGCCGGCCTTGCCCGTGAGATGGGCATGAAGGCCAAGCGCGTGCTGACGCTGACCGACGGCGCCCAGATCACGCTCAAGGGCAACGAACTCCAGGTCCGTGCCGGCGTTCCCGCGCCGTACCACTACGTGGACGGGACGCTCGACGATCCCGACACCGACGTCATCGGCGAGCGCTTGGCCCTCACTGCAGGATTCGTGCACGTGACCGTGGTGCTGGACCGCAAGGGCCATCTGGCGGCAGCGCCCGACATCGCCACGCGAGGCTGGCTCGATGCGACCAAGCACGCCGACATCGTCGAAGCCCTCTCCGCCGAGATCGCACAAGCCGTCACCAAGGCGCTCACGGCATCGCGCTCCAAGC
>JAJDZE010000202.1 GCA_022824805.1 Acidimicrobiia bacterium | reverse complement strand
CAACCCGAACGCCCCGGGCTTGGCGGGGAATATTCCCCGCCCTTCGTTGAGCGCAAACCCAACCCACCCTGTTCGACGACGCCAGCTAGGTGGCTTGGCGGGGAATATTCCCCGCCCTTCGTTGAGCGCTCAAGCCCGACGGTCTGAGGCTCGGCTACGTCGCGCCGGGCTTGGCGGGGAATATTCCCCGCCCTTCGTTGAGCGTCCTCGCCGCCGTTGCTCGCGCCCATATCGCGCCGGGCTTGGCGGGGAATATTCCCCGCCCTTCGTTGAGCGAAGAAAGGACACCTACCAATGGCTAAGGCCCCATTCGGCTTGGCGGGGAATATTCCCCGCCCTTCGTTGAGCGGTGAAGCATCCCTACGTAGGCCACGTACTACACTATGGCTTGGCGGGGAATATTCCCCGCCCTTCGTTGAGCGCTGCCTCGCCTCCCGGAGGGCGATCTGCCGTACAAGGCTTGGCGGGGAATATTCCCCGCCCTTCGTTGAGCGACAGCGATGAGCTACGCCTACACCGGACACGACGCGGGCTTGGCGGGGAATATTCCCCGCCCTTCGTTGAGCGACGAAGCGGACGGTCCACGAGGTGCTGGACGCGTTGGCTTGGCGGGGAATATTCCCCGCCCTTCGTTGAGCGTTCGCCGCGCACTGCTCGCAGTAACGCGGGAACGTGTGGCTTGGCGGGGAATATTCCCCGCCCTTCGTTGAGCGAACCCGGACCTGTTCGAAAAGGACCCGTTCCGGTTGGCGGCTTGGCGGCGCGGATCACCGTCGGCGATGATGGACACGCGATCTTCGGCAATCTCCGAGCGCGCTCACGCCCGTCGATGGTTGTATGCTGCAATCAATCTTACCCGCCTTCCTAGACGCCGTTCGGCTGACTAGGAATGGCGGGCTTTTCTGGTTCTTCGCGTTTGCGCGTGGGATAGGCAGGTGAGGGTCACGGTCTGATTGGTAGGGATCCCCCAGAATCGGAGGTGATCGGGTCCTCTGAGTTCTGGAGGATCCCTGTGAGGCTTGACGCTAATCGCGCGTTGCATGTGGTGGTGGGCTTGGGCGCCGGCGTGGCGGTGACCGGTGTGAGGGACCGCGACGGCGGTCCGCTCGAGATCGGGATCCAGCTGGCCGGACGGCCAGCCGGGCGGCGCGTCACGCGACCCGCCGCGGCAGGCTGCTCGACATCGTGCCCGGTCGCAGCGTCGCCGTCGAAGCGCTCGACGAGCTCGCACGCGACCTGCAGGACGAGACGTTCTCCGCGGAGCTGAACAAGCTCGGCCGCACCCTGGCCGCGCTTCTGGCGCCGCGAGAATCCGCTGGGCGTCAGCTTGGCCCTGAGCCTCGATCACTGCCACTCCACTGCGGCGCTGATATACGGCTAGGTTTTTTTCGACGGTGCGGGTGTGGTACCATTCCGCGCAGGTTTTTGGAACGGAGCGCCGGGTGTGCGCCGAGTCGTCCCCCCTCACTTTCGCAGAGAGACTGTCGGACAGTCCCTTCGCGGATCGCGTTTTCGACGTGTCGTGCGGCGGTGCGCTGCTGTGAGGCGTTCGGGGCGGCATGTGGGTTTGCGGTCGTTGGTGGCGACTGCGCTGTTGGCGGGTGTGCTGGCGGTGGTGGCGTCGTCGTCGCCTGTGCAGGCGGCGGGCTATGACGCGGACTGCGAGCTTCTGCCCGATGACGCGGTAACGGTCGCTGATGTCACGGGCTGGCGCGACGCGCTGAGTTCTGGGGCGGTTTCGGGGATCAAGCGTTTCAATCGGGTTCTCGAGGCGTTCGGGGTCGACACCGAGTCGGGTGTGTCGGCGATGACCGTCGAGCAGGCCCAGGCGGTGTCGGCGTGGCTGGGCAATACCCGCTGGGACCGCATTGCGCGCACGATGGCGGCTTTGGAGCAGTGCGCTGACGCGCCGCCTCCGCCGCCCACCCCTGAGGTCAGCATCTCCGGCGGCAACGGCGTCACCGAGGGCGCAGACGCGACGTTCACCGTCACCGCGAGCCCCGCTCCGGCGGCCAGCCTCGATGTGACGGTCAGCGTCACCCAGTCGGGCGATTTCGTGACAGTGGGCGCGCAGACGGTCAGCATCTCCACCACGGGCAGCGCGACGCTGACGGTCGCGACTGATGACGACAGCGTCGACGAGGCGGACGGGTCGGTGACCGCGACGGTCGATGCGGGGTCGGGTTACACGGTGTCGTCGACCAATGGGTCGGCGACGGTGGCGGTAGCGGACAACGACGTCACACCCGATCCTGATCCGGTTCCGCAGGTCGATCATGGCTGTGTGTCGGGTTCGTTGCGGAGTGTGGTGCATCGCTATTACGACGTGAACCAGAACAGGCCGCCGAGTTATGGGCGGAACTGGAAGCGGGTGTTGATCGCGTTCGGGGAGTTGGAGGACTCGACGCTGGAGCCGTACACGTCTGCTGAGGCGTTGGTGAGCGAGTCGCGTTGGTCGGGCTGGCGGCCGATACGCGAGGCCCTCGAATGCATCGAAGCCGCCGCCGCCGACCCCGACCCGGACCCCGATCCCGTCATTGTGCCTGTGGTGAGCGTCTCGGGCGGCTCGGGTGTGACCGAGGGCGGCAACGCCGTGTTCACCGTCACCGCCAATCCCGCGCCGACCGCGAACCTCCATGTGACGGTGAGCGTCACGCAGTCAGGCGATTTCGCGACGACCGGCACCCAGACCGTCACGATCCCCACCGGCGGCAGCGCGACGCTGACGGTGGCGACGACCAATGACAGTGTCGACGAGGCGGACGGGTCGGTCACCGCGACGGTGGATGCGGGCTCGGGCTACACGGTGTCGTCGACCAATGGGTCGGCGACCGTGGCGGTGCAGGACGACGACGACCCGCCGCCGGTGCCTGTGCCTGTGGTGAGCATCTCCGGTGGCAACGCGGTCACCGAGGGCGGCGATGTCACGTTCACGGTCACCGCGAATCCCGCGCCGTCGGCGAGCTTGGATGTGACGGTGAGTGTGTCGCAGTCGGGCGATTTCGCCACGGCCGGCACGCAGACGGTCACTGTCCCGACCGGCGGCAGCGCGACGCTGACGGTGGCGACGACAGATGACAGCGCGGATGAGCCGGACGGGTCGGTCACCGCCACCGTGGGCGCCGGTAACGGCTACACGGTGTCGTCGACTGCGGGGTCGGCGACGGTGGCGGTGCGCGACGATGACGTTGCGCAGCAGCAGAAGGCGTCCGTCAAGCCCGAGATCAATGTCACCGCGGGTTCGGACATCGTCGAGGGCGAGGACGCGGTGTTCACGATCACGGCGACCCCGGCGCCGTCGTCGCGTCTGAAGGTGTTCATCTCGATCCGCCAAGATGGCCGGTTCCTCCAGTCGGGCGGCGAGGATCGTTTCTTTTGGATTCCGCCGTCTGGCAGCGCGACACTGCGCGAGGCCACGATCGACGACACGGCCATCGAGGACAACGGGTCGGTGACGGTGTATGTCGGCTACTTGAGCGGCCGCTACAACGTGGGCGCGAACTGGAACGCGACCTTGGCGGTGGCGGACAATGACACGAAGCAGGTGGACAGCCGTCCGCCGCGTACTGATGTGACGTGGGCGGATTTCTGGGCGCCGTATGAGGACCTGATCGCCGAGGCCGAAGAGGTCCGCAATGATCCGGTGCTGAGGCTGTCCCGACAGCACACCGACCGGTGGGATCGGGTGCTGTTGGCGTTCGGCCGCGAAGTCGCCGACGACAAGCTGCAGGCGATGACTGCTGCGGAGGCGGAGAGGCTGCGGCTGGGGGGCAACACGCTGTTCGAGCGCGTCGCCCCTGCGATCAAGAAGATCGAGGGTGAGGTCGCGGAGCACGGCCCGTGGCCGGTGAACCCCGGCGAGGCGCCCACACAGACCACGGCGTTCCCCGGCCATATCGCCGTCACCGGCGGGGCCACGTCGAAGACGTTGACGCTGACCGACTATTTCTCTGACCCTGAGGGCGAGGACCTGACCTTCACCGCCTCGATCAGCGGCTCCACGATGACCGCGACGCTGAACGGTGCCGATGTGACCCTGGCGCTCAACCCCGGGCTCAGCCGCGGCGGCGGCGACCTCACCGTCACCGCGTCGGACGGCCAACTCACCGACACCGCCACAGCGCATGTGGTGGTCGGCTGCGGCACCAGCTCCACCTGGAACGAGAAGTGGAATTCTTGTTTCTCGGCGGCGACCAGCAACAGCTTCAGCGGGTCGGTGGACGGCGACCACCCCGGCTCTGGCAACACCTACATAGACGAGCACACTGCCCGGGCCAATAGGTTCGAGGGCAATTCGGGCCAAATACGCGTGTTTGTTTTCCCCGACGTGCTCAACGACACGAACCCCAGCAACGACAGCACCTGCATCATGCGCGGCTACCTGACCCTCACGGACCTTGACGGCACTGCAATCACAGATCCCGCCAGTAAAGAGACGGGCACGTGGTCGGTGCGGGTGAGCGGCACCGGGTTCACAAACAACCAGTCTGCGAACAACCGGTCGGGCACCGACGACGTTGCGGGCACCGGCAATCCCGGCTGGAACGACTCCGGCTGCAGCAACGCCGCGTTGACAGCACACAAGGCCCGCCTGGCGATCGTCGAATACTCCATCCCCAACGACGGGCGCCCCGGCACGGAACTCAATGGTGTGTTGCTCAAATATCACGACATCGGTGCTTCCGGCACGACGGTGCAGGGCACCCACGACGTGATGTCGGTCAGCATCAGCGACACCATCGACAGTGTGGGCATCGCCCGGAGCTCGGGGATCAACCAAACGCATGCTGTCGGCGAAGGCACGGGGCCCGGCAGCTCGGATCTGGTCCTGTTGAGCACCGGCAGGCTGCTCGGCTACGTGGCGGCGGTGGTGGACGGCGCCGTGCCCAACGAGCGCCCCGACCTGACGCTGACATCTTCGAATCCGCAGAACGGCTGGTGGACAGTGGTCGACGGCAGCAACCGGTCGACGTATTTCAATTCGACGATCTGGGCGCACATCAATCAGGCGGTTCTCCCGAAGTGGACCTCGTCGGGGACCTACGGCGTCTCCTCGGGCGTGTGGCACAACGACGCCGTGTGGATCAGGGGCTCGTCGGGCGACTACGACGCCGGCGACGAGCCCGGCGGCAGCAACGACGGCTGGGCGCCCTTGGTTCGGAGCGGCAATACGTTCACGTCGGGCTATGCGGGCTCCAACAACGGCCAAGGCAGAGCTGCGCCGGCGCCGATACCGGCGTGGGCACCCGACGGCAACTACGGGTACGACGCAGCAGAGCACACGCTGGTGTGGAACGAGCACAACAAAAGGCTGTACCGCCGCGAACAAGTCAAAATTGGCTTCTTTGTTCCCGTCGACAACTTCGACGAGCAGAGACTCGCCGCGTACCGAGACAACGGCCCCGCCAGCCAGATCGGGCTGCGCCTGTCCGGTGGCGGCAAGTGGCCCTGGCTCGACAACCAGGACTGCATGTTCAACACGCACCTTGGGGGCGGGACGGTGGACACCTGCACCATCTCATGGAACTGGCCCGACAACGGCTACTACCAAGACGAGCAGAAGATCGAGCTGTGGTGGGTGGAGTTGGAGTCGTATGACCCGCACGCGCCGGTCAAGTACCGCACCAAGCTGAGCACCCTCATCTTGCGCGACAGCGGCCAGACCGGCCCCACGCCCCATACCGGCAACTACTGGATCGAGTTCGAGAACGTCAACGGGTCTGGCTACAGCGCCACGGCCACCCAGCCGCTCAAGGAGACGCACTCCGACTACGTCAACCGCCAGGATCATGTCAGCGGCTACATCGTCACCAACCAGAACCCGATCCGCACCGGCAGCGCCATCGACCGCGTCGTCGCGGTGGAGGTGCGCCGCGGCACCACAGCAGCCGGCGCGCGGGCGAATTTCAAGCAGCCGCTCAACAAGTACGTCGGCCGCTCCTCGTTCACCATCGACGGCCAAGCCCACCGCGAGTTCTACCTCCAAGACAGTGCCACGACACCCTGCAACCTGTCCGGCTTCAACCACAGCTGCTTCGGCGGTGAAGGCAAATGGACCAAAGTCTCAGGCCGCAACCTCTGGCGCACGCCGCTGAACCTGGTCGTGCACGACGACAACTACGTCGGCGAGAAGCTGCGCTACTACGTGTTCAACGTCAAGGACTCCACCAGCGGCAACAACCCCACCTTGGAGGTGAAGGAGGACGACCACCTCCAGATCACCCTCCAGGAGGACCTCGCCCGCAACGGCAAGATGCACATCCACAGCCACCGGGCGTCCTATCAGCACTACAGCTTCCGTCTCGAGGAGCGCGGCAGCGTCGACGGCGAGACAGGCTGGGATCAGTGGGACGTCACCATTGAGGCCAACTGGCACGGCAGCGCGTCGTCATACTCGCTGGGCGACGACAGCAAGGGGCCCGACGAGCATCCCGGATGTCCGCGCAGCGGCGCGGGCTGGGTGCGGGCCGTGTTCACCAACTCGGACGCGCTGTTCCACGGAGTCGAGTTCGCCCCGGGTCCGAGCCCCAGCGACCGCGACTACCAGCCTGACACCGCCGACACCAAGTACTCCGGCTGGGTACAAGTCTGCAAATAACCGCTGACAGCGGGACGCCGGCCGCCGCAGCTTCTGAAGCGACGCAGCAGCCGCCCGATCAGGCAGGATGTAACGATGTCCAAACGCAGCACCACCTTCCGCGGCTGGAAGGTGGTGGGTGCGGGGGCAGTGATGCAGGGTCTGCAGGCGGCACTGGTCATGCACGCCTTGGGTGCCTATTTCGTCGAGCTCGAAGAAGAATACGGCTGGAGCAAGACGGCGCTGTCGGGCGCGTTCGCGATGAATCGCGCCGAGACGGCGCTGCTCGGGCCGGTCCACGGCTGGCTGCTCGACCGCTTCAGCCCTCGTGCCATCGCCCGGGTCGGCACCGTGTTCATGGCGGTCGGCTTCGTCGCATTCAGCCAGCTGCGGACGCTGTGGCACTTCTATCTGGCGTTCCTGCTCATCGCCGTGGGCACCAGCTTCTGCGGCTTCGTCACGGTGACGGTCTCGATCGTGCGCTGGTTCGAGGCGCTGCGGGCTCGGGCGCTGTCGGTCGGCGGCATGGGCCTCGGTGTCGGCGGGCTGTGCGTGCCGCTCGTGGCGCTGTGCTTCACGCAGTTCGGCTGGCGGACGACCGCTGCGGTGTCGGGCGTGGCGGGCGCAGCCGCGGCCTGGTGGCTCGCGAAGTACCTCGACGGCCGTCCGGAGGACTTCGGGCAGCAGGTCGACGGCGGCGCGAGCGTGGTCGCCAACGGCAGGACGGTCCGAGCCGAGGGTCTCAGCGACATCCACTTCACGGCCAAGGAGGCCATGCGCACCCGCGCCTTTTGGATGATCTCGCTCGGGCACATGAGCGCCCTGTTCGTGGTGGGCGTGGTGATGGCGCATCTGCCGCTCTTCCTGACCTCCGAGCGCGGCTACTCGCTGCAGCAGGCCAGCTTCGTCGCCGCCGCACTCCCGCTCGTGCAGGTGGCCGGCATGGCGCTCGGCGGCTACCTCGGCGACCGGATCAACAAGCGGCTCATCGCCTCGGTGGCCATGTGCGGCCACGCTGTGGCGCTCCTGCTGCTCGCATGGTCTGGCAACTTCTGGGTCATCGTGCTGTTCGTGCTGCTGCACGGCTTGGCCTGGGGCGCCCGGGGCCCGCTCATGCAGGCGCTGCGCGCCGACTTCTTCGGCACGTCCTCGTTCGCCACGATCATGGGCATCAGCTCCACGATCGTGCTGACCGGCACCGTGCTCGGGCCGCTGTTCGCGGGCAGGGTGGCGGATGTGACCGGCAGCTACACGCCCGCTTTCGTCGTGCTCGCCGTGATGACGGGCGTGGGGATGGTCTTCTTCATGCTCGCCAAGCCGCCTGCTCCGCCCGAGCGCGGCGGCAGTCAACACAGCCCTGCGGCAAGGCCGAACAGCGACGATGTCGATGGTCCCGGCGTCGCAGAGGGGTCGAGCGACGGCACGGACGTGGATTCCGCGCAGCGTCAAGTGGCAGGCTGAGCGGCGTGAGCACGGTTTGTGCCGCGAACGGCTCGAACGGCACGGCACCGGATCCGACGCAGTTGTTCGATCCGCGTACGTATCTGGACGGTGTGCCGCACGACCTCATTGCCGATCTGCGGGCACAGGCCCCGGTTCACTGGGTGCCCGAGCCCGAGCTCATGGGCTGGGAGGCCGGACCTGGCTTCTGGGCGGTGCTCACGCACGAGCTCATGAACCGGGTGCTGCGCGATCCGGGGACGTTCTCGTCACACCTCGGCGGCACGCAGATCCGCGACCCTCAGACCGCTGCGATGCTCGAATTCGTCCAGCGGATGATGCTCAACCAGGATCCGCCGCAGCACACGCGGCTGCGGCGCCTGCTCATGCGCTCATTCACGCCGAGCGCCGTGGCCGAGCTGGAGGCCACCATCTCCACTCGGGCCGAGCGGCTGGTGAGCGCAGTGGCCCATCGCGGGCACGCCGACTTCGCCAAGGAGGTCTCAGCCGAGCTGCCGCTGCTGACGCTCGCCGACATCATGGGCGTGCCGTCGCAGGACCGGATGCTGCTGTTCGACTGGTCCAACCGGGTCATCGGCTATCAAGACGCCGAGTACTCCGTGTCTGAGGCGTTCGATCCGGCCACAGGAACCGAGATGGCGCGTCGCGCCTGCGAGGTGCGGGCCCAGATCCGCCCCGGACCCGACGGTCGCATGCCCGACCCTCGCTCGCGCGAGGGCCTCGCGGACATGTACGGGTACGCGCACGACCTTGCGACCTACAAGCGGGCGAATCCGGGCTCTGACGTGGTGTCGATCTTGCTGGCTGCCGACGACGCCGAGGGCGGCATCACCAACGAAGAGTTCGAGACCATGTTCTTCCTGTTCGCCGTAGCCGGCAACGAGACATTGCGAAACGGCATCCCCGGCGGGCTCTGGGCGCTGCTGCAGCACCGCGGACAGCTCGACAAGCTGCTCGCCGATCCGGGGCTCTTGCCCGGCGCCATCGAGGAGATGCTGCGGTTCATTCCGCCGGTGGTGCACTTCCGCCGCACGGCCTCGCGCGATGTCGAACTCGGCGGCCGCTCCGTGCGTGCAGGCGACAAGGTGGTGGTCTTCCATGTGGCGGCCAATCGCGACCCGGCCGTGTTTGCCGAGCCCGACCTGTTCGACATCGAGCGCAGTCCGAACGACCACCTCACGTTCGGGGCAGGTCCGCACTTCTGCCTGGGCGCCCACCTGGCACGTCGCCAGATGTCCGCGATGTTCGCCGAGTCGCTCTGGCGGCTCCCCAACCTGCGCCTCGACCCGGCCCGCAGGCCCGAGCGCCTGCTGTCGAACTTCCAGCACGGCTTCAAGCACCTGCCGGTGCTCTGGGATGCGCCTGCCGGCAGCGATGCCCCAGCCCGCAGCGAGGCGGCTGCGCCGTGACCGGGCGCCCCGCTGCACCGCCCGTCCGGATCGGCGTCACACCCGACGTCAAGCTCTGGTCACGGCCATGGGCCGACCGCCGTCGCATGCTCGAGCTCGTCGCCGATGCGGGCATCGACCACGTGTTCTTCGCCGACCACGTCAGCTTCCGGATCGGGCACGGCAATGACGGCATGGTCACCGCGGCGGCGCTGGCCAACCTGCACCCCACGCTGGGCGTGTATCTCGGCGTGTACCTGCTCCCGCTGCGCCACCCGATTCCCGTCGCCCGCCAGCTTGCGAACCTGGCCGAGATGGCACCGGGACGGATCAGCTTCGGCGTCGGCATCGGCGGCGACGACCGCCACGAAGTCGAGGTGTGCGGCGTCGATCCGCGAACCCGGGGGCGCCGAACCGACGAATCGCTCGGCATCGTGCTGCGGCTGCTGGCCGGCGAGACCGTCGATCACGCAGGCGAGTTCTTCGCCTTCTCGGGGGCCCGCATCGTGCCGGTGCCCGACCCGCCCATCCCGACCTATGTCGGCGGCCGGTCCGATGCCGCCATCCGCAGAGCCGGTCGCTTCGCCGACGGCTGGCTGGGCATCTGGTGCACGGTCGAGCACTACCAGGCGGCGCTGCGCCTGTACGCAGAGACGGCCGCCGCCGAGCGGGCGACCGATGCCCCTGCACCCGACGCACCGGATCACGGCATCCAGCTGTGGATCGGCCTGGGCGACACCCCCCAAGAAGCGGCCGGCTGGGTCGGCCCCGAGCTGGAGCGCTTCTACCGGGTGCCGTTCAAGGCGTTCGAGAAGTACACGCCGTGCGGCACGGTCGACGACATCGTCGAGTTCTTCATGCCGTACCTCGACGCTGGCTGCCGCCACATCAACATGACGCTGTGCGGCGGCGACCCCGATGAGGCGATACTTGCAGCGGGGGAAGTGGCACGGCGGCTGAGGCAGGCGGATCCGATCGGGGTCAGCACTCGATCCGTCGATGCCGTCACGACGCCGAAGTGAGCCGATCGAGGCAAGGACGCCGCAATGAACACGACAGCAACGAACGCGACAGAGTCGTCATGAGCATCACGGCCAAGCCGCTCGCCGGCGCACTCGGCGCCGAGCTGTGGGCGCCCGACGGCGAGCCGCTCGACGTCACCGCGATCGACGACGCCGGGTGCGCCGCGATCTGGGAGGCGCTGTGCACGCACCACGTCGTGGTGATCCGCGACCAGCAGATGGATGCAGCAGCGCTCGCACATTTCGGCCGTCGCTTCGGCGAGCTCGAGCGTCACCCGTACCTCGGCGGCACCTCCGACGAACCCGAGGTGGTGCCGGTCATCAAAGAGCCACACGAGACGGTCAACTTCGGCGGCGGGTGGCATTCGGAGATGTCGTTCCTGGAATGCCCCCCGATGGCGACAGCGCTGTATGCGGTGGAGGTGCCGAGCTTCGGCGGCGACACGCTGTTCGCGAACCAGCAGGCGGCCTATAGGGGGCTGTCCGACACGATGAAGCGTTTCGCCGAGAGCCTCAGCGCAGTGCACTCAGCAGCCCGCCAGTACGGGCGGCGAGGCGACTCAGACCGCTACGCCGGCCAGCGCAGCTCGATGAAGGTAGAGGTGTCCGACGAGGCGCACGCACAGCTGACGCATCCGGTCGTGCGCACCCATCCCGAGACCGGCGCGAAGGCGCTGTATGTGAATCGGGCGTTCACCGAGGCCATCTCGGGCATGCGCCGGCACGAATCGAAGGCGCTGCTCGACATGCTGTGGAGCCATGCGGTCGGCGAGCAGTTCACGTGCCGGGTGCGGTGGGCGCCGGGAACGCTGACCATGTGGGACAACCGCAGCGTCCAGCATTACGCGCTGAACGACTACCACGGGCAGCGTCGGCACATGCTCCGGGTGACGATCGCCGGCGACCAGCCTCGCTGAGCCAACTCGCAAGCGACGGGAGCGAGAGTCGATGAAGCCGTTGGCAGGCATCCGCGTGGTCGACATGAGCCGCGTTCTGGCCGGGCCGTTCGCCGGACGGATTCTCAGCGACCTCGGGGCCGACGTCGTGAAGGTGGAGCCGCCCGAGGGCGACATCTCGCGCCTGTGGGGCGTCAACCGGGCCGGGCTCGCCGGCTTCTACACCCAGCAGAACGTGGGCAAGCGAAACGTCTGCATCGACCTGCGGGCCGAGGGCGGCGCCGAGACGGTGAAGCGGCTCGCGGCGCAGGCCCATGTGCTCGTGGAGAACTTCCGACCCGGCGTCATGGCGCGCCACGGCCTGTCGTTTGCCGAGCTGTGCCAAGTGAACCCGGCCTTGGTGATGCTGTCGATCAGCGGATTCGGGCAGGAGGGTCCCGATTCGCAGCGAGCGGCCTATGCGGCAGTGCTGCACGGCGAGTCGGGCTGGATGGCCCGCGCCGCCAAGATGCACCAGCAGCCGCTCCAAGAGCCGTACCTGGCCGTCGCCGATACCAACGCAGCACTGCACGGATCCGTCGGGGTCCTCGCCGCGCTGCGCGTCGCGGAGACAACCGGGCACGGCCAGCACATCGACATCGCCATGCTCGAGTCGTTCTTGGCGACCGATGAGGGGAGCCAGTCCGGACTCGACGGCGGCAACTACACATCCCAGGGCGGGCTCGTGTGGGACGGCGTCGACGGCCCGGTCTTGACCGCAGGCGATTTCCGATGGATCTGGCGGCAGCTGAGCGAGACCCATGGGCTCGCTGACCCGTCGCCCCCCGATGCCGACATCCCGACCAAGCGGGCGCACCGCACCGATGCGATCAACGCGTTCCTGGGCTCGTTTGCGACCCGTGCGGAGATGCTGTCGGCCCTCGACGAAGCCAACCTGGCATGGGGCGACATTCGCACGACGGCGGAGGCGCACGAATCGCCCACCGCGACCCATCGGGGTTCCTCGGTGGAGATCAGTGCGCGCGACGGCGGCACGCGCCGCGTGACCCAGACGCCGTACAGATTTGCCGGCGCCAGGCCAGATTCGGCGGCGGTCTCGGGGGTGACATCGGACGCTGTGGCGCCCTATCTCGGCGAGCACAACGGCGAGGTGCTGACGGAGTGGCTGGGCGCAGGCCGTACGGAAATCGACGCGTTGCGCGAAGCAGGCGTGCTCGTCGAGGACGGGTTCGCGGCCGAGGGGCGCGCGCACAGGCGACCGTGACCGTTGTCCATGACGTTCATGCAACGATCTTCATGGAACCGAAACAGTCCGGCGGGAGTCTGAAGGGGCAGGCAGTTTTCGTGGGGACTTGGCATGGCTGGCGCGCCCATTGCATCGACGATTCCGGCAGTGATGAGCTTGGGTCTGCGTCTCGATGCTTCGCAGCCGGCTGCCCCGCTGGCCGAATCGGGCGCGATCGGCTCGGGCGCCATCCGCTCAGGACTGACGGTGAGCGCGGCTGAGGGCACGCCGTCGACCGGTGCCGGCCCCATCGATGCGGTGGCGGTCCGCTTCGAGGACTTCTATGCGGCCCATCGCGACGAGTTGGCGCGGGCGCTCGGGCTGGCACTGCGCGACAGCGCGCTCGGCGCCGAAGCAGCCGACGAGGCATGTGCACGCGCGTGTCAGCGCTGGGGACAGGTCAGCGCCTACGCGAATCCGCAGGGCTGGGTATTCCGCGTCGGGCTGAATTGGGCACGGTCGTGGCTGCGGCGGGTCCGCCGGGAACGAGAACGGCGACCCCTGCTGGCCCAGCCGCACGCCACCGAGGACCGCACGCGCGACGTCGACCTCGAGCGGGCATTGGCGACGCTCAATGATTCGCACCGCGCAGTGATCGTGGCCCGCTTCTACCTGGACTGGTCGGTGGCCGAGACCGCCGATGCGCTCGGCATCGCGACAGGCACCGTCAAGAGTCGTCTCAGCCGCGGTCTGGAACAGCTGCGCGACGTGCTGGAACCAGCACCTGATGCAGGGGACGGGTCGTGACCGACGAGGACCTCCTCCGCGGGCGGCTGCGCAGCGCAGCATCGGAGATGCCGGTGGGCTCGGGCTCGCTCGCGGGCGTCGAGGCGCGTGCATCCCAACTGCAGCGTCGGCGCAGCGCGCTGCGCGGCGGCGTGGGCGCCTTCGCGCTCGTGGCCGTTGCTGCGGTGGGCGTGGTGACTCTGCGAGACGGCGGGATTGATGAACTCACCGACTCCGTGGTGGCCGCAGAACAGCAGGAAAACGCCGTACCAGCCTCCGCGATGACTGCTGCGGTCGCATCTGGAGTTGCTGAGGAGGAAACGGCTGCGGAAGAAATGGCCGCAGAAGAAATGCCGGACGAGGACATGGCCGACGAGGAGACGGCCGACGAGATCGTGACCGCGGCAACGGCGAGCGATGACGATTCCCAGCAAGTCGTTCCGGAGCTGTCGCAGGATGCAGCGGCTGGCGCCGCCACGCCCCCCGTCGGCGAGACGCTCGAACCGGCGACAGCTGTTGAGTCGGAGAACTGGAACGGCCGCCCGCCCACCAGCAGCAGCCCCGCAGCCGCGGTGTTCGCCACGACCGTGTCGGTCGTGAATCCCCCGCCGGCGGCCGAGGGCGCAGACATGCGCTACTCATTCAGCGGCGCGCACGCTGTCGCCCGCGCGGCCGGCAACTGGTACGCCTACGACGGCGCGGACTGGCAGCTGGTGGGCCTGCCCGGCGACATGGAGGTCGTGGCCGTCGATCTGTCGGGATCGGGGCGCATCGCCGTGCTCGGTGTGGTTCGACCGCTCGACTGCGCCCGTGAGCAGGTGGTGGCGGTGAGCACTGGCGAGCAGTGGAGCTACGTCCGCGTCGATGACGACACACCGCCCACGGTGGGGTGGGAGCTGCTCGACGCCCGGATTCGCGTCACCGACACCGCCATCGAACTCGAGCGCGTCGAGCGCCTGTGGCTGGACGAGCAGTGCCCTGGCCCCACTGAGTACGAAGCGCCGACCGGTGCGGCAGCCGAACTCGTCGCCGAACTGGAGGAGCTCGGCGAGCTCTGGCGTGACAGCCGGCCGCTCGCACGGTTGGACGGGGGGTTCGCGGATCGCTGGCCGCACGTGGCTCGCTCCGACGCACATGCCGCCGCAGCATCGGCCGCCGATCTGGACTGGACGACCATGAGTCCGCCGACGTACACGGTGCCTGCGCTGCAGCTGACGGCCAGTCGATCGGCCGACGGGGGGGCCGCAGCTGTGGCCCTGCACGAGACCACCGTCATGGACGTCGCCACGGCGGTGCATGTCAGCTATGGCATGGCGATGCTGCGGCGTGGCGGACAGACGTGGGAGGTCTGCCCGATCGCCGATGAGGAGCTCGACCACGTCAACGGCGAAGTCGGCAGGGCGGGCGAGCATCTCGCGGTCGTCGTCGGCAAGCCCGAACAGACGCTGTTCATCGTCGAGCGCACCGAGTAGCGGCGATCGGCTAGGCGGCCGTGCGCCTGCTGTGCGTGGCATGCAGCCGATGAGTCGATGTCACGCGCAGGCAGTGTCCTAGTGTCTCGCAGATGTCAGACAGAGCAGTGGCAACGCAAGAGTTTCCCGAGCTGGGCTTCTACATGCTGCCCGGCGATGCGCTCGATTCAGCCGATGCCCTCGTCGAGGTTCAAGCCGCCGAAGCGATGGGGCTCGGCAGGGCGTTTCTCGGAGAACGGCCTAATCGCAAGGAGGCCGGCGCCATCTGCGGCGCTGCCGCCGCGGTCACGAGCTCCATCGGCATCACGCTGGCTCTCACGAACATCAACACCCGCCACCCGACGCTCACGGCGGGCCTCGCGCTCACGGTGCAGAGCCTGGCCCGCGGACGGTTCACGATGGGCTTCGGGCGCGGCGTCGCCGTGGCGCAGCAGATCATGGGCCTGGAGCCCGCCACCACCGCCGAACTGGAGGATTTCGCCCTGACGATGCGCCGCGTGTTCCGGGGCGAGATCGTCGGCGACTACGACGGTCCGACCGGCCGCGTTCCGGTCCTGCTGCTCGACCCGACGCTCGACGAGTACCTGCCCCTGGCCATCGGGGCAATGGGGCCGAACTCGCTGGCGCTGGGCGGGCGCTGTTTCGACGACGTCATCCTGCATGCGTTCTATTCCGACGAGACCGTGGTGCGCTCAGTGGACGCGGTTGCTGCGGCGGCCGAGCGGGCGGGACGCGACCCGGCTGAGGTGAACGTGTGGTCGTGCTTCGTGGTGGTCAGCGACGAGGTTCCGCCTGAGCTGCGGCTGCGCAAGACGGTCGGACGCTTGGCCACCTACCTGCAGTACTACGGCGATCTGCTGGTGCGGGTGAACCGCTGGGATCCCGATGTGCTGGCGCAGTTCCGCGCGGACGAGGTCGTGGCCAAGTTCCTCGCCCCGATCGACGGCACGGCCACGGCTGCCGAGCTCGAGCACATCGGCACGCTCTTGCCCCATGAATGGCTGGCCCCGATGGCAGCGGGCACGCCCGCCGAATGCGCCAAGGCGGTCAGACGCCAGATCGACCTCGGCTGCGACGCCGTGCTCATGCACGGCGCAACGCCTGCCGAGCTGGCATCGGTAGTCGACGCCTACCGGCAGATTGTTGCGTAGGCACCGAGGCCGACCCCGCCACGACGGCGCTCGAACCGGGACCTGCCTGTCACGTCAGAACTAACGTCGGCGCAGCGCCGGGTTGTACCGGCGCTTGGGGATCAGGGGACGAGATGGCGAGCGATGACCCGGGACTGTGGAGTGCGAGCGAGCAGGCGGCCGCCATTGCCGCGGGGGAGCTGTCGAGCCGCGAGCTGACGAGCCACGTCATTGATCGCATTGAACGGCTCGACAGCGACGTCAACGCCGTGGTGACGCGCGACTTTGAAGGCGCGCTGGAACGAGCGGCAGCGGCTGACACCGTGCACGCCGGAGGCGGCGCGCTCGGGCCGCTGCACGGCGTTCCGTTCACCGCCAAGGACGCCCTGATGACCGCGGGAATCCGCTCGACCGGCGGGGCACGAGAGCTGACCGACAACGTTCCCGACACCGATGCGGCCGTGGTGGCGGCCTGCCGTGCTGCGGGAGCGATCGTGATCGGCAAGACCAACCTGCCGCGCTGGTCGGCCGACAACCAGTCGTTCAATGACCTGTTCGGCACCACCAACAACCCGTGGGACCTGACGAAAGTGCCCGGCGGCTCCTCGGGCGGCGCCGCAGCGGCGACCGCTATGGGCTTCACCAGTTTCGAGATCGGCACCGACATCGGCGGCTCGATCCGATTCCCGGCTTCGTACAACGGCATCTGGGGCCACAAGCCGAGCTTCGGGGTGATCCCCACGACCGGCTACCTCGATCACCTGCGCGGCGGCACCACCGAGCCGGACATCAACGTCTTCGGCCCGCTGACGCGCAGCTGCGACGACTTGGAGTTGCTGTTCGACGTGCTGCTGCGCACCGAAGAGCCGTGGGCGCCGCAGTTGCCGCCCGCACCCGATGACGTCGGCGGCTTGCGTGTCGCCGCGTGGCTCGACGACGAGTACTGCCCGGTCGACGGCGACGTGCTCGAGGTGATGAATGCGGCTGTCGGCGCCCTCGAGGCCAGCGGCGTGAGCGTCGACCACGCGGCGCGGCCCGATATCGACCTGATGCCGGCGTGGGAGACGGGGCTGTGGCTGGTGCGGGCCGCCATGACGCTTGCGGGCCGCGGCGAAGGCCCTGGACATCGCGAGTGGCTCGAGCGTCACATGGCGCGCGAGCAGTGCCGCCGCAAGTGGGCCGACTTCTTCGCCGGCTACGACGCGATCCTCATGCCGGTGAGCTTCCATCCGCCGTTCGACCACATGCAGGACGGCACCTTCGCCGAGCGCCGCATCCTCGCAAACGGCGTCGAGCGGCCCTACATCGAGATGACCCGCTGGACCATCCTGACCGGCATGTCGTACCTGCCCGCCACCGTGCCGCCGTTGGGCCTCACCGCACAGGGCCTGCCGGTGGGCTTCCAAGTGGTCGGCCCCTACGGCGGCGACCGCACCACCATGGCGCTGGCCCGGCGCATCGGCGAGCTCACCGGCGGCTACCAGCCCCCACCCCGCGCGCTCTGAGCGGCAGCAGCCACCTCGTCGATTGCCCGGACGAGTTCTTCGCCCTCGATCACACCTTCTTCGACACCGTCACGAGTCAGGAACTGGAACACGATGCGATCCACCTCCATGCCGGTGGCCTGCTGCGCGCACCAGGCATAGGTGGCGCCCTGCAGGCGGTAGTAGTCGGTTTTCTGCTCGATGTCGCCGCTCTCGGCGATGGCGTCGGTTTTGAAGTCGACGACCACCAGGCGCCCGTCGGACGTCTCGTACAGCAGGTCGATGAAGCCTTCGAGCACCAGCCCGTCGTCGAGCGGAGCGGTCACGAACACTTCCTGCCAGAAACGCCCGCGAGCTGCTTCCGTCACGGTGCCGCTCGCGAGCGCAGCTTGCACCCGATGCGTGATCTCGCTGGTGTGCCCAGTCAGGCCGAGGTCGCGGGCGCACACATCCGCGAGCTCCCGCAGCGTCGTGGCGTCGTGCGACGAGGTGTCGGCAATGTCGATGTTCTGCAGCACTGCGTGCACGGCGCTGCCCAACGCGGTGCCGTAGCGACCCCGGCGCACCAGCGGTTCCCCGCCGGTGCGGTAGCCGTCTGCGCTGTCGGTGTCGGTAGCGGTGCCGCCGGTGTCGGTGATCACGTCGTCTTTCAACAATCCCGCTGCCTCGAGCTCGGTGCCGAGATCTGCACGACTCGTGCCGCCGTTGGCATCGGTGACAGCGGCGTGGTGCTTGGCGAGCGCGGAAGCGCTGAGATGTGACAAGGTCGTGCTCGCGTTGACCGCTGCCGCGTGTTGTTGCAACCACTGCGCGCGGCGGGCGAGGATCTCGGCCGGATCGGCAGCGGCATCGTCGGCTTGGCCGTGCGAACCGTCAGGCTCGTCGTACGCCGCTGCGTCGCGGTCCTCAGGGTCGGGTCGGAAGTCTTCCTGCCTCCAGGTGAGCCCGCCGGGCGGCTCGCCTGCGGTGGTGCTGCCCGAGTAACTCAGTGCCGCGCTGAGCAGCTCGCCGCTCTCGAGATTGTGGTCGCCGCTTGAGCGCCGCGGCGGTTCGTTGCGGTGCACCGAGACGATCAGGTGGTCGCGCGCCCTCGTGCAGGCCACGTACAGCAGGCGCAGTCGTTCGTAATGAAACGCCACGACTTCGTCCTCATTGCGTTCCTCGAAGCGAAGGGAGCTCACTTCGCCCCGCAGGCGGATCTCAGGCGGCGAGCCGTCACTCGGGATGATCACCTGCACGCCGGCTCGCCTGCGGGGCCTGTCCTGCAGACCCGCGACGATGACGATCGGGAACTCGAGGCCCTTGGCGGCGTGAATCGTCATCACGCGCACCGCCTCATCGTCGGACTCGGGCAGGATCGATTCGGTGGCGCGCGAGTTCTCTGCTGCCTGCCCCTTGGCCCACGCCAAGAAGCCGCGCAGGCCGCCGTGCTGGCTGTCGGACCATGCCCGCGCCTGGTCGGCGAGGTACCGGATCTGACGCCAGCCGTCACGCGGCCGCCCCCGGGTCGCCACCTGCTCAAACAGCCGCCGCTCCCGCACGAGAGCGTCGATGACCGCAGCCGGGCCCAAGGTGGCGCTGCGCTGATGCAACGACAGCAGGTGCCTGAGCGCCTCGACTGCCGGTGTGGCCTCCGCGTCGTTCAGCCGCGGATCGGTGTAGATCCACGAACCCTGACATTCGACCCGGTGGCGGTACAGGTCGTCGTCGCCGCAGCCATAGACAGGCGTCCGCAACGCGCTGGCTATTGCCAGTGCATCGGTGGGATCCGACACCGCTCGCAGGCACATCATGAGGTCGCGCACCATCTGCGTTCGCCAGACGAATGACGCAGCCTCGAGCCGGTAGGAGATGTCGGCGTCGGACAGGGCGTCTTCGAGCTGCGGCAGGCCCGTCCGCTTGGGAATGAGCACGGCGATATCGCTGGGACGGGCAGGCCGTGCCTCGCTGGTGTTCGGGTCGATGACCATCCACCGCTCGCTCAAGATCGCTGTGATCGCGCCCGTGACGTCTTCGGACTCGGCCTCGCGCACCTCGCCGATCGGCGTCCTGCGGGCATGCGGGTCGAGTCCCAAGATGCTGACTCGAGGCCCGCTGCCACGTCGCATTTCCGTGCCGATGCCCTCGTCGGTTGCTGCCTGCGCATCGTCAGGCAGCTGCCGCCCGGCTGTCAGTGCGCTGTAGGGGGGTTGGAGGGCAGGCTCCTCGGTGATGAGGCTGCCGAAAACCTCGTTGACCCAATCGATGATCCCCGGCAGCGTGCGGAAGTTGGTGCTCAACGTCAGCACCGACCCGAGTTCCTCGCCCAGCCGCTGCTGCGCGGACCGGTATTGCGCGATGTCGGCTCGGCGAAAGCGGTATATCGACTGCTTCGGATCACCGACGAAGAAGAGCCGCTCAGGCCGCGCCGAAGCTGCGTCTACGCCGTCGGGAAATGCAATGAGCTGTGCCAGCTCGATCTGAATCGGGTCGGTGTCCTGGAATTCGTCGAGCAAGAGCCGCTGGTACTGGGTTGCCATGGCCGCTCGTACCTGCGCTGCCGCGGGACTGTCACGCAGCAGCCACCGCGCCTGGGTGAGCAGATCATGGAATTCCAAGCTGCCGACGCGTCGACGGTGCATGACGCCATCGATGGTGAACGCACGGAGACGTTCGGTGACTTGGGCCAGCGCTTCGGCCACCACCGATGCCACTGCGCGGGCGATCTCGTCGGACAACCGGGCGAACTCAGCGCGAACGTCGGCAATATCGGGCCAGTCGCGCCTGTTCCCCTTGTTGCCGACCTTGGGGACGCCAGCGCGCATCAGCACCCGGAGGCCCTCGCGGTCATTGCGGGTGTTCGCGAGGCGTTCGACCAGGGCGCTGATCGCGTCGAACGAGATGTACAGCTTGCAGGCACCGGCATCGGTGCACTCGTTGCGACGCTCCAGCAGACGCGTCGCTAGCCGGCTGATGTGCGCCACGCCGAGCGGCGCGCTGTCCGGCAGATGGGCAGGCCAATGGAGACGGTCAGAGTTGGCGTTGAGCGCTCGGGCCAGATCGCGCAGGTGAGCCGGAGTGACGCCGACCGCGTCGAGCATGCCGACCGGCCAGCGCATCGACTCGTCGGACAGCAGCTCGGACAGGAACGTCTCCCAGCGCTCGTCAAACGCCACTTCCGAAGCGATCTCGTCGAGCGTCTCGAACGACGGAGGCAAGCCGGCTTCCACGGGGTGCTCAGCCAGAATGCGGCGAGCGAAGCTGTGCAGGGTGCCCACTGCGGCGCCGTCCAGTTCGCCCAAGGCGGCGACCACCAGGTCGCGTTCGGTACCGGACGCCGTTTGCAATGCCTTGTTCAGCTCGGCCCGCACGCGGTTGCGGAGCTCGGCGGCCGCCTTGTCAGTGAACGTGATGGCAGCGACTGACGCCATCGGCACCGGATCGAAGCTGCCTGCGCCGGTCACCATCGACACGATCCGGTTCACGAGCACCGTGGTCTTTCCGGTGCCGGCACCCGCTTCGACAAAGAGCAGCCGACGCGACTCCGTGGCGACCAGATCGCGTTCGGCTTGGTCGGTCAGCATCATTCGCCTTCGCTCAATGGGGCCTCGGCCAAGCCGACAAAACCGGCCAGCCCGCTGTCGGCGCGCTTGCGCTGCCACTGCCGCGCGATGTCGCCGGTGCCGATCCCGTCGGGATCGCAGTACGGGCAGGGCGTGAAGCCTGCGCGATCGTCGCCCGCGCGCACATATCCCACGAACACGCCTGAGTCGATGCCGTCGGCGATGGACCGCACCACCTCGTCGAAGCGTTCGAAGTACTGCTCGTCCATCTGGCGCGACACCCACGCCCAGCCAGCGCGTGCCGAGACGAACCAGTAGGCGGCTTGGTGCACAGCGTCAGTCGCCGGGGTGCCTGATGCGAAGCGATGCGCGGCTGCGAGCGCGTAGACGCCGAGCTGCAGCTTGGTGCCGCGCAGGGTGGGGTCGTCTGCCCGGCTGGCGCGTGTCGTCGGCACGCGGATGCCCACGTAGGGCGCTTCCGAGCCGGATTTGTAGTCGATGACCACCAGACGGCCGCGCTCGCCCGGTTGGCCGTCTGCTGCGCCGTCATGGAGGAGCTCGACCCGGTCGATTGCGCCGCGGAACTGCAGAACGCGCCCCGGCTCAAGGAGGTACGGCACGGCGGCGTCCGTGCCGTTGCCAAGGGACGACGGCTCGAGTCCGAAGCGGTGCTCCGAAGCGACGACCTTGCCGCGTGCTGCGGCGTGGGTGGTGTCGGCGCGCTGCTCGTCGCGAGCCAGTACCTCGATGAGGTCGGCAAGCACGGTCTCGCGGTCGAAGCTCCACAGCAGCGGAAAGCCGGTGGCGCCGGCGGCTTCGAGTTCCGCTGCCCTGGCGGCGCCGATGTCCAAGAGACGCTCGCGGTCGATGTTGTTGTAGTCGCGGCCCACCCCTGGCAGGTCGGCGTGCGTTGGGGCTGCCTTGATCAGCTCACGCAGCAGTTCGTCGAGTGACTCGTGAATGAGCCGTCCCCGGTCGATGGCGCTGAGACGAACGACGGACTCCGGCTCGACGACTTCGTCGATGTCGAGCAGGTAGGAGAACAGGTACTTGCGCGGACACGTGGCCCATGTCTCCAGTCGGCTGGCCGAGAGCGTCTGGGTAAAGCTGTCGCCTGTGATAACGACATCGCCGAGGTTGCCGTCGAAACGGGTGAAGCGGTGGCTCTGGCGCCCGCGCCACAGCGCAACGCCGCGTGCGAATGCAGGCTCGGCCTCGTCGGCGAACAGCCAATGGCTGCCCCTGTCGCCACCGGCGGCTGCGTTCAGCAGGTCGCGGCTGTCGAACTCGGCCTCGGTCGCAGGGAATCGCGCATGCAGCAAGCTGCTCAGGAACGAATGGCTGACGCTGAGGCCGCCGATGGACCCTGAAGCTGCCGCCGATGTCAGGTTTTCCGCGTCGAGATAGCCGCCGGAGAAGTCGTCGCTGGGCTGCTCGGCCGCAGCGGCAAGCTGCTGCACCGTCGGCAGCAGCCAGCGCGAGGGCACATTCTCGGCCGTCCGGCGCAGGTCGCCGCGCGGGACGGTGACGATGCTGCGCCCAATGCAGCACGCCAGCGCCGCCAGCAGATCGCGGTGCTGCGCATCTGTGCGCTCCGAACGGGTCCGCAGCGCTCCTCGATGCCGATCGCCATCGCCGATGAGGCTGTCTGGAAGCTGACGGTTGGGATAGATGCCCTCGGCCAAACCCAGGATGTACAGCCGTTGTCGTGAAATAGCGGGGTGGCTGCCGATCCTGCCGACGAAGACACCGGTGCCGACCCTGCCGCTCAGCCCATGCGGACTGGCCAACTGCGACTGCAGCGTGCGCAGGAGCAGCGATGCATCGGCGGCTGGCTCGATGGCGCCGAGGGTGCTGAGCCCTTTGACGATGTGATCGATTCGCTGAGCAGCGGCCCGTTCGACATCCCAGCGCGCACCGGTCGTGCCAGCAGGCAGGCCTGGCGCCCAGTCGTCTGCGGTCGTGTGACCGAGGAAGTCGGTCACTTGGCTGCGCAACCACGCGGAGAGGTGGTCCCAGCTGCGCAGCGATACGGCTCGGCTGATGTGCTGGGACAAGTCGGAGATGAACTCGGCCAGGTCGCCGCAGCGCTCCCGGTCCGCTTGGAGGCGGGCTAGCCGGGCATCGCTGGCTTCAGGGTCGGATTCCTCAGCGGCGATCTGCGAGTCGAGCAGGAGCATGTGGCGGCCGAGCCGCGTAGCCGGATCGCCGGATCGAGCGCCCTGGCTCGACGACGGGACCCAATCGGCAGCCTCTACGACGTTGGCAGCTCGGGCCAGCCGCTCCCAGGCAGCCGCTGGCACCTGAGCGCGGCTCCGCTTGCCGTCAGCCGATTGGATGCGTCTCCACAGGGGAGCTTCGGCCAGCAGCGCCATGACGTCGACGCGTCGCATCCGTTGATCGACGACCAATCGCATCAAGCTCAGTACGAAGCGCCCGACGACGGACTCCGAGAGCGACTGGGCGGCATCGCCGTTCCACGCGATGCCAGCCGCATCCATCTGATCGGCGAGCGAGCGCGCATACGGATCACGGGCAGGAACGAGGATGGCGATCTCGTGAGCCGGTATGCCGTCGCCCAGATCTTCGAGCACCGACCGCACCACCGTGCGAACCTCCTCATCGGGATCGGTGACGCTGATGATGCGGTCGGCAGTGGCCTCGTCGAGTCCGGCCTCGGCGACGAGCTGCGAGGCCGTCGAATCGCTGCCGGTCGAGTTCAAGGCCGCGTGAAGATCGTGTGCCGGGCGATCCGCCGCTGGATTGCCGGTGACGCCGAGGTGCACGACGATGTCGGTGGCGCTTGCCAGCGCTTGCACCAGTCGAATCTCGTTCGGTGATAGGTCTCGCGGCAGGTGCAGCACGATGCGACCGAGCCGCTGCCGCCGGCGCTCCTCTTCGCTTTCTGCGAGACCGCTCAGGAGGCCGGCGACGTGTTCGAGCAGATCGTTCGGGTCGTAGTAGCGCTGTGCTTCCAATCGTTCCCAGACCCGCTTGACGAAACCCGCCACCTCGCGCACCCGTGCCGATTCGGATGTGCCGAGCCGTTCTCGCTGCTCGCTTCGAAGCGAGCGCACCTCGGCAAATGTCCGTGCCAGTGAGACCTCGGTTGCTGCGTGATCGGCGATGTCGGCGAACATGCCGGGGGCTTCGGCCAGCTCCCGGCGAATCGCCGCAGCGATGACCAAGTTGTTGACCGGGCGGCGTCCCTGCGCCTGCAAGCGAGTGGACCCCAACTCGTCGGCCAACCGCTGCAATGTCCAGAACTCGATGGCGACAAGCCCGCGGCGGCTCTGTTCGGGGTCGGTCTGCTCGGCCTGCCGCCGCGCAAGCTGCCGGCGAAGTGCAACGCCCTCGTAGTTGCTGCGCACCACCACCGTGACCGGCGCGAACGGATCATCGACCTTGGCATCGCGCACGAACGCCTCGAGCGCGTCGCAGGCCGGTCGTCCATAGCCGACACGTCGAATCGAGAGCTGCTGCACCCCAGCGAACTTACGTCAGGGTTGTGACATTCATGTTGTTGGGGTCAGTGGGCAGCGAGCGCTTTGAGTCGTACGGCGGACAGGCGCTTGAGCTGCTGGTTGCGCGGGTCGACTTCGATGCCTGCTGACTCCAGCGCGGTGAGGCCCAACAACGGCTCGACGTCGTCGTCGACGAACACCACGGTGCCGATGACCGTCTCGTCCATGAACTCGAGCTCGGCGCCTCCTATGTCGAATTGCAGCCGACGGCCGTCCGCCATCTCGTAGGTGCGGGAGCCGATCGGCGCCACGCCGATGGCTTCGAGGTGCCGGCGCGGCACCAGCGAATCGATGGCGCCGGTGTCCACCAGGAACTCGCCTTGCCAGGCGCGATCGCGTGCTGCTGGGTTCTTGACGGTGACGGTGACGTGCGTGGTGCCCACAGGAGGCCTCCTCTGTCGAACAGGGCGTAAAGACGGCAGCCGACGGCTGCGTCGCTGAGCATCGCGCGTGCCGCGAGACGCGCCACCATCATTTTCGGGCGTTGAGTTATCCGGCGTCGGCATCATTGGCTCATTGTCGCAGTGCCGCTGCGTCAGTCGCGACACGCCGGGTGCCAGCGTGCCGCTCAGGTGCCGGCGAGCCGGGCCACCACCGGCGCCATTGCGTCTACCTCGGGGTCGTGGATGATGATGTAGCTGGCGCCGTAGGTTTCGCGATGGTGATGCAGCTGCTCGCAGATGTCATCGACCGTGCCGGCCAGAACCAACGGGACCTCGCGGGCTTCGTCCAGCGTCAGCCCGAAGCCGGGCGCGAACTGCTCGAGCACGCTGTCTGCGTCGTCGGACACCAGCGCCATGAACGTGTTGAGCTGGATCTCGATGTCGGCGAAGCGGTCGCCGGCGGCATCGGCGATCCACTGGCGGCGCTCGACGAACCTGTCCGCTACCGAGCTGCGGGCGGCATCGGGACCCACGGTGCCAGACCGCAGATTGGGATTCAGGCTGATGATGTCGGCCAGCCGTGCCGCCTCGCTCAGCACCCGCTTGCCGCCGCCGCCGATGATGACTGGCGGCCCGCCCGGCGTGTGGGGCAGCGGACGGCCCATCATGCCGGAGATCTGGTAGTGCTCGCCCTCGTAGTCAAAGGACTCGCCCCGCCACAGCCCCTTGATGACCTCCAACGCCTCGATCATGCGGTCGATGCGCACGCCGGGCCGGTCGAGCGGGATGCCCGCCTGCTCGTAGTCGTCAGTCAGCCAGCCGGCGCCGATGCCGAACTCGGTCCGGCCCTCTGCCAGCAGGTCGAGCGTGGCGAAGTCCTTCGCCAGCACCGCGGGGTGCCGGTAATCGGCGGCGTACACCAGCGTCCCCACCCGCAGCGTCGTGGTGATCTCCGCCGCAACAGCGGGATGCACGACGGGCGACCAGCTGTCCCAGAAATGGTCGTGGCAGAACAGCGACGAGTAGCCGAGATCCTCCACCTTGCGTGCCATCTCGCGGAACGAAGCGGGGCTCTCAGGCTTGCCGTATTGGACACCAAATCTGAACGGATGCACGGCGGCACCCTACGCGCCGCCGATCCGCCCCCGACGACGGTTGCGCGTCAATACGC
>JAJDZE010000029.1 GCA_022824805.1 Acidimicrobiia bacterium | reverse complement strand
GAGGCTGGCGGCGTGCTGACGCGGCGGGGCTGGTGGGTCGGGATCGGCTCAGCAGTCGCCGCCGGCGCCGGTCGGCTGTTCGGCATGGGCGAGCTCTTGGTGCTCGCACTCGCAGGGATCGCGCTGGTCGCCGCGGCAGTGGTGTGGACTCGGACGCGCCGGATCCGTCTGCGGATTCAGCGTTCGGTACAACCTGCGCGCGTCCATGCCGGCGGCAATGCGCGGGTGCAGATCGCCCTCACCAATCTGGGCGGTCCCGCCCCGGTGCTGCAGCTCACCGACCCGGTCACCGGCACGCTCGGAGCGCGCTTGAGGGTCGGCCCGCTGCTCGCCGCCGAGCGTCTGAGCGCCTCGTACCTGTTGCCCACTCAACGCCGCGGACGCCTGGAGATCGGACCTGCCGAGGTCGATGTCGTCGATCCGATGGGCCTCGCGCGCACCTCCATCGGCGAAGGCCCGCGGACCATGCTGGTCGTCTATCCGGCGACGCAGACACTGGTACCGCCTCGCCTGGCCCGCGGGCCTGAACCGTTGGGCCTTGCAGCCGACGTGCACACCCTGCAGCGCATCGGCGAGGACTTCTACGCTCTGCGCGATTACACCGTCGGCGATGATGTCCGCCGCATCCACTGGCCTTCGACGGCGCGTCTCGGGCGCCCCATGGTGCGAGAAGACGAAGTGCCCCGCCGCAGCCGGGTCACGGTGGTGCTCGACACTCGCAGCACCGCTTTCGACGCTGACCCGCTGGCCGACGGGAGCTTCGAGCTGGCTGTA
Organism: Acidimicrobiia bacterium; assembly: GCA_022824805.1. Lineage (GTDB taxonomy): Bacteria > Actinomycetota > Acidimicrobiia > Acidimicrobiales > Poriferisodalaceae > Poriferisodalis. Next base: position 28,062 of record JAJDZE010000029.1, on the reverse strand, counting down.
TCTGCCGCCGCGAGCGTGGTGCTGGCCAGCGCCACCCGGCACGACCCGCTGCGACTGCTGACGGTGGCGGGCGCAGACACCGGCTTCGTGACCTCAGGAGAGGGCTTGGCCCAGCTGTTCGATCATCTCGCCGACGTCTCCACTTCGGCGCAGGGGTCCCTGCGCAGCACGCTCGCCGCAGCCGCAGCGACGGCCGTGGGCGCGGTGGTCGTGGTGCTCGGAGGCACCGCGTTGGATGCGGCGCGAGATGCCGCTGCAATCGCGGCAGCGGGATCGCGCACGTCATCGATGACCGTCATCCGCGTGCGCCGATCCGGTGATGCCCTGCCTGCGGCCGGCCCGGGAGTGGTCGACATCAGCACGCTCGCCGAGCTGGGGCCCAAGTGGGCTGCCGCGCAGACATCGTCTTCGGCGAACGCTGTGCGCACATGAAAGGGCGGAGCCTGTGGCAGGTGGAGGTGTCGCTCTGGCTGCTGACGCTGCTCGCGGTCCTCACCGCTCGCCGCCTGTTCGACTCGTGGGATTACGCGCCGCTGTGGCTCATCATGGCGTTGGGCGGCCATGCCTCGGCTGCGGTCACACGACGCCAGCGCTGGCCGCTTGCGGCGGCCTCGACGGCATCGGCGGTGATGCTGATCATCGTCGAAGGACTGGCCCTGTACTCCGACACACTCTGGCTGCGCCTGCTTCCCACCGCCGAGACGCTGCGACAGGCGACAGCCGACGTGACCGCCGCCTGGGACGCCTTCGGCATCGTGGAGGCGCCGACGCCCGCCGCCGCTGGCTTCCTGCTGGTCGGCGGTGCGGTCATCTGGCTCGCGGCTTTTGCCTCCGACGCACTGGCGCTGCGTACGCGCTCGGTAGGGCAAGGGCTGCTTCCCGCCTTCGGCGTGCTCGCGTTCGTGGGGGCGTTGGGGACCGATGCGTGGCGCATCCGCAGCGCCGCTGCGATGGTGGCGTGCGCAGCAGCGTTCGTGGCCGCACACGGCATCCACCACACCGGCGACCGGACATCAGTGGGCGCGAGCGAGCGCCGGCGCGCCGGCGTGCCCATGCGCACGGCGCTGCGTCTGGGCACCGGCGCTGCACTCGGCGCTGCGCTGCTGGTGCCCTTGCTGCCCGGCAGCGACGCCCCTGCCATCGTCTCATGGAAAGACCTCGACGGCAGCGCCCCCGCGTCGAGGGTGACGATCAGCCCCCTGGTCAACGCCCAAGGTCGCTTGGTGGGAACCTCGGGCGCCGAATTGTTCCGGGTTGAGGCCGATGCCCCTGCGTACTGGAGGGTCTCGGGCCTCAGCCGATTCGACGGAACGTTCTGGGGATCCGAGCAGCTCTACGGCGATGCGTCCCGGCACTTGGGCGAACGCACCGACGACGAATTGCTCACCCAGCAGTTCACCATCGGCGCGCTCGACAGCATCTGGCTGCCTGCCGCCTACGAACCGGTCGCCTACGACGGCCCCGATGCGCTGTACGACCCCGAGACCGGCACGCTGGTCACCGAGCACAGCCGCGAGCTGGAATCGGGCATGACCTACACGGTCAGCTCGAGTGTGGGCGTTCCGTCCGTCGCGGGGCTCGTGGCCGCCGGCGCAGATGTGCCGCCGGACATCGCCGAGAACTATCTGGCCCTGCCCGACGGCTTCAACCAACGGGTGGCCGGCCTCGCGGCTGACATCACCGCCGACGCATCCGGCCCGTACGCGAAGGCCTTGGCGCTGCAGAATTTCTTTCTCGAGAACTTCGTCTACGCATTGAGCGTGCCGAGCGGCCACGACGCCGAACGCATGGAGCAATTCCTGTTCGAAGAACGGCGCGGCTATTGCGAGCAGTTCTCCGGCACATATGCAGCAATGGCCCGAGCCATCGGCCTGCCCGCGCGAGTGGCGGTCGGCTTCACGCCCGGTGAACTGATCGACGGCGTCTACGTGGTGCGCGGCGAGCACTATCACGCGTGGCCCGAAGTGTGGATTGCGGGGCGCTGGGTGTACTTCGAACCGACCCCGGGGCGGGGCGCGCCCGGGGCTGTGGTCTACACCGGCGTGGCGCCACAGCAGGTGGTGCCGGGCGACCCCGATGCGGCCGGCGAAGCGGGCTCGGGGTTCATCGGCGAGCTGGGCCTCGAAGATCTGGAGGGCCTGTCAGGCGATCTCGAAGGCTTTGTGGACGTCCTCGACTTCGAGGGTTCGCAGGCGCCCACAGGCACTTGGTCGGAGTGGCTCGTGGTGCCGTTCTATGCAGTGCTGGCGGTCGGGATCGGCTGGCTCATCATCGTGCCGTCGGCCGTGCGAGTTCGCCGGGCACTGCACCATCGCCGGGCCCGCCACAATGCACGCGCCGCGATCGGCGCCGCCTGGGACGACGTTGCTGAGACGCTGTTCAATCTCGGCATCGATCAGCGTCCGGTCGAGACGCACGCTGAGTTTGCTGATCGTGTCGACCGTCGGCTGCGCATCGATTCGGGCGAGATGCGCTCGTTGGCGGCTGCCGCTCAACAAGCCGCGTACGCGGCCGAGCCCCCGGCGCCGCAGACGGTCACCGGGGCCAAACTGGACGCGCAGCATCTCGAGGCGCGCATCCGGTCGGCGCGCAGCCGCTGGGATCGCATCGGGACTGCATGCCGACCCTCTGCGCTGACAGCGGGGCCCCGCTCTCGCCGCCGGCAGCGAGTCGGGCTCGACGGCAGGGCTGAGATGCCGCGTCGGTAGGTGAACCTTCTCGCGTTCGCACCTGTTATTTCCCGCTCTTGTTCGCTATCGCTCACGGGCCGCTCGGGCCACGGCTTCGCCTATCGGCTCAGCCTCTTAGCTGGGGTCGTTGCGGAAGCGGCGCCGCATGCGGTCGCCGAAGGAATCCGGGTTGTTCGGCCGCGAGCGCTTGGCGATGGAATCGGAGACCTTCTCGATCCCCAGCCTGCCCATCTTGCGGACATTGCGCTCGATCACCACTGCGCTGGCAAACACCACCAAGAAGGCGACGAACGACAGCGCAAAGTGCACCTGCAGACCCAAACCGAGTCCGACCAATCCGAGGATTCCGCCGAGTACTGCCCAGCGGATGTTGCGCAGCGCGTGGCGGGTCAGCGTGGTCTCCGACACCTCCCGCGCGAATTCAGGATCGGTGTCGTAGAAGTCCTTCTCGATCTCGAGCAGGATGCGTTGTTCGTCTTCCGAAAGCGGCACGCACAGGCTCCAAATGCTGTATTGCCGATGTTGCTGCCAGTGTAGGACCGCGCCCGCCACTACTTCCACGCACCCTTGGTTCGCGGCGCCATTCAGCGGCCCCGACGGCGTTCGCCGGACGGTCGAGGCTGTGGCTGGCTCATGGGGCGGCCGGCGTCACCACCAATCCGTCGCGATGGTCCCCGGTCACCGTGTATCGGAACACATGTCCTCGCGGCGCGCCCCCGGCGAGGTACTTCAGCAATGGCTCGGCCATCCATGCGTATTGGCCGGCGAGCAGATCTTCGAGTTCGTCGACGCGTACCCACCGGGCATCGAAGACGATGCCGTCGGGATCGGCGACGTCCAGGTCGCCGCTCCAGTGCTGCGCCTCGTGCACCTCCACCCTCAGAAACCAGCCGGGTCCGTCGCTGCCATCTGCCTCGACCGTGTACAGCGGGCCATCCCAGGCCGATACCACCAGGCCGGTTTCTTCGGTTACCTCACGCGTCAATGCTCCGAGCACGGTCTCGCCCGGATCGATCACACCGCCCGGCGTGCTCCAGTCGGTGCTGCCGTTGCGCCGCCGGTTGTTGACCATGAGCAGGGCATCACCATGCGCGAGGATGCCGCCCGCAACAGCCCATCGATGCACGTCAGGCGGCATGGGCGCAGTCTGCCACGCACGACGCGAGGCTGAGCTGCTGGCCTGAGCAGAGCGAACAAGAGCGGGCGGAACGGGGCGATTGACGATGCGCTGCACGCATGGCCGTACCATGGCGCGGGTGAGCACGCACGGCGACGGCGACAGCATCGGGCTCACTGCGGCGCCCACCGCGCTGCCCTCGGTGCTGGCCAGGGCCTTGGCCTTCAGCGCGATCGTCGTTGCGGCTGTGTGCGGCGGCCTTGCGGGCTATGCGACGAGTGCTCTGCAGTGCAGCGGGGGATGCGTCGGGCCGGCGCTGGGCGGAACGGCGATCGGCGCCCTGGCCGCTGCGGCCGGCGTGGCTGCGCTCGCGGTCCTTGTGCTGCGCTCCATGAGCGAATGGGCCGACCAGGCCTCGGTGCAGCTCCGCAGGAAGGGAGCGCTGCGTTGACCACCAACGTGCTCGCAGTCGAGGACGACGAGCGGATCCGCACGGCGCTGCGCCTCGCGCTGGAGGACGAGGGCTGGCAGGTCAGCGAGGCCGAGTCGTGCGAGGAAGCCCTCGAGCGATTCACGCCTGAGGGCACCGATGTTGTGCTCGTCGACATCATGCTGCCCGGTCTCGACGGGTTCGAGCTGTGCCGCTCCATCAGGCGGATCAGTCATGTGCCGATCATCATGGTGACCGCTCGCGACGACACCCACGATGTCGTTGCAGGGCTCGAAGCCGGCGCGGACGACTATCTCACTAAGCCGTTCGCCCCGAAGGAACTGTCGGCACGCATCAGGGCACTGCTGCGGCGAAGCCGAACCGTCGACGGCAGCGGCCTGCCACGGACCGTGGGCGACCTCGAGATCTATCCCGACGAAGGCGTGGTGACCAAGGGCGGCGACGAGTTGCACCTGACCAAGACCGAGTTCCGGCTGCTCTGCGAAATGTCCGACCATCCCGGCAAGGTGATGAGTCGCGAGCAGCTGCTCGAACGGGTCTGGGGCTACGACTACTTCGGCGATGGCCGCCTCGTGGACGTTCATGTGCGCCGGCTGCGCCTCAAAATCGAGGACGATCCGGCCAGCCCGCGCTACGTAGCGACGGCTCGCGGCCTGGGTTACAAGCTCCGGGCGTGACATGAGGCTGCGCTGGCCGCGGCCCCTGCGCCGGTTGCTGTGTCTGATTGCGGCAACCGGACTCCGGGCGTGACATGAGGCTGCGCTGGCCGCGGCCCCTACGCCGGTTGCTGTGTCTGATTGCGGCAACCGGACTCCGGGCGTGACATGAGGCTGCGCTGGCCGCGGCCCCTGCGCCGGTTGCCGCTGCGCGCCCGCGTTGTCGGGGCATTCACGCTCGGTGCGATGCTGGCGGCATTCCTGCTCGTGGTGATGACCTACAGCCTCTCCCGGGGGTCAATGCTGAGCCTGCGCCAGGACTCCTCTGAGGCTCAGTTCTTCGCAAACGCCACACAGGTGCAGGGCTCGCTTCGAGCGGAGAGCCCCGACTTCACCGTGCTGCTCGAATCGCTCCCGAGCCTCAGCGGCAGCCGTTCCATCGTCCGAACCGGGCCCGACATCTGGCGGTCACCGTCCCTCGTGCCCAGCGACCTTCCTGATGAGCTCGTGGAGGCAGTCGAGCGATCCGATCAGGCCCATGCGATGCGGTACCGGCTCGACGGCGTCCCCCAGCTCGCGCTCGGCCTGCGTCTGCGCCCCGCAGCGGTGTCGCAGCTCAGCGAGACGCTCTACTTCGAGGTCGTTCCCCTCTCCGAGATCGAGGCCACGCTTGCCAGCCTGCGCCTGATCCTGGGTGTCGGAGCGGCCCTGACGGTGCTGATCGGTGTTGCCGTCGGGGCCTGGGCCGGCGGGCGGCTGCTGCGGCCGCTCGCGACGGTGTCCGACGCTGCGAACTCGATCGCGCACGGTCGATTCGAGACGCGCGTCGAACGCAGCGACGATCCCGACCTTGCCGTGATCGTCGAGTCGTTCAACGACATGGCCGATGCCATGGAGCGCCGCATTGCACGCGACGCGAGATTCGCGTCCGACGTGAGCCACGAACTGCGATCGCCGCTGCAGACCCTGCGAAGTTCGATCGACTACCTGAACGGCCACCGCGATGAATTGTCCGCTCAGGGAGCAACGGCACTGGACCTGCTCGCAGCCGAAACCGACAGGTTCCAGCAGCTCGTGCAGGACCTCTTGGAGATCTCCCGACCCGACGCCGACGGATCGGTCTTCGAGCGAGGTCTCGTCAACATCACCGAGCTCGTCCAGCATCGCGTCGGCACACTCGAGCCCGATGTCGAGCTGAGCATCAGCGCTGCTGCAACTGATGCAGTAGTGATCGGCGACAAGCGGGGGCTCGCACAGGTCTTCGACAACCTGCTGCGCAACGCCGAGAAGCACGGCGGCGGTGTCACCCGGGTGGGGATCTCGCGGCCCGGCAACCTGGTGCGCGTCGCCGTGGAGGACGATGGGCCGGGTGTCACGCCCTCCGAGCGCGATCTGGTCTTCGAGCGCTTTACACGCGGCGCGGCGGCGCGCAAGCGGGGAGCGGGCACCGGCGCCGGTCTCGGCCTGGCCCTGGTGTACGAGCACACCCGCCGCCACGGTGGCTCAGTGCGTGTCGAGTCGCGGCCAGATGGCCGGCGCGGCGCCCGTTTCGTGGTCGAGCTGCCCATTGCGGGGCACCGATGACACGCCGACGCCGCGTGCGGAGGATGCGCGGGCTCAACAGGCCGCTCCTAGGACGCATCGGTGCGTCGCTGATGTGCGCGCTGGCGGCCTCAGCGTGCGGTCTGCCCACCGACGATGCGCCCGCTCACATCGAAGTGCCCGCTGGCGTGTTTCCTGACCGGAACGAACCTGTGGTCGGTGCGGAACCTGACACTCCCACCACGTCCCTGCACGCTGTCTATTTCCTCCGTGACGGCCTGCTCGTAGAACTGCAGCGGCCGCTGGCGGCCCCGGTCTTCCTCGATGCCCCGCTCAACAACCTGCTGGCCGGCCCGACACCCACCGAAGCCGAGAACGGGCTCGAGTCAGCGATCCCGGCCGGCACCGAAGTTGTGGACGTGCAGCTCCTGCGCAACAACGTCGTGTCGATCCACCTCAACGAGGTCTTCTTCGAAGTCGAAGGAGCGCAGCGAGTACGGGCAGTGGCGCAGCTCGTGCTCACTGCCTCTGCGCTCGCGCGTGACAGCCAGGGCGTGCTGTTCTTTCTCGACGGGGTGGCACAGTCGCTTCCCGATGGCGCGGGCACGATTGCCCAAGTGCGTCCTGGCGATCTGCCCCGCGTGCTGCGGGTCGACGACTTCGGCGAGCTGATGCCGCTGACCCCGCTTCGCTCGGTTTCGTCCTGATCAGCCTCTCTGAGAGGCCGCGCGGACAGGTGAGCCTCCTCGTTGTCGCATCGGTTGTTTCCCGCTCTTGTTCGCTGTCGCTCACGGGCCGCTCGGGCCACGGCTTCGCCTATCGGCTCAGCCTCTGGCGCGCCGGGCACCGTGTGATCCGGCGACGTCCGCGTGCTGCCTTCGATTGCCGGTGGCGCGAGCGGGTGCCGGCACGCACCGCCGCCACGAACATCAGCATCGTGGGGAACACCTCGAGTCGGCCGAACAGCATGAGCACCATCATCACCGGCCGCGATGCACGTTCGAACGCAAGCGCTGAACTCGTCGGCCCCGCCTCGCCCAGTGCCGGACCCACGGTGCCGATTGCGGAGACTGCACCGGAGAATCCCGTCTCGAGATCGTTGCCCAGCGCAGTCATCAGCACGCCGCCTGCCAGAGCGAGGCCCAGATACAGCAGCACGAATCCCAGCGCCCGCGCCGCGACGTCCTCGGCCACGGTGGTGTCGCCGAGGCGCATCGGCAGCACCGCCCTGCGGTGGCGGGCACGGATGACCTCCCGGACTGCATAGCGGGCCACGATCTGCAGCCGCAGCACCTTGATGCCGCCCGCGGTCGAGCCCGTCATGCCGCCGACCACGAACAGCGCCAGGAGCACGAGCTGTGCGGAGGGCGTCCAGAATTGCGAGTGGGTGTAGTCGGTCAGTCCGTAGCCGGTGTTGGAGCCCAGCGAAGCCGCATAGAACGCCGCCTCTCGGATGTTGTCGCCCAGACCGAGCTTGCCCGAATTCAGCACCAGCAGTGCTGCTGCGGCACCGCAGATGAGCCCCAGGTACCAGCGCAGCTCCGAGTAGCTCCGGCGTTGCGAGCGCGTGCGCGTGATCAGGTGCCAATGGATCGAGAAGCTCGCGCCGCAGGTGATCATGCCGACGATCAGCACCAGCTCGACGGCTGCCGAGTCGAATTCGGCAATCGATCTCGAGTAGGTCGAGAAGCCTCCAGTTGCCACCGTGGTGAACGCATGCGCCACCGCGTCGAACAGGCTCGTTCCGGCTGCCAGCAGGGCCAGCGCCACCGCCAGCGTGAACGCCCCGTACAGCATCCACAGCCGCCGGGCCGTGGCGGCGATGCGCGGCGTGAAGCGATCGGCCGTCGGGCCGGGTGCCTCGTTGGCGATGAGCTCCAAGCCGCCCACCTTCAACGCGGGCAGCACGCTCACGGCGAGCACGATCAAGCCCATGCCGCCGAACCATTGGGTCATGCTGCGGAAGAAGAGGACGCCATGGGGAACGCTGTCGATGTCAGCCAGGATGGTGGCGCCCGTACAGGTGAAGCCCGAGATCGACTCGAACAGCGCGTTGTCTGCCTCGCTCCAGGCGATCACGCCGCTGAACAGGTACGGCATCGTTCCGGCGAGCGAAACGGCCAGCCACGCCCATGCCACCGCGGCAAATGCCAGCGGGGAATCTGCCCGATCAGACGCCGTCGTGCTGCGGTTCATGGCGCTGCCCACGCCTGCGGTGACGGCTGCCGACGCCACCAGCGCGGCTGCACCTCCGCCGCCGTCGATGAGCGCCACGACGGCAGAGACGGCCATGCCGATCCCCACGAACATCAGTGCCACCCCGCTGATATGCACCGGCGTGGACTCGTAGCGCCGTACCTCGAGCAGCGAGCGCAGGCCGGCGGAATCGCTCATCGCACGCTCACTCGGCGAGGTCGGCGCCGACGCCACTGCCCGTGCCGGACGGCGGCCACCGCCGGATAGGCCGCGACGCTCAGCGCTACTGCCGCCGCGGTCACCGACATGCGCCCGCACATCATGAGCAGCCCGGCGGTGATGCGACCCAGCCAATTGGCCGCGTCGAGGTGGCCGGTCGAGCCCTCGACGGCCATGTGCCCGGTCGAGTCCGCAGCGGCCATGGCAGGCCCGACGTTCGACAGCGTGGACACGGCGTAGGTCAGTGCGTCGACGATGTTCAGCCCACTGGCGCCGAGCAGTACAGCGGCGGGGATGATCAGCAGTGCTGCCAGCAGCAGCTCGCCGGTCATGCGGCTGATCGTCGTCTCGGAGATGGTGGAGCGGCCCAGGCGCAGCCGCTCGGCGAGCGACGGGTAGATGGCGCGACGCAGTTCCCGTCCGATGAAAGACGCCAGCGTCAGCAGCCGCACCACCTTGAAACCGCCCGCCATCGACGCGCTCATGCCCCCGATCAGCATGAGCACCATCAGCAGTGCCTGGCTGCCCGTCGACAGGTCGACCAGCGATGTGGTCTCGAAACCGGTCGTCGAGATCACCGACACCACCGCAAACAGCGACTCGCGGATGTGATCGGGGCGCAAGAGGTGCATCCAGCCGACGCCGTCGCGTGGCAACAGCGCCACCGCCACCGTGGCGAAGATGATCAGCGTGAGGTACAGGCGGAACTCGTAGCTGCGAATGAACCGAGCCGGGTCACGGCGCCGGATGGCCAAGAACATGAGCGGCAGGCTCACTCCTCCCGCCGCCATGCCGAAGATCGCCACCCATTCGATCGCCGCCGAGTCGAACGCGCCCAGCGAGGCCGCCTGGGTGGAGAAGCCGCCGGTCGAGGCCGTCGTGAGCGCGTGCAGCCCGCTCTGGAGCAGCGGCATGCCGGCCGACCAATAGCCGACTGCGACCAGCACAGTGAGCGCGCCGTACAGCAGCAGGAGGCGGCCCATCGTGCCGGCGCTGCGGGGCGCCAGCCTGCGAGCCGAGCGAGTGGCTACTCCCCCGTCCGTGTCCAGGCCGCCCACGCCCAGATGCGGCAACACGCGGACGAGCACCACGATGAATGCTGCCCCGCCCAGCCACTGCCCGAGCGCTCGCAGGGCCAGCATCCCACCGCCGAGGTCCAGCAACCCGCTGCCAGGGCCGGCTTCGGCGATGGCGGTGCTGTTGGTGCCGGTCACGGTCGCGGCGGCTTCTGCAAATGCTGTCGCCATCGCAGTGGGCTCCACCGCGCCGGTCGCCAGATGCGCAATCGCGACGGCGACCACCGCTGCGAACGATCCGAGCACCAGCGCCGTCAGGGTCTGGCGCTCGGTGATGCGCCGCTCGAACCGGCACAGTCGCAGCAGACCGAGGGCGAACAGCGCTATGGCAGCGCCCGCGATCAGCAGCGGGACGGCATCGGTGCCGGACTCGCCGCTCGCAGCAACCCGTCCCCCCAACAGCCAGTCGAACACCGCGCACATCGCAAACACCGGCGAGGCGGCGGCCAGCACGACCAATGCCGTGATCGCAAGCGTCGACTCGTACGGTCCGCGTGCCCACCTGTGCAGCACGCCGTCGGCGCCTCGCACCGCTCGCACCACCAGACGGCGAAGCCTCTCGCGTTCGGCAGCCCGGCGTGCCGGACGGGGTGTCACCGAAAGGCCTGCTTGACCTCGTCCACGCAGTCAGGCGTCACAAAGGCGACCACGTGGTCCCGCGCCCTCAGCTCGCTCCGGCCCCGGGCAATGCGGGCCTTGCCGTCCCGCACGATCGCTGCGAGCAGCATCTGGCCAGGCAGGTGAAGCTCGCGCACGAACGAGCCGTCGGCGCTCGAGCCCGCACCCACTTCGAATTCGAGTATCTCGACATCGCCTTCGAGGAAGGTCGCCACCGCAGTGACGTCTCCGCGCACCATCCGCAGGACCATGTTGGCGCTGGCCGTGCGGGGCGACAGCGCTGCGTCGATGCCTACCTGCTCCAGCAACGGCAGCAAGGACAGGCGATGCACGACGGCGATGGTCTCGGTGGCCCCTTCAGACTTGGCATACAGGCAGGCCAAGACGTTGGCATCGTCTTCACCGGTCACGGCAACCACCGCGTCGAAGGTGCCGACGCCCTCGCGTGCGAGCACGTCGATGTCGGTGATGTCGCCATGCAGCACAAGTGCGCCGGCGTGGCGCTCGCTGAGCTCGAGACAGCGTTCGTGGTGCTGCTCGATGATGACGACTTCAATATGACGCTCGAGCAGACGGCCGGCCAGCAGGCCGGCCGTGCGTCCCCCGCCCAGGATCATCACGCGGCGCAGGTCTGAACGGCTCAGCCCCATGATCTCCATGAGCTCACGCCGCCCCTGACGCCTGCACACCACTCGGAGCAGGTCGTGCGGCTGCAGCGTGGTCTCGCGGCGCATGACAGTGACCTCGCCATCGCGCGACAGCGCGCCGAAGATGAAGTCCCATTCCGGCTCGTAGTACGCGCCGATCTCGGCCATGGTCTTGCCCACCAGCGGGGCATCTTCTGCCAAGCGCGCACCCACCACCAGCACTTCGCCGTTGGCGAGCTCGTTGATGTCGGTCACGCCGTGGTACACGAGCAAGTCCATGATGGCGTCGGCGGTCTGCTCATCGGGGTCGAGCACCAGGTCGACGCCGATTGCGTTTCGCAGGCTGCGACCGGGCGTGCCGCGCAGGTCGCCGTCCTGCAGGCGTGCGACGGTCGCTGGCACGCCTGCCTGCTTCGCCTGCATGCACACGAGCAGGTTCACCTCGTCGGAATCGGTGACGGCCACCACCACTTCAGCACGTTCAAGACCGGCTTCGCCCAGCACGCTGGGATTGGTGCCGCTCCCGTTCACGGTGAGCAGGTCGACCTCGGAGGCGAGCGTGTCGAGACGCCGCGAGTGCTGGTCGATGACGATGACATCGTTGCCCTCACGGCTGAGGCGCCCGGCGATGTAGCTTCCGACCTCGCCGGCCCCCACCACGAGAATCCTCACAATGGGCGACCCTACTTCGGGCCATCTGGATCGAGCGTCAATGTGCGAAGCGTCGCGTTCGCGAACCACTTGCTTCCCGCTCTTGTTCGCTGCGCTCACGGGCCGCTCGGGCCACGGCTTCGCCTAGCGGCTTAGCCTCCGAGCAGCAGTCATCATGACGCGGGAGGCGCCATGGCGCTCGTGATAGCAATCGACGCAGGCACCACGGGCGTGCGCTCGATGGCGGTGGACGAGACTGGCGGCGAGGTGGCGTACGCCTACCGGCCGTTCCCTCAGCACTATCCGGGCCCCGGCCTGGTGGAGCACGACCCGAACGAGATCTGGGATGCAACGGTCGCCACCCTCGACGAGCTCTGCGCCGGCCTCCGCGCGCTCGAAGACGGACAGATGCCCCCAGTAGCGGCGATTGGCATCACCAACCAGCGCGAGACCATCGTGGCGTGGGACCGTCGCTCATCGCAGCCGCTTGCACGAGCTCTCGTCTGGCAGGACGTGCGCACGGCATCACGCTGCGCGGAACTGCAAGCCGCAGGTCACCTGCCAGAGGTGCGGCAGCGGACCGGCCTCGTGCTCAGCCCCTATTTCAGCGGCACCAAGGCTGAGTGGCTCTTGGGTGATGGCGGTGTACCGGCCCATGCCGGCCTGGCTCTGGGGACCGTCGACAGCTGGCTGATGTGGAAGCTCAGCGGGGGCGGCGCGTTCGTCACCGACCCGACCAATGCCTCGCGCACGCTGCTCTACGACATCAACGAGGGTGATTGGTCGGCGCCGATGTGCGACCTGCTCTCGGTGCCCATGCAGGCGCTGGCGGAGATACGCCCCTCGGCCGGACAGTTCTGTGTCACAGCCGACACCACGGCGCTGGGACCGGGCATCGCCGTCAGCGGCGTCGCCGGAGACCAGCAGGCTGCGCTGTTCGGACAGGGCTGCCACGACGTCGGGATGGCCAAGAACACCTACGGGACGGGTTCGTTCGTCTTGATGAATGTCGGGGGCAGGTGCCCCGAGCCGGTCGACGGGCTGCTCACGACCGTGGCTTGGGATCTGGGATCCGGACTCACGTTCGCGCTCGAAGGGTCGATCTTCGCAACGGGCGCCGCCGTGGGCTGGCTCACCGGCATCCTGGACGGGCCCGACGACGCCGCAGGGATCGAGATGCTGGCGAGAAGCGTGCCCGACAGCGCCGGCGTCGTGGTCGTGCCGGCGTTCGCCGGACTCGGCAGCCCGTGGTGGGACCCGACCGCGCGGGGGGCGATCATGGGCCTCACGTTCGCGTCCACGCCGGCACATATTGCGCGGGCCGCGATCGAGTCCATGGCGCTGCAGACCCGCGACGTCGTCGAGACGATGAGTGCGGCTGCCGGGCGCGGGATCGCCGAGCTCAGGATCGACGGCGGCGCAGCGGCGAACAACCTGCTCTGCAGCATCCAGGCCGACCAACTCGGCGCCCCAGTGAGCCGGCCGGTGGTGACCGAGACCACCGCCCTGGGGGCTGCGATGCTGGCCGGACTGGCCGAAGGCGTGTGGTCGTCCGCCGCCGAAGCAGCATCGGTGTGGAAGCTGGACCGACGCTTCGAACCCTCAGAAGATCATGTCACCCGCGACATCGCTGACCGGCTTCATGCCCTCTGGCAGCAGGCACTCGAACGCACCCTGCGCTGGTCGCCCGACGAAGTCGACCGGTGAGCCTCAGTCGGGCTGTGTCAGCTGGTCGAGAGCACCGCGGAGCTGGCTGATGGCCTGGCGAATCCGATGCTCGTTCTCGACCAGCGCGAAGCGCACATGGCCCTCGCCGCCCGGGCCGAACCCGACCCCGGGCGACAGCGCCACGTTCGCTTCGTTCACGAGCAGTTTGCAGAAGTCGACCGATCCCATATGCCGGTACGGCTCGGGGATCTCGGCCCAGGCGAACATGGTGCCCTTCGGCGGCGCGAGCTCCCAGCCGATGCGGCCGAGCCCGCGCACCAGGACATCTCGCCGGTTGCGGTAGGTCTCGCGCACCTCGCAGGGATAGTCCGTGTCCTCGTTCATGACCACCGTCGCTGCGATCTGAATGGGCTGGAACGTGCCGTAGTCGAGATAACTCTTGAGCTTCGCGAGCGCAGCGATCACCTCGGCGTTGCCGAGGCAGAATGCGACCCGCCAGCCTGCCATCGAGAACGACTTCGTCAGGCTGTAGAACTCCACAGCCACGTCCTTCGCACCCTCAGCCTGCAGGATCGACGGTGGCTCATAGCCGTCGAAACCCAGATCCGCATAGGCAAAATCGTGAACGAGCAGCACCTCGCGATCACGCGCGAAATCCACGATGCGCTGCATGAACTCCAGATCCACGCAGGCGGTCGTGGGGTTGTGCGGGAACGACAGCACGATCACTCGCGGCCGCGGCCAGGAGTATTCGAATCGTTCCACCAGGCGCTCGAAGAAGGTGTCGCCGGTGTCGAGCGGCACCTCGCGCACGCTGGCGCCCGTGAAGAGCGGACCGAAGATGTGGATCGGGTAGGACGGCGCCGGCACGAGGCAGGCATCCCCGGGCGCCAGCAAGGTCCACATCAAGTGCGAGAAACCCTCCTTCGCGCCGATGGTGTTGATGATCTCGGTATCGGGATCGAGTTCGACGTTCCATTTGCGCCGGTACAGGTCGCCGACTGCGGCGCGCAGCTTCGGGATGCCGCGACTGGCCGAATACCGGTGGTTGCGAGCGTTGAGGGCAGCCTCCGCCAGCTTCTTCACGGCACGCTCCGGCGACGGCAGGTCGGGGTTGCCGAAGCCCAAGTCGATGACGTCGGCGCCGGCGCGCCGACGCTCGATCTTCAGCGCGTCGATGATGGTGAACACATACGGCGGCAGGCCACCGATCCGGCGGAATTCCATGGCGCTGGCGGCGACCCTCGGCGCCCTAGCTCGCCGGGCCCGATTCGAGACGCGCCGCGAAATCGGCCAGCGCGGTATGCGCAATGCGTCGTTCCGCGCGGCGCTTGACGAAGCCGGGAAGCGGTATCGCCAGTTCCAAGGCCAGCTGGTAGAGCACCTCGGTACGACCAGGCTCGGCTGCGGGATTGAACTCGTACCTGCCGTCGAGCTGCTTGACGACATCGCCGTCGACGAGCTTCCACCCCAGACGGTGGGGCGCCCCGCCGTGGTCGTAGGCGAGCGTGTATCTCGCTGACCGTCCCAATGCCTCGACGCGGAACGACGCCTGTGCAGCCCTCCCCTCCGGATCGCTCTCGATCACCATCGCCGAGGAGACATCGGTCGCCCATGCCGGGTACTGCTCGATGTCGGAGATCAGCGCATAGCAGTCTTCAGGCGACGCGGTCACGACCGTGGTCATCGTCATCTCGTCGATCATCGTTACGTGCTCAGTCCTGTGCTGGGTTCTGTGTGCTGGCTGTGTCCATTGTCTCAGGATCGCGTGCGGCAATGGCTCATGTTCGCAGCATCTTCACTGTTCTGACATCCGAGCTTCCCGCTGCCGCTCGCTGCCATCACGACAGAGCCGCTTGGAGTTTGGCTGCGAGCCCGTCGTAGGAGAACTGCTGCTCTGTCCATGCACGCGCCGCGGCGCCCATGACTGCCCGTCGGCGCCGCGAAGACAACAGGTCATCGATGGCGGCGGCCACATCGCCCGCGTCCGCAGGCCGTTCCACCACCAACCCGGTCCGACCATGGTCTACCGCTTCATGGCTGCCGCCTGATCGGCCCGCAACGGCTGGCACGCCGCATGCAGCGGCTTCGACGAACACAATGCCGAATCCCTCTTGTTCGAGCCCGGCCCAGCGGCTGCGGCATGGTGCTGCGAAAACGTCGCCCATGGCGATGAACCGAGGTACGTCGTCGCCGCTGATGCGGCCGCAGAAGACGACCGGAACGCCGAGCCGCCCCGCAAGCCGCTCCAGCCGCCGCCGGTCGCGCCCGGCACCCGCAATCGCCAGCTGCAGTTCGGGATGGGTTGACCTCAGGCGCGATACCGCGTCGATGACTGCATCGAAGCCCTTGCGCGGGACCAGCCTGCTCAGGCAGACCACCAGCGGTCCGTCCTCGAGGCCGAACCTGCGGCGAGCACGCAGCCGGTCGTCGGCCGCGAGCGGAACGCACCTGTCGATATCAACCCCGGGGGGCACCTCGGTGACGGGCAGCTCACGAGATGCGCATCGCTCCGCTTCGCCGGCCGCGTAGCCGCCGGCTGAGATCACCATCGAGGCATCTCCGAGCACCCGTGACAGAACAGCAGACAGGCCGGGCAATCGTGCCGGCACGGTCACCTCTGCACCGTGGAGCACCACGCCGTACGGCATGCCAAGCCTTGGTCCCAGCGCTCCGAGCGGCAATGCCGGGTCGAGCAGCACGATCTCGGCGCTCACCTCGTCGGCCAGGGCTCGGATCTGTCTGGCCAAGCCCGCATGGGGCAGCAGCACACGATCCCGAGTTCTCACGATCCGCATCGGCTGAGCGGCGTCGAACGGGGCGGCGCCGCGGTGGGGTGTCGTCAGCACCGTGGTTGATCGGGGTGGCAGGCGGCGCCACAGCTCCCACAGGTAGCTCTGGATGCCGCCCACCTTCGGCGGGAAATCGTTGGTGACCAAGAGGTGGCGGCGCATCTCGGCTCAGCCTCTCGGGGGCACCGGTCTGGCGAGTTCAGCCGCTACCAAGCCATCCGGGTCGTGGTTGCGGAGCCCAGCGGATTGTGCCTCGGCGATCAGTTCGTCGCGCCCGAGCCGGCGCGCTGCCCACACTGCGTGCGCGGCGACCACATCAGAAGATGACGAGAGCGATCTGCGCAGCACCTCATCCGCCGCGTCCGATCCGGGCTTGCCAACGTTGCCGAGCACAACGAGAGCGTTGCGTCGCAGGTACTCGGGACGCCGCCTGGGGATGTACCAGTGTCCGAAGGCGGCCATGAGATCGTCGTCGGTCATATGAAGCAATTCGATGACACCGACAGAGCCGCCACGGGCAGCACTGTCGCTGCGCAGGCCGAGCTCGACGCGTTGACTGTGCGAGGGCCCGGCTGTGACATCGTTGAGCGGGCACACGGTCTGGCAGTCGTCGCAGCCGTAGAGACGATCGCCGAGGGCGATGCGGTGTTCAGGCGGGAACACCCCGGGCGCCTGGACCAGCCACGCCAGACAGCGGTTCGCGTCGAGCACACCCGCTGTGTCCAGCGCGCCCGTCGGGCAGGCCGTCTGGCAGCGGCGGCAGGTTCCGCAGCCATCGGTCTGGGCCCCCTCTGAGAGCGGCAGCTCGGCGGTGGTGACCACCGAGCCCAGCACGGTCCACGAGCCGAGTTCCTGCGACAGCAGCATGGTGTTGCGGCCCAGCCATCCCAATCCGGCGCGGGCCCCAGCAGCGCGATCGACCAGGCGATTGTCATCGCAGACGGCCACGGCTTCATGGCCATTGCGCCGCAGGACCGAGCAGATCCGATCGAGGCCTGCCCGCAACGCCCCGTAGGCATCGCCCGCCACATAGGCCGCCACGGTTCCCCTGCTGCCCCCATCGGTCGCCGGCCGCTCAGGCGTGAAGGAATCTGGCGATTCGTAGACGCGTGCGCACACCACGATGCTGCGAGCGCCCGGCAGGATGTTCGCGGGAGTCGTCGAGCGCTCGGGCCGTCCGTAGGTGAACCACATGCCGGCGTGCAGGCCAGCAGCCTTTCGCTCAACGATCGCTCGCCGCGCCTGCGTGAACGGAGCTGTGTCCGTCACGCCGACCGCATCGATGCCTGCGCTCGTGGCAGCGTGCTGGATCTGTTCGAGCAGCAGTCGGTCAGCACCCTGGCCCGCAGCGCGGATGGGTGAACCTTCTCGTTGTCGCACCTGTCGTTTCCCGCTCTTGTTCGCTATCGCTCACGGGCCGCTCGGACCGCGGCATCGCCCAAGTGTGCCGTGACGATGAGGCTCACTTGTTCTCGCCTCGTTTTATGCTGGAAGCGGCGCTCGAGCCGCGGCCGGTGCAATGTACGAAGACCAAATCGACGTCTGGGTTGGCCGCCAATACGGCCCGTACAAGATCACCGGGGTGCTGGGGCGCGGCACCGTGGCGCACTGCTACCGGGCAACGACGCTGAGGGGCGACGAGGTCGGGCTCAAGGTGCTGACGCCCTTCGCCGAGGCACGGGCGGAGATCCGCTCGCTCTTCGAGCAGGAATACGAGCTCATGGCGCGGTTGAGTCATCCGAACGTCCTCGCCGTCCACGGAGCCGGCGTCATCGGCGGCGCCCACTTCATGGAGATGGAGATCGTGGAGGGCGAGACCCTGGCCGACCGGTGCGGCAGCCGCCACCTGCCGAGCCTTGCCGAGAGCATTGCCATTGTCCAGCAGATCGGTGCAGCGCTCGACCATGTCCACGAGCACCGGATCGTTCATCGCGACGTCAAGCCGTCGAACATCATGCTCGACGCTCAACCCGACGGCGGCGACCGGGCGGTGCTCTTCGATTTCGGCTTGGCGCACGACCTCGACGGGCCGCCGTCTCCACCGGGTCGTGTCTACGGATCACCCATGTACCTGTCGCCCGAACAGGCGCTGGCGCAGCGGGTGGACGCTCGCACCGATATCTACGGGCTCGGATCGACGCTGTACGCGCTCGCCGTGGGTTCAGCGCCCTTCTACGGCGAACGGAGCGACCTGCTGCACGCACATGTCCGCACGCCGCCGCCGGACCCGGCCGAACGAGGCGTGTCGTCGGAGCTGTCCGGGATCATCCTGACCGCCATGGCCAAGGCGCCCGAAGAACGCTTCGCAAGCGGCGCCGACCTCGCCGCCGCACTGGCAGCCGCAGAAGTTCCCACCCACGAGAACCAGCGACGCCGAGGCATCCTGCGAAGGCTCACCAGCCGAACCTGAGCCCAGAGCGACAGCGGGCTCAGTTGACGCCGTGGCGGTAGCGCTCGACGATCTCGGCTTCGTCGATCCCGTACACCAGGACCGTCTCGGCCGAGCCCTCGTCGAAGGCAACGATCGCCATCACCCGACGATCCCCCGGCCGAACCCCGACAACCGTGCCGGTCGTGCCTACCAGCGAGGCACGGCGGTCATCGGAGGTCTCCGCCAACCGGATGATGTCACCGACACCGAACGGCAAGGACAGCCCGACGACCACGTCAACGGCCGTCGGCAGCCAGCTCGTTCGTGAGCCTGACGGCTGCTTCGAGTTTTGCCGCAGCACGTCCGTCGGCCACGGCCTCGCGCGCGATCTCGAATCCCTCGGCGAAGTCCTCAGCCAGCCCCGCCACGACCAACCCGGCGCCGGCATTGAGCTCCACGATCTGAGCTCGGGGCCCGGTCTCGTCGCCAGACACGATCCGGTGCAGGATTTCGGCGTTGTGCTGCGGACTCCCGCCCCACAGTTCCGCCCGATTCACCCGCTCCAGCCCGATCGACGTCGGATCGAACTGGTACTCGTTCGCAATCTCGCCATCGCGTACGTCGTAGATACGCGTGAGATCGGTCAGCGTGATCTCGTCCAGCCGGTCTGCGCCGTGCACGACCAGTGATCGTTCCGAGCCACGCGCTGCGAGCACACCGGCTACCCGCGGCGCCATGACCGGGTCGCTCACACCCAGCACCTGCCGCTTCACGCGCGCCGGGTTCGCCAGCGGCCCGAGGAAATTGAAGGTCGTCGGCACCCCGAGCTCGCTGCGCACCGGTCCTGCAAAGCGCATAGCCGGATGGAATTTCTTCGCGAAGGCGAACCCCAAGCCGATTTCGGCAATGCACCGTTCTACGTCCGGTCCGTCGAGGTCGATCACCAAGCCGAGCGCGCCCAGAGTGTCGAACGAACCCGACGAGGATGTGGCTGCGACCGATCCGTGCTTGCAGATCACAACGCCGGCTGCTGCGGCCACGAACGCGGCCATGGTGGACACGCTGAGGGCATGCCGCTGCCGAACCGGCGCCCCGCCGCTGCCGACGATGTCGATTGCGCCATCGGGAGCTCTCAGGGGCACTGCGGCATCGTGCATTGCGTCCACGAGGCCCGTCAGCTCTGGGACCGAACCGCCCTTCATGCCCAAGGCAATGATGAACCCGGCGAGCTGGGCGTCGGTTGCGCGCTCGCTGAGGATGCTGCCGAGCGCTGCCCGGGCCACTTCGGGGCTCAGGTCGATGCCCGCGACCAAGTCGGTGAGGACCGCTTTCCAACCGCCGTAGTGCTCGAGGGGTTGAGCCTCGCTGGGATCGGAGCTGCCCATCAGCTCGTTGTGGCAGCCGCCTGCGCGTTGCGAGCGCGTGCGGCCGCACGGCGGCGTCGCCGGATGATGCGCACCCGCTCAGCCGCGGTCTGCCCACCCCAGACACCTTCCTTCTCCCGCACCGCGATGGCGTATTCGAGGCACTCGCCCGAAACAGCACAGGCTGCGCAGACCGCCTTCGCCTCGTATGCGGCATCGTCATCGCCGGCGTCGTCGCTGTCTGGTGGGTAGAAGATCCCGGCTTCGAGACCCCGGCAGGCCGCATGACGCTGCCAGGCGAGCAGATCCGTAGAGAGACCACCGTGCTGGTCCCCGACGACCCGGACGGGGTCGGCTGCCGCCGAGCCGGGGCTCGGGGTCTGCGCAGAGGACGGGGCCGTTGCTGTGATAAGAGGCATCTGAGGCGCAATATTGCCGATGCGCCGCCGTTTGTCAAGACCTTATTGAGCGTTCAGTTTGGAGCGTGATGCGCAGCCTGTTGCAGATTTTCGGTCGGACCGTTGAGCCACGCGCAGTCGTCTCGGGCGCGCTCGTGTCCAGCGGCACCGCGCTGGTGGTGGGCGTCGTGGCCGGCACGTTGGTGGCAGAGCGAACCGCGGCGGCGTACGCCGTCAACGGCCTGCTGTTCGGCGGAATGATCGCGGGAGGCGCCGTGGCTGCGGCCAAGGCGACCGAGAACCAGTTGCTGTCCGCAGTGCTCAGCTCGGGTCCGGTGATGGTCCTCGCGGTGGTGGTGCAGCTGATTCGCCGATTCGGCTCAGGCGACGCGGTGGCGCCGCTCGGTCTCCCGCTCGTGATGCTGCTCGCAGCTTCGCTGGCGTCGCTGGGCGGCATCCTGGCCGGCATTGCCCAGCGGCGACGGCGGTCACTGCTCGACGTCCGCGAGCAGCGACGCCGCCGGCCCTGACCAAACGGGCCACGGCTTCGCCTCTGGGTAGCATTCGGGCTTGCGGTGAGTCGGCCGGGTGGCCGCGGATTGAGCTGCTTCGGCGGTCCGCAGCGTGCGGAACAGTACGAGAGGCGCAATTCGAGGAAGGTCGGGACTCCACAGGGCAGGGAGCTGGCTCGCAACCAGGCGCCGCGAGGCGACGGAAAGTGCAGCAGAGAGCAGACCGCCGATGGGCCGGGCCCAGTGCTTGGTCACAGGCAAGGGTGAAACGGTGCGGTAAGAGCGCACCATCGCCGGGGGCGACTCCGGCGGATAGGCAAACCCCTCCCGGAGCAAGGCCATGCAGGGATCGGGCGGCCCGTCCGATGATCCCGGGTAGGCCGCTCAGATGGATGGCCACCCCGACGGCAGCAGCCGACGGACAGAATCCCGCCTACAGGCCGGCTCACCGCCGCGGCGCCTCCGGCGCGCGAGACGCTGCGGCTCATCGGCTGAGGTGGGACGTGTCGTTGTACGACGTGAGCCTTGGGATCGGTCCCCGGAAGCCGATGCAGGTGATCTGTGCCTGCGAGACGTGCAGGTGCCAGGAGATCTCGTCCGCGGTCCCCAACGTCCACCGCACTGCCGACTTGATCGGCGAGACATGTGTGAACACAGCAACATTCCGGTCTGCAGCCGCCGCGGTCAGCTCATCGCAGGCCGCACTGACGCGGCTGTTGAGCTGTGCCAACGACTCGCCCCCGGGCGGTGCGAATCCGGTGTCGGCTCGCCAGCGTTGCCAGTCAGAGGCTTGTACCTCCGAGATGGGCATCCCGTCCCACTCGCCATAGTCGAGCTCGGCCCAGCGTTCGTCGATGGAGATGTCCAGGCCTGTGAGCTCTGCGGTGGCCTGCGCTGTCTGGCGTGCACGCAGCAGCGGTGAGGAAATGATCCGGTCCGGACGCTGATCGCTTCGTGTCAGCGCTGCTGCGATCTGCTTCGCCTGCTGCACACCAACCTCGTCGAGCTCGTTGTCGACGCGTCCCTGCAACAAGCCCGCCGCGTTGGCACTCGTACGCCCGTGGCGTACGAGAATCAGCATGGGCGCCCCTGGCGTATGAGAATCATGAGGAACCGTCTCCGCCCATTCCGCGCCGGTAGCGCGGCCCTGAACGGTAGGCCAAGCGGCCTGCTCGCACGAAATCGCTCCGGGCCATCGAATCGTGCGCCATGCCCGAAGATCGCCAGATCCACCAGCAGCCGATCAGGCCGGCGAGCTCCATGGCGCAGATCAACCAGATTCCCCGGGTCGACAGCGGAAACGTCGCATCGGCGGCATCACCAGCGAAAGGCCACCAGAACAGCGCCGGCTGCATCCATGCACCGTCGAATACCTGGTGCCAGAAGACGCCGATCGGCAGCGCCAGCCACCTGCGCCGAGCGCGCCGCCGCCCGACGGTCAGCAGCATCACCACAAGCAAGCCGCATGCCGGCAGCGCCAGCGAGTGAACAAACGGCGCCCCGCCGGTCACGGCGTGCAGCACGTCGGGCAGGAGTGCTCCCGCCACGATGAGGCGATGATCGATGGCGGGATCCCCGAAGGACCAGCGCATGCCCACGAGCGAGGTCGCCACAAACCACAGCAGCATCAGCCCGATCCCTCCCGCCGGCGCAACACCGAGGCCGACAGTTCAGCGGACCAGCAGCGCCCCGCACTCAGGGCACTCGGCCAACTCGGCGGGATCGAGACGGGTGATGCGCTCATGCTCCACCGAGGGCAGGTCGAGATGGCACGCAGTGCACGTGGTGCCGACGAGCCGGCCGAGCACGGGCGCGCCGCGCGACTGCGACCGCCGCTGTTCATAGGTCGACACCAAGGCCCCATCGGCGGCGGCCACAAGCTCAGCGCGCTGAGCATGCACAGCACGGCGTTCGCTGTCGGCCTCGCACTCCGCGGCGGCGATCGCCGCATCGACCGAATCCATGCGCTGGGCAGCCTCGGTCTCGCGGGCCGCGAGGTCGGCCCGAGCCTGGCTGAGCGGCTCCAACTCCTCCATCAGCTCCAGGATCTGATCCTCGATCTCCATCTGGCGCCGCCCGAGCGACGCTGCCTCGGCAGTGAGCGCTTCGGCCTCTTTGGGCGACGTGAGGTGGCTGTCGTACAGCCGCTCGGAGTTGTGCGCTCGCTTGGTCTCAATCAGCGCAACCTCGTCTTCGTGCCGGCGCTGCTGGCGCTCCAGACCTGCGATCTGCGCGTCGAGCGCCCTCGCTTCGGATGCGAACGCACCGAGTTCGGCCTCGATGCCGGCCCGGGTCTCCCGTTCGGGCAGGTTGGTCACGTGATGGGTGATCTGACCGAGCCGCACGTCGAGGTCGGCGATCTGGGCGAGAACTTCGAGCGGGCTCGGCGCAGCGCCTCCATCGCTCGGCACGGAATCGGACGCGCCGGCATCGGTCCCAGCAGCGCCTGGCGTCATGACTGTGGATCCATCGAGTGAAGGTGCATCGGGCTCAGGTCTCGTCCTCTCCTGCGCTGTCCAGGCCAGTGTCCGCACCGGCGTCGCCGGAGCTGTCGGGCGGCAGCGATTCGTCAGTATCGCCCACTGGTTCGGTCGCCCGCGCCCTGAGTTCGGTGGCGATCTGTGTACAGCGGAGCCACTCGAACCTCGAGCCGCCGTCGGGCTCAGGCACCGCAACCTTGCACAGCGCGTCAGGCAAGGGCTCGAACTCGCTGTCGTCGGTCGGTCGGACCATGCTGCATGGCAGATCGAACTCCAACGGGGGCTCCGTCGGCGACACCGCGACGGCGACCGAGCAGGTGTCTCCCGACAGGAAGAGGTACTGGCTGGCGCGTGGCGGCGGCGGCGCGGGCGCCAACACTCGCAATGGCTCGTCCTCGAGCGCCCGCCCCATGTAGGCCGACCAGATGCGCGCCGGGATCCAACCGCCCGTCGCCCGCCGTTCCTGTATCTCGCCCATCGGCACTTGCTCGTCGGGATGGCCCATCCACACCGCGGTCGACATGTGCGGCGTGAAGCCCACGAACCAGGCGTCGTGGAATTGCTGGGTGGTCCCCGTCTTGCCCGCCGAGACCTGACCGCTCTCGAGCGTCGATCTCGTGCCGGTGCCGGTTCGCACGTTCTCTTCCAGCACCGAGGTCACCCAGTCGGCCGTGGTTTGCGACACCACCCGCCGGCCGTGCGGCACATGCTCGTAGAGCACCTCCCCGAAGTTGTCTTCGATGCGAGTGACATAGAACGGCTCCATCCGCACGCCGCCATTGGCGAACGTGCCGTACGCCACGGCCTGCTCGAGCGGGGTGATCTCCTGCGCGCCCAGCGAGATGGACGGGTACGGCAGGTAGCTGTCCGCGTCGGATCGGCCGACCAGCCGATTCGCCATCCCGACCACCTCGTCCAGACCGGTGATCAAGCCCAGCCGGACGAAGGCGCAGTTCGAGCTGGCAGTGGTCTGTTCCTCCAGCGTGGCCACCCGACCGGGGCTATTGGCAAAGTTGCTCACCTCGTAGTCGTCGAGGGGCGGATTGGGGAACACGCACGGACCCTGTCCGCTGATGGTGTCGAATGGATACAGGCCTGCGCGTTCGATCGCTGCAGCGAGCACATACGTCTTGAACGACGACCCTGGCTGGCGCCGTCCTTGGGTAGCGAGGTTGAACTCCGAGTCGCTGAAGGCGGGGCCGCCGATGAACCCATGCACTGCCCCGGTCGCTGGGTCCACGCTGACGATGGACACCTCGAATTCGCCCGTGCCCTCCGGCAGCACTTCTGCCACCGAGGTGCGCATGGCGCGCTGCAGCTCGGGACGCAGCGTTGTCCACACCCGCAAGCCCCCGCCGAACACCTGGCTGAAGCGAGCCTGATACGTCTCCCCGAGCGCCGGGTTTGCCAGCAGCGACCGCCGCACCTCCACCAGGAAGTAGTCACGCCGGAGCGCAACGTCGGTGCGGCGCGGCGACAGATTCCGGCTCGGCAGCGGTCGCCGCTCGAAAGCGTCCCGCTGGGCCTCGGTGATGATCCCCGCGTCGACGGCCTGCTGCAGCGACCTGCTGCGGCGGCGCGTCATCGTGTCGATGTTCTGGTCGAAGCCGTCAAACAGGCCGGGACTGCGGATCAGGCTCGCGAGGAAGGCTGCATCGCCGACGTCGAGCGCCGAGACGTCCTTGCCGAAATAGGTCTCGGCCCCGGCCTGCAGGCCGTACGCCCCGTTCCCCAGATACACCTCGTTGACGTAGAACTCGAGAATCTCCTCCTTGGTGAAGTCCTCCTCGAGCCGGGCGGCGATGACCGCCTCGCGTATCTTGCGGTTGAAGCTGCGCTCGTTGCCCACCACACGCAGCTTCACGATCTGCTGGGTGATCGTGGAGCCGCCCGATGCAATCCCGCCGGCGGACACGTTGGAGACCAGGGCGCGTGCCGTCGCGCGCAGATCCACACCGTTGTGAAGCCAGAACTTGCTGTCCTCCACCGCCACGATCGTGGCAATCACGTCATCGGGCACCTGGTCCAGCCTGATGATCTCGCGATCGACGTCGTTCACCAGGATGCCGATCGGGCTGCCGTCGGAGTCGAAGACCTGGGTTCGCTGGGCGCCGGGACGCAGATCGATGGTGATGTGATCTCGGTCTCGTTCGACCGCATCGAGCGTGCGCGCTGCGTGCGGCGCCGATGCGCGGGCACCGATCGTCACGACGGCTGTGCAGACCGCGATCATCACGGCCAGCAGGGGCAGCCGGGCGAGCCGGCGGGCGAGGTCCACGTTGAACTGCAAGGTACCGGGGCAAGCCGTGTGCCTATGTGCACCCGCGGGGCGGGCGGCAGCGCGGAGCCCTCGACAACGCCACCAGGCTGCTGCAGGTGTGCCTATGTGCGCCCGCGGGGCGGGCGGCAGTGCCCTCAGCGACCAGCGATCCGGCAGGTCGCAACGTCGCAGAGTTCACTGCCGCCCGCCCCGCTATGACATCTGTGTCTTGCAGCTTGGGGTCACACTGGTGTTGTGAGTGCCGACGAGGTACAGCTTGATGCTCGTTGCGTTTGGATCATCGATGGCGGCCCTGTGGCGCCCCGGCGACTCCCGCCGGGCGAGCCGTCTTGCGTCGTCGCCGTCGACCGTGGTTTGGCGCACACGCTGCGGCTGGGACTGCGGCCTCACGTGGTGGTCGGCGACTTCGACTCCGTTGACGCTGCGATGCTCGAGAGGACGCGTGACCTGTGGCCGGACCTCGTGGTCCAGCGGCACGACCGGCACAAGGCGCACAGCGACCTGGACCTGGCGCTGAGCTATTGCTGGGGGCTGGACCCTGCCGAGATTGCGCTGGTCGGCGGCGGCGGCGGTCGGCTCGACCACATGATGGTCTCGGTGATGATGCTGGCGCGGCCGTACTACGCGGCACTGCCGCTCACCGCCTACATCGGTGCGAGTGTCGTGCGGGCGGCAACCGTGGGCATCCACTTGCAACTGTCGATTGACGACGGGAATTTGCTGACGCTGCTTACAGTGGGCGGCATTGCGAGGCTGCACACGACCGGGCTGCGATGGAACCTGACCGGGGCGACCCCGCTGGCGAGTGGGGCGTCGCTCGGCCTGAGCAACGAACTCACTGAACCTGAGGCCCACGTCAGGGTCCAAGCCGGCACTGTGCTGGCAATACAGACACATGGCAAGCCGCTTCCCTGAGTGGGTGCGCCGGCGCGCTCGGCATGCCCGGGCTCTTGCCGCTGCCGTGTGTGCGGTCGCCGTCATGGCTGCGGGGTGTGCCGAGACTGGGCGGGGATCCGCCGCGGTGCGCATCCTGACTCATCGTGACTTTCACCTGCCTGCCGACGCGCTGGAAGCGTTCACCGACGAGACGGGCATCGAGATTGTGGTGTTCCGGGAGGACACGCCCGACGAAGTGATCGATCTGCTCGAACGCAGCCGGGCGCATCCAGTCGCAGACGTGGTTGTCGGCGTCGACACGTTGGACCTTCAACACGTCATCGACAGCGGGCTCACCGAGCCGTACGCGCCGCTTGCGCCCGGTCCGCTGGTCGAGGATCTGGCCGTCGGCGATCATGCGATGACGCCCGTCAGCTACATCGACGCCTGCCTCAACTACCTGCCGTCGTTCTACGTGGTGCCAGAACGGCGCATCGATGAGCTGCCTGACGCCGAGCTCTTGCCGCCGCCGGTGCCCAGCGGTCTGGCCGCGCTGTGGGACCCGGCGCATGGAGGCACCGCAGTGATCCCCGATGCCGCAACGAGCAGGATGGGCATGTACCTGCTGGCAGCGCTCGAGCGACTCCATCCGCAGCGCAATGACGACGAAGTGGCGCCGTGGCCCCAGGTGCTTGACCAGATGCTGAGGTGGAACGTCGAACTGGCCCCCAGTTGGGAGATTGCGACGTTCGAGCGTTTCGCCGGCGGGGGGCCGCCGCCAGAACGGCCGATCAGCCAGGACGAGCCGGATCCGGTGACGTTGCAGTCGCTGCGCGGACGCCTGCCGATGACCTGGGGCACGACCGGTCTGCCGGCGGTGTACGCCGAGTATCAACCCGGCCTGCCCTCATCGTTGGACATAGCGGTGGTCACCGATGACTGCGTCCGGATCGGGTTCTATGCGGGGGTGGTAGCGGGAGCGCAGAACGCTTCACTCGGGGGTCGGTTTATCGACGCCATGGGTGAACCCCTGTTCCAGTTCGGCATCAGCGACCGCTTCGGCTCGAGACCGGCCCGCAGCGACATTGTCAGCACGCCCGAGTGGAACGAGTTCGGAGTGACGGTGCACCCGTACCGGCCCGATCCTGCCTATGTCGGTGCCCACTGGAAGGAGTGGCAGCTCACCTGGCGCCAGGTGGTCCGCAACTTCGAATCCGGCCCCCCGCCCCCCGAACCCGAAGTAACCGTCACCCTGCCCTAATCTCGGGCACTCACCAGGTCAAGTTGGCCGTCCTGCGCGCCGTCCCGTCTCAAATCGTTGCCCGCGTGCGATTGCGGATTCGGTCGAGAATGTTGATCTGTTGACGGCCGCGGTCTTCGAGCTCGATCGCGAGCCCGTATCGCTGACGGTCGTAGCGCTGTTCCGCGAGGCTGGCCCACGGCTCGCTGACGTGGGT
>JAJDZE010000178.1 GCA_022824805.1 Acidimicrobiia bacterium | reverse complement strand
CCAGATCATGCTGGTCGGTGCGCCCGCCGGCGCGGCAGCCGAACTCACCGCGCTCAGGCGCCTTTCCTACGACGGCACGGCGTTGCCCGTCGAAGCCGGTGACGTCGTGACCGCCGAGGTCACCACCCGTGACATCGACCTAGGCGACCACCCGCACTTCCTGCTCAAGGAGATCGGTGAGGCCCCTCGGTCGCTCCGGGCCACATTGCGCGGTCGCATTGACACAGCCGCATTGGGTGGCGCAGGTGACACAGCCGCATTGGGTGGTCCGTTGCGGCGCGCCCAGCTCGGACCCGACGCGCTGCCCGCCGACATCCGCTCACGACTGCGCGACGGCGCCATCCGTCGCATCGTCGCCATCGGCCAAGGCACAGCAGCGGCGGCAGCGTCGTCGCTGCCGCACTTCTTCGAAACCCTCCTAGAGCCGTCGCGCACGCTGCGCGGCGTGGAGGTGACGGCACCGCTGGCCACCGAGTTCAGCGGATTCGGCCTGCACGCCGACCTGTCCGACACGCTGGTCGTGGCTGTCAGCCAGTCCGGCACCACCACCGATACCAATCGCACGGTCGATCTCGCTCGCGCCCGGGGCGCGGCCGTGATCGCCATCGTCAACCGGCGCGGCAGCGACCTGACCGACCGGGCCGATGGCGTGCTCTACACCTCCGACGGCCGCGACGTGGAGATGTCGGTGGCGTCCACCAAGGCCTTCTACGCGCAGGTTGCGGCCTGCGCGCTGCTCGCTTCCGCCATCGCTGCCGACATCCGCCCCGACGACGCCACGACGTCCGCTGCCATCAGCGACCTGCTCGAAGCGCTGGTCAAGCTGCCCGCATCACTCGAAGCCGTGCTCGCATCGCACGACGAGATCACCCGCATCGCGCGGCGCCACGTGGGTGCCCACCGCCACTGGGCCGTGGTGGGGAATGGCGCCAACCGGATCGCATCCCGTGAGATTCGCATCAAGCTGTCCGAGGTCTGCTACCACGCCGTCGCCGAGGACGGGACCGAGGACAAGAAGCACATCGACCTCTCGTGCGAGCCGCTCATCTGGGTGTGCGCGACAGGCCTGGGGGGCTCGGTCGCGGACGACGCCGCGAAGGAGGTGGCGATCTACCGGGCGCACCGGGCGACTCCCATCGTGGTGGCCTCTGCGGGCACCGGGCGCTTCGACGCCGCGGCGGAGTTGCTGGAGGTGCCCGCGGTGCATCCGGCCGTGGACTTCGTGCTGGCCACGGCTGCTGGTCATCTGTACGGCTACGAGGCGGCGTTGACCATCGACGCACTGGCCGATCCGCTGCGCGAGATGCGCGCCAGCACAGAATCACTGCTCGCGGCTGCCGCCAGTGACGGAACATTGCCAGCGGTGCGGGGCCGCGCTGACACATCGCTCGGTGCCCCCGGCCGCGACGGCGACCTGCTGGTCGTGCTGGCCGAGCGCCTGCGCGCCCCGGCCAATCGCTTCCGCGACGGCGTGCGTGCAGGCCGCTACGACGGGCACTTGCGGGCAGGCACGGCGGCTCGCCTCGGAGCGGTGCTGCGGTACGCGGTGGGCATGACGCCGCTGGAGATGTACCAGGCGGACATCGGCAAGGTGGGGCTGCCCTCGGTCGTCATCGACGACTTCACCGATGCCCTGAACATCGCCATCGACGAGCTCACCCGACCGGTCGACACCATCAAGCACCAGGCCAAGACCGTCACCGTCGGCATCTCGCGTGCCGACGAGACGCTGCTCGACTCGATGCTGGTGGCAGCGGCGCTCGAAGCCGGTGCGCCGAGGGATCGGCTGTCGTATGCAGCGCTGCGCACCCTGGCTGCGCTCGACCCGGCGGTGGCCGAGGTCACCGGCTGGTCGCGCTACCGCATCGAGGGCCAGGTGGCATCGGCCAGCAGCCCGGAGATCACGATCTGGCTGACCGATCGCGGCGGCACGGCGCTCGGCATCGAATCTCGCACGGTGACCAACCCGCAGCTGCGCGGCAGCAAGCACCGTGCCGCTTACGAGCGGGAGGTCACGGTGGCCCGCGGCAGCGACGGCCGCACCGTGCTCCACATTCCCGAGACCAAGGACGGAACGACTACCGGGCTGACGCTGCTGCACTGCCGCTTCGTCGAGCGATTGCGTGCGCCGGCGATGCGGACGGTGCTGATGGGCTACCGCGGACGATACGGGGCGCTGGCCGATGCGGTCACCGAAACGCTGCCATGGTTCCGCGACGATCTGCTCGGCACGCTCGACGTCTTCGATCTGCTGACCCGACCGGTGTACGTGCTGGCCGAGCATTGGCTGGGCGCTACGGCCCCGCTCGCTGGCGACGAGCCGCGAGGTTGATGAGGATGCGCGGATTGGCGAAACCCCCCGCGGCGTTGCCTCTTGCTTCCCGCTCTTGTTCGGTGGCTCGATCGAAAACGGGCTCACGGGCCGCTCGGGCCACGGCTTCGCCGTTCGGCTCAGCCTCTGGGGCCGCGGGCGCGTGAGCACCTCGATCGGGCTCGACATGGTGGACGTCCAGCGATTCGCCGCAGTGCTCGAGCGGCGCAGCGGCATGCGCACCCGCCTGTTCACCCCCGCCGAGCTCGCTTACGCCATGGGGACGGTCAATCCCGACACCCGCCTCGCCGCCAGATTTGCTGCGAAGGAGGCGGTGATGAAGGTGCTGGGCATCGGCTTGGGGGCGTGCAAGTTCCGAGATATCGAAGTGGCACGCCATCCCGGCGGCCGGCCCGAACTGGTGCTCCGGGGCCTCGCGGCCGAACGGGCGGCGGCCGCCGGTCTGTCTGAATGGCAGGTGACGCTCACCCACACCGACTCGGTAGCAGCCGCCATGGTGCTGGCGCAATAGGCCTGGAGCGACACGGTGATCCCGATCGTGACGCCGGCTGAGATGGCGGCGATCGACGCGGCGGCGCCCGAGGACACTGATGTGCTGGTTGCGCGTGCTGGCGCGGCCGTCGCTATCGCAGCCCGACGGTTGATGGGCGGCACCTATGGACGGCGGGTGCTCGTGGCAGCAGGCAAGGGCAACAACGGCGCAGACGGGCGGGTTGCAGCGGCGGCGCTGGAGCGTTGGGGCGTGCGTTGTCGAGTCGTGACACCGCCCGAGGCGCTCGATCTCGCCGCCGTTGCCGATATCGAGGGGCTGAGCACCGGCCACCGAGCGGCCCGCGAGCCAGGCCGGCTAGAGCGAGAGCACACGACGCAGCCATGGGACCTCGTGATCGACGCGGCGTACGGAACCGGGCTGCGCGGGTCGTGGGGTGCGGATCGAGCGCCGACAGCACCCGTGCTGGCGGTCGACATCCCCTCCGGCATCGACGCGCTGACCGGTGAGGACCACGGCTGCTGGCCCGCAGCGGCCACCGTGACCTTCGGAGCGTTGAAGCCGGGCCTGCTGCTGCACCCCGGAGCGGCTGCCGCCGGCAAGGTGGAGCTCGCCCCGATCGGGCTCGACGCCGGCGGGGCGATGTCGCGGCTCGTGACCGATGCCGATGCCGACGCCTCGTTGCCGGTCGCCGAGCCGGCGGCTCACAAGTGGCGCCGGGCCGTTCGGGTCATCGCCGGCTCGCCCCAGATGCGCGGCGCCGGACATCTCGTGTGCGCGGCCGCCCAGCAATCGGGCGCCGGCATGGTGGTGGTGAGCTCGCCGGGCCTGCGAGCGGCCGATGTCGCTCGACCGGCCGAGGCGGTGGCGCGCGACCTCCGGCCCGGCGAGTGGGCTGGGCCCGCGCTCGACGGCATCGAACGCTTCGACGCGGCCGTCATCGGACCGGGGATCGGCACCGACACCGCCGCCTTGGCCCAGACAGCCCGCTTCATTGCCGACTGTCCGGTGCCGCTGGTTGTCGACGCCGACGGCCTCACCGCACTCGCGGACCATCCTGAGTGCCTGCATGAGCGGACAGCGCCGACCGTGCTCACACCACACGACGGGGAGTTCGCCAAGCTCACGGGCGGCCCGCCAGCGGCCGATCGGTTCGAGGCCGTGCGACGGGCAGCGGATGAATTCAATGCCGTTGTCCTGCTGAAAGGACCGACCACGCTCGTGGCCGGCCGCGCTGACCCAGGGGCTGACACGATCACTGTGCTGGCCACCGCTTCGGGGACGGCTCGCTTGGCGACCGCCGGATCGGGCGACGTGCTCTCTGGCGTGATCGCCGCGGTCGTGTCCGCGGGTGCGACCGAGCCCGACGCCGTGCTGTCGCAGACCGCCGCCGCTGCACACTGGCATGGCCTCACCGCCACCTTCGGCAGTCACGAGCCCGCCGCCGCCCTCACGCCGCTGACTGCGATGCACCAAGTCGATCTGCTGGGGGCGGCGCGAGCTGGCCTCGCTGCTTCCGCTGCCGAAACGAGCGGCACATGACCGACGCGTCCGAGATGTGCCAGCCCGAGCCCGACGTTTCGCAGATGCGGCTGTCCGAGCCCGACGCTTCGCAGATGCGGCTGCTCGCACCCGACGCATCACAGATGCGTCCGACCTGGTGCGACATTGATCTCGACGCGCTCGACCGCAACCTGGCAGCAATCCGCCGACACGTCGGCGGGGCCGAGGTGGTGCCGGTGGTCAAGGCCAACGCCTACGGCCACGGCATCGCGCAGGTCGGGCTGGCGCTGCAGGCTGCCGGGGTGTCATGCGTGGCCGTCGCCTACGTCGAGGAAGCCCTGGCACTGCGCAGCGCCGGGGTGACCATCGACATCCATGTGCTCGGCGGCGCCGTCGAGCGCCAGATTCCCCTGTTCCTCGCCCACGACCTGATCCTCACGGCGCCGTCGATCGACAAGCTCCGCCAGATCGACGAAGCAGCCGTCGCCGCAGGCACCACCGCACGGGCGCATCTCAAGATCGACACGGGCATGGAGCGCATCGGCGTTCACCACTACAACGCCGAGGGGCTGTTCGCCGAATCGCTCCGCTGCCGCTCGGTCCGCGTCGAGGGCGTGTTCAGCCACTTCGCCAACGCTGACAGCGGTGATCTGTCCGATGCGCGCAAGCAGCTCGATCGGTTCAGCGAGGCACTGAGCTTCTACGAACGCCATTCGCTGCCCACGCCCGTCCGGCACATGGCGGCGTCGGCAGCCATCGCCCGCCTGCCCGAAGCCCACCTCGACCGTGTCCGCCCGGGCATCGTGCTGTACGGCGTGGCGCCCAAGCCTGAGATCGCAGTCGCCCTGCCGACCGAACCGGTGATGAGCTGGCACAGCGAAGTCGTCTACTTCAAGGTGGTGCCGCGCGGCGCATCGGTCGGTTACGGCAGCACGTGGACCGCAGACCGCCAGACCCGCGTGATCACCCTGCCCGTGGGGTACGCCGACGGCTACGCCCGCTCCTTGGGCACGGGCCCGCAGCAGGGGCCTGCACCCGGGCCGGCAAACGTGCTGATCGACGGTGCGCCGCACCCCGTGGTGGGCCATGTCTGCATGGATCAGACGATGGTCGACATCGGTGACGGCAGCGCCTACAACGGCGATCGGGTCACCCTCGTCGGCCGTCAGGGCGACGAGAGTGTCACCATCACCGATCTGGCCGATTGGTCGGGTCGCAGCCCCTACGAAGTGCTCACCGGCATCTCGCTGCGCGTCCCCCGCGTCTACCGCCGGGCAGATGAGCCTCATTGCGGCCTGCCGGCCGGCTCAGCACGCTAGACAAGCTCCGTCATGCGGTTCCGGACTACGAGCGCGGAGGGGACGCGAGCCGTCGCGGCGGCACTCGCCCCGCTCCTGCGCCCTGGCGACGTGCTGCTGCTGACGGGCGACCTGGGCGCCGGCAAGACGGTGTTCACCCAAGGGCTGGCGGCGGCTCTCGGGGTCGTCGAGCCGGTGACCAGCCCCACGTTCACACTGGCGCAGAGCTACCAGGGCCGCATGCGACTGCATCATCTCGACGTGTACCGGCTGGAGAACCTGGGCGAGGTGCTCGACTTGGACCTGCCCGAAGTGCTCGACGACGATGCGGTGGTGTGCGTGGAGTGGGGCGAGGTGGTGATGGGCGAGCTGCCACTCGACTTCCTGCGCGTGCGCATCCGGCTGGCTGACCCCGGCGAATCGCCCGACATCCGCATCTTCGAGGCCGACCTCGTCGGCCCGAGCTGGCACGACCGCGCCGACTCGCTCGCCGCGGTCTGGCACTTCGCCGACAGCTTCCCGGTGCCGCCGTGTTAGTTCACCTCTGCGCGGAGGCAGCGCGGTGTTAGTTCACCTCTGCGCGGAGGCAGCGCGGTGTTAGTGCTCGACTGCGCGGAGGCAGCGCAGTGTTAGTACTCGACTGCGCGGAGGCAGCGCAGTGTTAGTACTCGGCATCGAGACGGCGACGCCGCAGGTCGGCGTGGCCATCGGCGGGCACGAGGGCATCATCGCCTCGTTCCACACCACCCGCGACCGGCGCCACGCCGAGACGCTCGCGCCGGCGATCCGCTTCCTCTGCGAGCAGGCGCAGATGAAGCTGTCGCAGATCGGCCTGGTGGCCGTCGACGTCGGCCCTGGCCTGTTCACCGGCTTGCGAGTGGGCTTGGCGACCGCGAAGTCCATCGCACATGCCTGTCGCGTCCCGATGATCGGCGTCTCCAGCCTCGACCTCACGGCGTTCCCGGCACGCTTCAGCGATCGGCTCATCGTCTCCACCGTCGACGCCCGCCGGGGAGAGATCTTCTACGCCACCTACCGCCGGGCGCCTGGGGGCATCCAGCTCATGAGCCCGCCGGCCGTCGATCAGCCCGCCGACATCGCTGCGCAGCTGATGGCAACGGGCGCGGAAACGCTGATCGTCGGCGACGGCGCCGACAGATACGCGGAGGTGCTGGGCAACGTGCGGGGAGCGGAGATCGGCCGGGAGGGACTGCGCCATCCCAATGCCGGAGCGCTGGTGGAGCTGGCGCACGCCCGGGCGCTGCGCGAGGAGTTCGTGAGCCCGTCCGAGATCGCACCGATGTACCTGCGCGCCCCCGACGCCCGCATCAACTGGCAGCAGCGGGAGCGACCGTGACCAGGCCGGCCGCCGCCCCGGCGCCGATCATCGTGCCGATGCGCCGCAAGCATCTGCGCGAGATCCGCCGCATCGACAAGCTGGTGTACCCGAGGCCCTGGTCGATGGCCCTGTACCTGGACGAATTGCAGCGGGGCGGCGAGCGGGTGTACCGCGTGGCCTGCACGCCGGGCCCAGACGGCCGACCGGCCGGCGTCATCGGCTACGGCGGCTTCATGATCGTGGCCGGGGAGGGGCACATCACCTCTGTGGCGGTGCATCCGGGCTGCCAGGGTCACCGCGTGGGCGCACGGCTGATGCTCGAGCTGCACCGCGAGGCCCGACGCATCCATGGGCTGGAAGCGCTGACCCTGGAGGTGCGTTCCTCCAACGCCGCGGCGCAGCGGCTCTACCGCCGGTTCGGCTATGCGCCCGTCGGCAGCCGCAAGAACTACTACCGGGGTGGCCCTGGCAGAAGGCGGGAGGATGCGTTGGTGATGTGGTGCCACGACATCGACAGCGGCGAGCACGGCGAACGTCTGGATGGCATTGCCACGGCCCTCGGCATTACCGAGGGCGCATCGGACCCTGCCCTCGGCGTTACCGAGGGCGCTTCGGACCCTGCCCTCGGCGTTACCGAGGGCGCATCGGATACAGCCAGCATGGGAGTGCAGTGACGACCATCCTCGGCATCGAGACGTCTTGCGACGAGACGGCCGCAGCGGTCGTGGACGACGGCCGCGACGTGCGCTCCAGCATCGTCAGCAGCCAGGTGGATCTCCATGCCCGCTACGGCGGCGTGGTTCCCGAGATCGCTGGTCGTGCCCACGAAGCCCTCATCACACCGGTCGTGGCCGAGGCGCTGGTGGAGGCCGGCGCTGCCGACAGCGACATCGACGTCGTGGCGGCGACCTGCGGTCCCGGATTGGTGGGCAGCCTGCTGGTGGGGGTGGCCGCTGCCAAGGCGCTGGCGCTCGTGTGGGACGTTCCCTACATCGGCATCAACCACCACGAAGCCCACCTCTACGCGGCGCTGCTCGATGAGCACGACGCGGAGGTGCAGTTCCCGCTGGTCACCCTGCTGGTCTCGGGCGGGCACACCATGCTGATCTCGTTCGAGGGCCACGGCCGCTACCGCCTGCTGGGCGCCACCCGTGACGATGCAGCCGGGGAGGCCTTCGACAAGGTGGCCCGCTACCTGGGGCTCGGCTACCCGGGCGGTCCCGTCATCGACCGGCTGGCGTCCGAGGGCGACCCCACAGCCGTACCGCTCACCAGAGCCATGCTCGACGACGGCTACGACTTCTCGTTCTCGGGCATCAAGACGGCGGTCATCAACTGGGTTCGAGCCCACCCCGAAGTGGCTACCGCCGATGTCGCGGCGTCGTTCCAGGCTTGCGTGACCGACGTGCTCACCCACAAAGCCCGCAAGGCGGCCCGCGAGATTTCCGCAGCGGGCATCTGCTTGGCCGGCGGCGTGGCCGCCAACAGCGCGTTGCGGGAGCGGACGCTCGACATCTGCATGGAAGACGGCATCAACGCCTACCTGCCGAGCCGGTCCATGTGCACCGACAATGCCGCCATGATCGCCGCGACGGCCTGGTACCGCCTGGCCAGTGACGGCCCGTCCGCCCTCGACGACGGCGCCGATCCCAACCTGCGCATCGACTTCCTCGGAGGCTGAGCCCCGGGCCCGGGCGGCCCGCGAGCCCAAGTGCATGAGAACCGGACGCCAGGGCGGGAAGCAATGCGCACGGCACCCAGAAAACGAGCCGGGATCGGGGTGCCGCGAGGTTGTGGCTGGTCCCGAGGGCTCGTATCGTTAGCACTCGCCCGGTGAGAGTGCTAAGTGCCGCCGGGCAGTTCCATGACACGCCCCAGACAGGGCACAGCGCCACAGGAGGCACTGCCGACCATGAACCTGAAGCCACTTGAGGACCGCATCGTCGTGCGTCCGAGCGACGCGGAGGAGACCACCGCCAGCGGCCTGGTCATCCCCGACACTGCCAAGGAAAAGCCCCAGCAGGGCGAGGTACTTGCGGTCGGCCCCGGCAAGCGTTCCGACCAGTCCGGCGAGATCATCCAGATGGATGTCGGCGTCGGCGACACCGTCGTCTACAGCAAGTACGGCGGCACCGAGATCACCGTGGCCGGCGAGGACCTGCTCATCCTGAGCGCCCGCGACGTCCTGGCCATCGTGGCCTGACGCTGACCGCGCCGAGGGGAAAGAGAACCAACACATGCCGAAGATCCTGAAGTTCAGCGAGGAGGCCCGTCGCGGCCTCGAAGCTGGCGTCAACAAGCTGGCCGATGCGGTCAAGGTGACCTTGGGGCCCAAGGGCCGCAATGTGGTGCTCGAGAAGTCGTTCGGGGCGCCCACGATCACCAACGACGGCGTGAGCATCGCCCGTGAGATCGAGCTGGACGACCCGTTCGAGAACATGGGCGCTCAGCTCGTCAAGGAAGTGGCCACCAAGACCAACGACGTCGCCGGCGACGGCACCACCACCGCCACTGTGCTGGCACAGGCCATGGTCCGTGAGGGCCTGCGCAACGTGGCCGCCGGTGCCAACCCGATGGAGCTCAAGCGGGGCATCGAGACCGCTGTGGCTGCCGCTGTCGACTCGATGGTCGACATGTCGACCGACGTCTCCGACGACAAGGACAAGATCGCCAGCGTTGCCGGCATCTCCTCGGCCGACAGCACGATCGGCGAGACGCTGGCCGAGGCGTTCGACAAGGTCGGCAAGGACGGCGTCATCTCGGTGGAGGAATCCAACACGTTCGGCGTCGACCTCGAATTCACTGAGGGCATGCAGTTCGACAAGGGTTTCCTGTCGCCGTACTTCGTCACCGATCCCGACCGCCAGGAAGCTGTCTTCGACGACCCGTACCTGCTGTTCGTGAACGGCAAGATCGGCGCGGTCGCCGAGATGGTGCCGGTGCTCGAGAAGGTGATGCAGACCGGCAAGGGCCTGGTGATCATCGCCGAGGACGTCGAGGGCGAGGCCTTGGCCACGCTCGTGGTCAACAAGATCCGCGGCACGTTCTCATCGGCTGCTGTGAAGGCGCCTGGCTTCGGCGAGCGACGCAAGGCGATGCTGGCCGACATGGCGATCCTGACCGGCGGCGAGGTCATCTCCGAAGAGGTCGGCCTGAAGCTCGACAACACCACCCTCGACCTGCTGGGCACCGCCCGCAAGGTGATCATCACCAAGGACGAGACCACGATCGTGGAGGGCGGCGGCGACAGTTCCGACGTCGACGGTCGCGTGGTGCAGATCAAGCGCGAGATCGAGGACACCGACTCCGACTGGGATCGCGAGAAGCTGCAGGAGCGGCTGGCGAAGCTGGCCGGCGGCGTGGCGGTGATCCAGGTCGGCGCGGCCACCGAGGTCGAGCTGAAGGAAAAGAAGCACCGCATCGAGGACGCGGTGTCAGCCACCCGGGCTGCGATCGAAGAGGGCATCGTGCCCGGCGGCGGCACTGC
This sequence comes from Acidimicrobiia bacterium, assembly GCA_022824805.1. GTDB lineage: Bacteria > Actinomycetota > Acidimicrobiia > Acidimicrobiales > Poriferisodalaceae > Poriferisodalis. The sequence goes on along the minus strand of JAJDZE010000178.1, from coordinate 6,167 downwards.
GCTGCTGCGGGCTCGTGCTGCGGTGGCAGCGCTCGACCTCGACGGCGACGAGGCCACCGGGGCTCGCATGGTGCATCGTGCGCTGGAAGGCCCCAGCCGCCAGATCGCGCAGAACGCCGGCTACGAGGGTGCTGTCATCGTGCAGCAGATCGAGTCATCGGATGGCAACACGGGCTTCAATGCCGACACCGGCAAGTTCGAGGACCTGGTGTCTGCTGGCGTCATCGACCCGGCGAAGGTGACGCGTGCGGCGCTGCAGAACGCGGCGTCGATCGCGGCACTGCTGCTCACCACCGAGACGCTGGTGACCGACAAGCCCGAGGAAGCCGATCCTGCTGCTGCCGCTGCGGCTGCTGCTGCCATGGGCGGCGGCATGGGCGGCATGCCCGGGATGATGTAGCTCCCGCTCCACTCCCTCCCAATCAGGCACAGGGCCGGCGTTCACGCCGGTCCTGTGTCGTTGTCGGGCGAGGTCCAATGCGCGGTCCGCCGTTCGGTTTCAAGAGGTCGAGGCCGATCTCCGCAGGCCGAGGGGCGCCGCCGGCTTGCTCGGTCGCATTCCCTGCCCTGACCAACGAGCACTGAGGTTCCGGGCTGGCGCGATGGGCGACGGTACTCTCGTTGTTTTCCCTAACTCGGCGCAGCTGCGGCCTATGTCCCCACACTCCTCGACGGCCGGCCCGGTCGCCCACCCGACAGTCCTCGTGGTGGACTTCGGCGCGCAGTACGCACAGCTGATCGCGCGGCGGGTGCGTGAGGCGCAGGTCTATTCCGAGATCGTTCACCACACGGCCACTGCCGCCGAGTTGGCCGAGCGCTCGCCGGCGGCGATCATCTTCAGCGGCGGGCCGGCGTCGGTGCATGTCGAGGGCGCCCCGGGAATCGATCCTGGCGTGTACGAGCTCGGCGTGCCGATCCTGGGTATCTGCTACGGGTCGCAGCTGCTGGCCCGCGACCTGGGCGGGCGGGTGGATCGCAGCGGTCGGGGCGAGTACGGCCGCACCAGCTTGCGACACACCGGAGTTCGGTCGCAGCTGCTCGGAGCGTTCGATACCCCCTCGGCGCCTCCACGCGCGGCTCCCGATGCCACGCCCCACGCCAACAGTGCGCCGAACGCTGAAGCGTCGCAGTCGCTCGAGATGAGCGCTCGCGGGCGCGACGCCGTCGACAGCCGTGAGTTCGAACCGGCCCGGCAGCTTTCTGCTGAGTCCGTGTGGATGTCGCACTTCGACGCGGTGGTCGAGCCGCCGGCTGGGTTCACCGTCACCGCATCCACCGCCGACAGTCCAGCCGCGGTGATCGAAGACCCCCAGCGCCGCTTCTACGGGGTGCAGCACCACCCCGAAGTCGCGCACACGCCGGGAGGCCAAGCCCAGCTCGAGCGGTTCCTGCACGGCGTCTGCGGGATCAATTCCGAGTGGACGATGGCCAACGTCATCACCGAGAGCATCGATGCCATCCGGGCACAGGTGGGCAGCGCGCGGGCCATCTGCGGGCTGTCGGGCGGGGTGGACAGCGCCGTGGCCGCCGCGCTGACACAGCGAGCGGTCGGCAGCCAGCTCACCTGCGTGTTCGTCGACACCGGGCTCATGCGTGCCGGCGAGGGCGAGCAGGTCACCGACACGTTCCGGCGCACCCAGGGCATCGAGTTGATCCATGAACGGGCTGCTGAGGAGTTCTTCGAGGCACTGGCGGGCGTGACTGATCCCGAACACAAGCGCAAGATCATCGGCGAGAAGTTCGTGCGCATCTTCGAGCGCGCCGCGGGCGGCATCACCGACGCCCGCTTCTTGGTGCAGGGCACGCTGTACCCCGACGTGATCGAGTCGGGCTCGCCGACCGCGGCGAAGATCAAGAGCCACCACAACGTGGGCGGGCTGCCCGAGGACATGGCCTTCGAGCTGGTGGAGCCGCTGCGGAACCTGTTCAAGGACGAGGTGCGAGCCGTCGGTGCCGAGCTGGGATTGCCGCCCGAGATCGTGCAGCGCCAGCCGTTCCCCGGGCCGGGCCTGGGCGTGCGGATCGTGGGCGAGGTCACGCCCGAATCCGTCGAGACGGTGCGGGCGGCCGACGTCATCGTGCGCGACGAGATCACCAAGGCCGGCCTCGACGGCGAGGTGTGGCAGGCCTTCGCCGTGCTGGCCGACATCCGCAGCGTCGGCGTGATGGGCGACGAGCGCACCTATGCCCGCCCGATCATCGTGCGTGCCGTCACCAGCGAAGACGCCATGACTGCCGACTGGGCCCGCCTGCCCCACGACCTGCTCGAGTCGATCTCCTCCCGCATCGTCAACGAAGTCCCCGGCGTCAACCGCGTCGTCTACGACATCACCTCCAAACCCCCCGGCACCATCGAATGGGAATAGCCGGCGGCACGGGAACACAATGGGATGGGCGAGAGCGTGATGCGAACGCGGTTACTCCTGATTGGTGGCGACGCTACGATCACCGCCAGGTACGCATGCCTTGGCGCTACTCTCGAACGGACTCATGACCACTCGTTCTAGCTACGAACCACTGCTCAACGGGCGCCTTGGCGAGATGCTCAAGGCATCCGGTTTAGACGTCGAGATCGAGGAGAGGCAGCCGGGTGCTACCAAACAGATCGATGTCGAAGTCACATTGGGTGAGATCGTCGTGGCAGTGGAAGGCGAGAGCAGTCGCCGTCGTGCAATCGATGACGCTCAGAAGCGCCTTGATCAGGCAGATCTGGGTTTGGTTGCTGTTCACGAGGCAGTAGGCGTGTGCTATCCGCGGGGACTCCGCACAGACAGCTTCGACGAGAACACGGTTATCGAGTGGACCGTACTTCCAGATACCACATTCGTGAAGGGGACTGTCACATCACTTGCTGCCACCATCCGCCAGATTCCCGCAGGTCGTGGCGACCCGGACCGAATCGCCAAGCGTTTGGACAGGGCCCTAAAGCGTGCTGCCAACTGGCTCTCCGGAAGCGACAAGAAACTCCTCGCACGGGCGATGAACTTGCCAGTCGCACAAACGGTCAACGAAAAGCGAATCGATCGGACCGAGGCGGCGACCGTGAGAGCACTGCTCGTGATCGTGGCAGCGGCCATGTTCCACGCGAAGTTGGACAGGACGCTGCCTCCTGCGCCGACGAGGGACGCCCGTACCGGTGAAGAATTCAATTATCCGTGGCCACCGATGCGTCTCAGCGCCTGCCGCAGGCAGGACAACATTGCCGACGCCCTCGATGACGCTTGGTCGACGATCCTCGCTCTCGACTATCGACCAGTCTTCGAAGCCGGCTGCCGCGCCGTCGCCACCCCGGCCGATAGTGAGAATTGGCGGAAGTGCCTCAGACTTGTGACTACAGAAGCACAAGACGCCGCTGCGAGTGCAGCCGCTGCCGGGCATGACCTTCTCGGCCGGGTTTTTCATCGATTGCTTGACACAGCTCGCTACGACGGCAGCTACTACACAGGCACATCATCGGCGGTCTTACTTGCTGGGCTAGCCATCGGAGCTGAGAACCTGCCCGAGGACATTGACGACTTCAAGGTCATGGATCCGGCCTGCGGAACTGGCACATTGCTAATGGCGGTCGCTGAGAGACTGCGTGAACTCCGGCCAAGCGGCCGCGATCTTGAAGCGGCGTCGTTGATCGAGAACGTCATATGGGGTCTAGACGTCAACGTCACCGCTTGCCACATGGCAGCGACAACACTGGGACTGCTCTCGCCGTCGACGGCGTTCAGGAGGATGAACATCCACCTCATGCGCTTCGGCAAGGTCGGAAGGGTTCAGGCTTCGAAACGCAGAGCGAGCAGGCCCGATGTGAGAGTCGGATCTCTCGAGCTGCTCGACGAACCCGACGCTGCTGCCGCGAGGCAGCGCTTGGGCGGTGCGATCTGGTCGCCCGGTGAGCACTTCGACACCGAAGCTACCGTCGGAATCCCTCCTAACAGCTTCGACCTTGTGATCATGAATCCGCCGTTCACTCGCGACTCGCTCCGCCATGATCAGTTCGAGCCCGCCGTTGAGCAAGCGATGAAGGCCCGAGAGAAGTCGCTGATGAGCAGCCGACATGGGCACGGGTCATCGTCTGGGACAATGTTCATGGATTTGGGCGAACATCTGACTGCACTGCAGGATGGGGCCACTCTCGCACTCGTACTGCCGAGGGCTACGGCGGCCGCACCATCGGCGCGTCAGGTAAGGGAGATGTTGGGCCAGTGGTTTCATATCGAGTGGGTCGTTCACTCCCACGACCCATCGCGAGAGCACTTTTCTGAGAATACGAACATCTCGGAAATGCTTGTCGTGGCCCGACGACACGCCGATCCACCTAATGCTCCCGCGACGCGCTTCCTGTGCCTCCGCAGGAATCCAGCAACTGCGGCACAGGCTGCAGCGATTCTTGAGCCGATCCGTAACGGGGAGCCCGCGTCGGAATGGGGGGCAATAAGTTCATGGCCTGCGAGCAGAATGGCAGTCGGAGACTGGCAACCGCTCAGCTTCCATTCCCCACACCTAGCGGACACTTACGAGAAACTCAGCAGCGGAGCGCTCGGCGATGTTAGACCGCTCAACGACATCGCCGACATAGGCCCAGCAGGTCAGCGCATTCGAGACGCGTATAATAGTGAGCAGTACGCCGACCAGGCAGCAAGACGCGCTTTGTGGCACAACGACACCGATAAACATCAGAAATTGCTGTCCGACTCCGATGTCTACATCCATGCCAAACCGCCCGCCGAACAGCAGTACAACCCGGCAATGGCCGACCGATACTGGAAGCAACGTGGCTGCCTGTTCCTCGCGGTAAGCCCGAGGCTCAACACGCTCGCGATCATGGCAACCTGCACGTCCTCTGCGGTGCTGGGTTCTGGTTGGGTCGTCGTTAGACCTCACGGCACAGATCCATCGAATTCAGGACTCTCACTTGAGGACAAGGCCCTTGCTGTGTGGTTTAATTCCACCATCGGTGTCGTCACCATCCTCGGTGCCGCGAGTCCAAAAGTGCTTTCGCGACCGAATCTCTCGCTAGATGCGATGCGCAGCCTGCCGATTCCAGCGTTCGGGAGTGAGCACATGACATCTCTTGCGGACGTGTTTGATCAGCACGCTGATATGTCGCTGTCGCGCCTTCGAGACGTTGAGACCGATCACGTTCGGAAAATGCTCGACGATGCCGTGGAGTCCGTCTTGGGGAATCGAGTGGGTGATCTCACCGTCACCAGGCAGGAACTGGCCGCAGAACCGTCAGTTGTTGGCCATTGACAGTACTGCCCACACGAGGACCCCTGACTGTTGGTAGCCCCAGTCAATATCAGGGCTTCGACGGCCCCAAATATTCTCGGATCTCTGACGTCAGAACACCTTCGCTACTCGGAGGATCCCTTCCTATCCCGCCCGCTCAGTCCACTCGAATACGTGCAGCGCTCACTACGAACGCGCCATGGCTGACGATTGTGGCCCAAAGGAATGGAGACAAGTCAGTTGACTGTCGGCGAGAGGCGGCAACGTGACCGCTCGGCCTGAGACGACCAAGATTTCAGCAGCCGTCGACAGTGCCCTGAATGGCGTTCGCGGTGCTGCTGAAGATCTCGTCACCGCTGTCGCCGAGACAGCCAAAGTAGCGGCGGCAGCCGAAGCCAGTGCAGGCGTCGCTATAGCAGATGCGAGAAACGCGTTCGAAACAGCAGCGGAATCCTGCATGAGCTCGCTGAATGCGCTCACCTTGGCAGCGTGGTCCAACATTGGCGGCTCTTCGCGTTTTAGCGTGGGGTGAGGTCGTCGAGCAGGGTCCAGTCGGGTTTTCCGGCGTACAGCAGGACTCGTGTGCGGTAGTGGTCGAAGTTGGTGATCCCGAACGATACGCGTTTGATCAGCTTGGCGAGGTTGTTCGCTGCTTCGGTCGGTCCGTTGGTCACACGTGACCGGTGCCAGTTGGCGTTCTGGGTGCGCCACGCGGCCAGGGTGCGGCCGAGCTTGTCCGGCTCCGCGGAGAACGTCTCGTCCTGCAGGTCGCGTGCGAGCTCGTCGAGCGTTTCGACGGCGACGCTGCGTTTGGGGATCCGGTAGACGCCGCGCAGGGTTTCCTTGGCGTGCCAAGCGTCGCGGACCTCGCCTCGGGGGTCGCCGGCCGCGAGCAGGCCGCGCAGCTTGGATCGTCCGCGGTCGGTGACCCGTTCGGACGCTTT
>JAJDZE010000027.1 GCA_022824805.1 Acidimicrobiia bacterium | reverse complement strand
GGGCCGTCGGGCCGCTACGACGCCTGGCGCGATGAGGCGTTCACCTTGGCGTTCATCTGTGACGTGCTCGGCGTGGCCTGAGCCGTGAGCAGACAAGACCGGCGGCCGCGGTGAGCGAGGCCGTGCGGGCATTCGTTCGCCAACACAGCGTTAGGCCAAGGCCGCAATTGCGAGCACCGCCAACGCACAATTGCGCAGCAGCGAACCGGCGCCGACCGGCTTCGCCGACCAACGACCGAAGCACGCACACGCGGGGCGCTCTTCGCGAGGGCGTCGCAGCATCCGCGCCAGCGCCGCACTGAAAGTCGCGAGCAGCCCTAACGCCAGCCACGCCGGCCACGGCTCAGCAATGCCCGCCGCCAAGCCAGCCCCCAGCACGATCTCCGCCGGCACGATGAGGGGCACTGTCAAACGGGGCGCACCCATCGCGCGCGCAGCGCCGGGCCATGACGGGTCGCGCAGCTTCAGCGCCCCCGATGCCAGAAACAGCGCACCCAGCGCAATCCGAGCGACGGTGCCGATCACCGAAACAGCACGCCCAGCGCAGGGCGGGCAGCGGTGCTCATCACCTGATCACCACGACCAAGACACGACAGGCGACGGAGCCGATCACCGCTGACTGCCCGTCAGCCGGCCGTCACGCGAAGGTGCCGTAGCCACCCCTCCAGAACAGCAGGGGATCTTTCGCATCGAGCACTTCGAGCTCGACCACCCGCCCCACGACGATGTCGTGATCGCCGCCGTCGTGCACGGCTTCGATGGTGCAGTCGATGTAGGCGATCGAGCCCTCGATGATCGGGGCACCGGTGGGCCCGGGCCGCCACTCGACATCGGCGAATTTGTCGTCGGCTCGGCTGGCCATCACGCCGCAGGTGGCCATCTGGTCCTGGGCCATGATGTTCACGCAGAAGCTGCCCGCGGCACGGATGTCGTTCCACGTCGTCGAGTCCTTGGTGGGCAGGAATGCCACGAGCGGCGGGTCGAGCGACACCGAAGTGAACGAGCCGATGGCCATGCCGACCGGTCGGCCCTCGTTCACGGCCGTGACGGCGGTGACGCCGGTCGGGAAATGCCCCAGCACATCCCGGAAGAGCCTGCTGTCGATGGAGGGCTGGTCGCTCGAGTCAGTCACGGCGCCAACCCTAGACAGCCGAACCCCGCCCGGGCCGCCCCCTGCGAGCCGCATATAGCCTCCGGCCATGGCTTCGAGCGCTGACAGGAACACGGCCGACAATGCGGCGGCGAGGGTGCCGCAGAATGGCTTGGTGGCCGTGGTGAAGCGCGATTGCCCCACATGCGAGCTGATCGGGCCGGTGCTGGCCGACGTCGAAGCCCGTGGGTCGCTGACGGTGTTCACCCAGGACGATCCCGCCTTTCCCGAGGCGGTAGCAGCCAAGCTGCACGACGCCGACCTTGGCTTCTCGTGGCATCACGACATCGAGACCGTGCCGACGCTGATGCGGTTCGCCGACGGTGCCGAGGCCGGGCGCATCGTGGGGTGGTCCCGACCCGAATGGGAGTCGTTCACCGGGCTCGGCAGCTTGGGCGCCGGCTTGCCCGAGCACCGGCCCGGCTGCGGTTCGCTCTCGGTCGATCCGGCTCACGTCGATGCCTTGGAGGCTCGCTTCGGCAGCTCGGGCCTGAGCGCACGTCGGGTCGAGTTCGGCAGTCAGGAAGACGCCCACGAGGCGATGTTCGACCGGGGCTGGTCGGACGGCCTGCCGCTGGTGCCGCCCACGGCTGAGCGTGTGGCGGCGATGCTGGCGGGAACGTCGCGCGCCCCCGACGAGATAGTGGCCAACGTCGCGCCCGATCTCGCCGACTGCACCGTGGAGAAGGCAGCCGTCAACGCCGTCTTGGCAGGCTGCCGGCCTGAGTACTTCCCGGTGGTGCTCGCAGCGCTGACCGCCGTGTGCAACGACACGTTCAACATGCACGGGATGCTGGCCACGACCATGCCGGTCGGGCCGGTGTTCATCGTGAACGGGCCGATCGCTCGCCAGATCGGCATGAACAACGGGATCAACGTGTTCGGCCAGGGCAACCGGGCCAACAGCACGATCGGGCGGGCGGTGCAGCTCATCGTGCGCAACGTGGGCGGCGGGCGGCCCGGCGAGGTGGATCGGGCCGCGCTCGGCCAGCCCGGCAAGGTGGGGTTCTGCTTCGCCGAGATCGAAGGCGGGGACTCGGGCGGGCCAGCCGGCGGGGACTCCGGCGGGCAGGCCGGCGGCGACTCCGGCGGGGGCTCGGGCGGGCAGGCCGGCGGCGGCGCTGGCAGTGCCGAGGCCTCCGCAGGTGCCGGCTGGGACCCGCTGTGCACCGACTTCGGCTTCGAAGCCGGCACCAACACCGTGACAGCATTCCCCGGCGAAGGGCCTCGCTCGGTGGTCGACCAGCTCTCTCGTGACCCCGAGTCGCTCGCCCGCACCATGGCGACGGCGCTGAATGCAATCCACCATCCGAAGCTGGTGCTGGGCTTCGATGCAATCCTGGCGGTGGCGCCCGACCATTCCCGCGTGTTCATCGACAGCGGTTGGACCCGTCGGCAGACCGCCGAGCGCATCAACGAGCTGACAACGCGACCCGGCGCCGAACTGGTGCGCGGCGCCGGCGGCATCGCCGAGGGTGTGCCCGAATTCCTGGCCGAAGCCGACCTGCCGAAGTTCCGTGAGGGCGGTCTGCACCTGGTGCACTGCGGGGGCGGCGCAGGGCTGTTCTCGGCGGTCATCGGCGGCTGGGTGAACGGCGAGGTAGGCGCTCAGCCCGTCTGCGTCGAGATCGATCCCTGGCGCTAGCAGGGCTGCGCTCACGGGCCGCTCGGGCCTGCGCTTACCGCTCTTGTTCGCTCGGCTCACGGGCCGCTCGGACCCGGGGCGGCTACAGTCGACCAGGACGTGCCCACCGGATTCCAACACAGGGGGGACCACATGAGCACTGTCGTCTTGGACCCGACGAACGAAGCGGCACCCGCCCATCGTGAACGGGTCACCCGGCCCGATTCGCTGGACGGCCTCACCGTGGGCCTGCTGGACATCAGCAAGCCCCGCGGCGACCGCTTCCTGAACCGGCTCGAGGAACGGCTGACCGAGCGAGGCCTGCGTGTCGAGCGCTACTCCAAGCCCACGTTCACCAAGCCGGCCCCGGTCGACCTGCGCCACGAGATCGCCACCAAGTGCGACGTGGTGATCGAAGCGCTAGCCGATTGAGGCAGCTGCACGTCGTGCAGTGTGCACGACATCGCTGATCTGGAACGCCGCGGCATCCCGTCGGTGTTCGTCGCCACCGTCCAGTTCGTCGACGGCGCCGAGGTGCAGGGCAAGGCGCTCGGCTTCGACCCGGCGGCGGTGTGGGTGGAGCATCCCATCCAGGACCGCACCGACGACGAGATGGTCGCCATCGCCGACAAGGCCTTCGACGAGCTGATCGAACAGCTCGTCGCTGCTTAGCGTCGGCCGAGACAACTGAACTCGCTGCGGGGCAGCCGTCGCCGCGTCTCGGAATTCGCCGCTTATTCGAGGCCGTGACGCGCGAGCGCGTCCGCTAACGCGCTGCGCCCAAGCGGAGCTGGTCACCCGCCGCTGTGACGAGGCCCTCGGCGATCAGTTCCTCGACGAGCCGCTGAGCGCGGGCTTCGTCGCGCTCGAACCGCATGGCCGCGGCAGCCAGCGCCGTTGGAAGCGGGCCACCTGACAGCACTGCCAGCAGGCGGCCCCGGGCTTGGCGGTCGCTGCCTTCGAACGGCGCCTGACGCGTGCTGACCCCAGCGCTGCGGTCGGCCGGATCTGGCTGGCTTGAAGGCTCCGATCCCACGACCACGCTCCCCCACCCACACCACGGCTGCGCCGGGCAGCGACCGCAGCACGGGTCTCGCTTGGTGCAGACCTGGGCACCGAGGTCCATCATCGCCTGGTTCCATGCCCAGCTCTCCCCCGCAGGTACCAGTTCATCGGCGATGTGCTGGGCCTCCTTGGGGCTCAGCCGGCGGCCCTGCCAGCGGGCCAGGATGCGGCCCACGTTGGTATCGACCACGCCTGTGTCGATGCCGAAGGCGAAGGCCTGCACTGCCCGTGCCGTGTACGGCCCCACGCCCGGCAGCGCCAGCAGGCCGTCGAGATCGGCGGGCATCCAGCCGCCGTGGCGCTCGCTGATGATCGCCGCCGTCTGCCAGAGGTTGCGCGCTCGACGGGGATAGCCCAGCCCCTGCCAGGCAGCCAGCACATCGGCCAGCTCCGCTTCCGCGCACTGCTCCGGCGTAGGCCAGCGCTCGGCAAACGTCTCGAAGTACGGCAGCACCCGGTCCACCTGGGTCTGCTGCAGCATGACCTCCGAGACCAGCACGAGCCACGGTTCTCGGGTGCGCCGCCACGGCAGATCTCGCCGCTCGGCCTCCCACCACCCGATCAGACGCGCATGGCGCCCGTCACGTTCATCAGGTCCCGCAAGCGGCTCTCCATGCGAATCCGGCCCGGTGGGGGGCACGCTCATCCGCAGTCGCCGGGTGCCGCCGCCAGCGCAAGCGGTCAGCCCTCGCCGACGGCTGCCTCGTCGCTGTAGGGGAAGCGGCGCTCGGGCCCAGCCTCCCGCTTCCAGATCATGACCTTGCGGCGGAAGTAGCACACCTCTTCTGAGCGCTGGTTGAACGCCCGCGTCTCCACGGTCACCACGCCCCGGTCGGGCCGCGAGCCAGACTCACGCTTGTCGAGCACCTTGGTGACGGCGTAGATGGTGTCGCCGTGGAACGTCGGGCGCGAGTGCGTCAGCGTCTCGACTTCGAGGTTGGCAATGGCCGCGCCGCTCACGTCGGGCACGCTCATGCCCAGCACCAGCGAATACACGAGGTTGCCCACCACCACGTTCTTGCCGTGCACGGTCTCGTGCTGGGCGAACCACTCGTTGGTGTGCAGCGGGTGGTGGTTCATCGTGATCATGCAGAACAAGTGATCGTCTGCCTCGGTGATGGTCTTGCCCGGCCAGTGCCGGTATACGTCGCCGATCTCGAAATCCTCGAAGTAGCGCCCGAACGGGCGGTCATGGACGGTCACAGGAACCTCCGTGCGGTGGTCGGCAGCAGTGGTGATGGTGCGTGGATCGAGTCATCGTACGGCTCTGCATCCCTGCTGACCGGGTTGGCAGCCCGACAACCTGCCGGCCCTCAGCCGGGTCGACCTCAGCCGCGACGCTCTCGTGCAGTGCGCGGCGCCGCAGCAGCTCCCGGCCGAAGCATCTGTGCCCACCTGCTCGAATCTTTAGCCTGTGCGGCTGTGACGACGACGGGAACCAGCGCAGCGACGACCACGGCACCGGCTGAACCGGATATGCAGGAGGCAGCGGCGGCGCTGGCCGTCGGCAATGCGGCTCTGAACCAGGCGTGCAGCCATGCGGTCGGCATGGGCGACGACCACCAGTGCTTCCTGTACGACCTGGCCCATACCGCCTCGGCGCTGCGCATCTGCGATTCGCTGGTCGCGTGGGGGGCGCTGGGCGACGCCGAGGCCCGTCTCGCCTGCGGGTTCATCGCCGACGCCCTCGGCGAGTTCCACGCCCGGCTGTTCGCCCGCGAGGCCCAGTGGGGCCTCGAGCCCGGCGCGCTCGACGGTGCCCGAGACTTCGTGGCCGCCTACCGCAACCCCGCCTATGTCGCCACGCTGGCCGGCCTCGACGCTCCCAGCCATCTCGACGACGACTTCGAGCTTGTGGCGGAGACCTTCCGCCGCTTCGGCGAGGACAAGATCGCTCCCGCTGCCGAGCACATCCACCGGGGCGACACCGACATCCCCGAAGACATCATCGGCGGGCTAGCCGAGCTGGGCTGCTTCGGCCTGTCGGTGCCTGAGGAATACGGCGGGTTCGCCTCGGGCGCCGAGAGCGACTACCTCGGCATGGTTATCGCCACCGAAGAGCTGTCGCGGGCATCGCTGGGTGCGGGCGGCTCGCTCATCACCCGGCCCGAGATCCTCACCCGGGCGCTGGAGCGGGGCGGCACCGAGGAGCAGAAGAAGCACTGGTTCCCCCAGATCGCCACCGGTGAGACCATGGTGGCGGTCGCCGTCACCGAGCCCGACTACGGCAGCGACGTGGCCAACCTGGTCGTGTCGGCATCGCCCACCGAGGGCGGTTGGCTGATCTCGGGCACCAAGACGTGGTGCACCTTCGCCGGCCGGGCCGACGTGCTGATGCTGCTGGCCCGCACCGATCCCGACCGCCGCAAGGCCCACCGGGGCCTCAGCCTGTTCATCGTGCCCAAGCCCCAGTCGGCGGGCCACGACTTCCAGTTCACCGACGAGCGGGGCGGCACCATCGAGGGGCGGGCCATCGCCACGCTGGGCTACCGGGGCATGCACAGCTTCGAGATCGCCTTCGACGACTGGTTCGTGCCCGCAGAGAACCTCATCGGCGGCGACGACGGGATCGGTCAGGGCTTCTACCTGCAGATGGCCGGCTTCGAGAACGGGCGGCTGCAGACTGCCGCCCGTGCCGTGGGCGTCATGGCTGCGGCCTACGACGAGGCCCGCACCTATGCCGACGAGCGCAAGGTGTTCGGCCAGCCGATCGCCGAGTACCAGCTGACGCAGGCGAAGCTGGGCCGCATGGCGGCGATCATCGCCGCTGCCCGCCAGTACAGCTACGAGGTGGCCCGCATGATGGCGCGCGGCGAAGGCGCTCTCGAGGCGTCGATGATCAAGGCCTACGTCTGCAAGGCCGCCGAGTGGGTGACCCGCGAGGCCCAGCAGCTCCACGGCGGCTTCGGCTTCGCCGAGGAATACACGGTGAGCCGGCTGTTCGTGGATGCCCGGGTGCTGTCGATCTTCGAGGGTGCCGATGAGACGCTGTGCCTGAAGGTGATCGCGCGCCGGCTGCAGACACAGAGCGCCTGAGCGCTCCGACGAACCGGCGCCGGCGGGCTCGGGTTCATTCTGTGCGCTGAAGCTCCGCTGCGACGCGACGGCTCGACGCCCGAAGACACGACCGGGCCCGGGATAGTTTCGGCACGTGCATCCGATGGAGCATTTGCGCTACGTGGCGCGAGCGGGCGACCTGTCGCAGGACGTGCTGGTGCGCGAGGCCGCATCGGCGCTGGGCGCGCTCGCTTCGGACCCGCTCGAGCTGGTCACGGTGTGCCGCCGCATCCTCGACAAGTACCCGGTCGCCGGCGCGCTGTGGTCGATGGCGGCCCGGGTGTGCGCCTCGTCGCAGCCATACCGGGATGCACGGGAGTTCGCGGCCGAGCTGCGAGCCGACGCCACTGCCGACCACGCCGCCGATGCCCTGCCCGAGGGCGCCACGGTGTGCCTGCTGGGCTGGCCCGACCTCGCCGCTGAGGGACTGGGACGGCGCGCCGACATCGAGGTGCGCATCATCGATGCCTACGGCGAGGGCGCCGGCCTGGCCCGGCGGCTTGCCGGCGAGGGCTGCGAGGTGACCGACGTGCCGCTGGCCGGCTTGGCGGCTGCGTGCTCGACGGCGCACGTGATCCTGGTGGAGGCTGCTGCCGCCGGTCCCGAAGCCGTCATCGCAGCAGGCGGCTCTCATGCCTCCGCCGCAGTCGGGTACGTGTCGGGGGTGGAGGTGTGGTGCATCGTCGGGCACGGCCGGGCGCTACCACAGCAACTGTTCGAAACCGCTGCAGGCACGGTGGCCCACGAGCCGTGGGAATGCGACGAGGAGATCGTGCCGCTCGGCCTGTTCAGCCATGTCGTGGGACCAGACGGCGTCGAACCGGCCGCTGGCTGGCAACGGGCCGACTGCCCCCTGGCCGCCGAGCTGCTGCGCCCACCGATCTGATCGCCGGCGTATCGGCGCATGAACCGTGGCCGCGCCCACCGGGAGCGCTAGTTTGCCTGCCGTGCTTGACGCGCCGTCCACCGACATCAAGCTCGAGACGCTCACCGGCCACACCCACACGCTGGCCGAATGGCTGGTGGTGTTCAACCTCATGGGCGTCGTGATCGACCCCTACACGCACCAGAGCGGCTGGATCCTGCCCACGGCATCGCGGCTGTTCCTGGTGTACGAGGAGGCCGACGTGCGCTGCGCCTTCGTGGTGTGCAGCGATGCGCAGGGCGCCCGCAGCTTCCTGGGCCGCTTCGCCGACGACCATCTCGTGCTGCTCGACCCCGAGCGCGAGTTCGTTCGATCGCTGGGCCTGGAACGGCTGCCGGCCCTCGTGCATCTCGCCCAAGACGCCAGCGTGCTCGGCTCGGCGCAGGGCTGGAATGCCGACGAGTGGTCCGACGTGATCGACGGCGTCGAGGAGGCCATGGACTGGCGGGCACGCCCCGTGCTGCCCACAGCCGACGACCCCGGCAACTTCGAAGGCACCTCCGCCCTCGGCTAGCCCGGCAGCCGAATCAGGGCATACTCAGTTGCCGTTGAGTACACGCCCGACGGCTTCTTCGACAGCTGCACCTTCTTCGGACCTCGCCAGCCAATCCCGAACGGTCCTGCGTGCCGTCTGAGTCGTCAGCGTCGCCACACCACGGCGCTCGCATTCACGTGCCACTTGTCGTGCTGCCTCATTCGCCGCTTCAGCCGCGGCCCGGGACAGTTCAATGTGCGTTTCCTGGGTCGCGACGTAGGACGGAATGGGCAACTTCCACAGGTGCGTATGCAGGTGCCGAGGACCGTATTGGCCCCGCGGCATGTACGGCGCCACGCGATCACGCAAGGAGAGCGAGTTGATGATGCCGCAGAGATACCAGGCCTCCTCACGTGTTTTTGTCGCTGTCCAATAGAGGGAGTTCTCGACGATGACGTCGGGATCGTCGCAAATCGCGGCCGTCGGATGTCCCGAAGCCGCGTAAACCAATCTCACTGCCTCACCCGCATCAACACCCGATCGCCATTTCAATTGGGCCGTCAGAGCGCGCACATGGTCGAGGCGATCCGCCAAGGTTCGATTTCGGTGCTCTTCCCAGATCTCTGAGACGTAGGCCCAGCGCTCCCGCATGCGCGGCAATAGCGATGCCGGGTCGATCCGAGACCCATCGGTCGGCACCCGCTGCAACTGGCCAGCAGATGAGACGGGCAGGAGTGCCGGGAAGGTACGCATGAACAGGTACGGGGCGATGCTCGCACCGAGGGCGACCTCATGCAGATAGTCGACTTCCACGGTGTGGGGTTCGATGTCGGCGAGATCGAGGGAACGCCACGGCGGATCGCCCAAGAGGTCGCGATGAGGACGCACGCGAATGGTCCCGGCCGCCGTCACTGGACCTGCGAGCGGCGCTTCCTCGACGAAGAAGAGCCGACGCGGGAAGACAGTCGCCCCGTTGCGCACTCGGCTCGCGTATGGCGATCGAAATCCGTCGCTGTTTGCGAGTCGAGACACGACGCGCTGGACTTCATCTGTGCCCGGCTCGCCAACCCACTGCACCACCTCGGAGGGGAGCGCGCTGCCTGCCTCGGTCCGACTGCCGAACACCACGCAGGCGGGAACCGGAAAGAAGTCGTTCGGGTCGAGCGTCTCCAAGTCCCACGGAGACGAATGCGCGAGGTTCATGTTGAGCGGAGCGTCGGGCTTGGTCCACCGTCCGGTCCGCCACTTCGCGTAGTGGCCCTGCGCCAAGGCGGAGTGCGGCATGACCATCGCGCAGATGCCGCCAGGGGCGAGATAGAGGTCGGCACATCGAGTGAAGAACAGGGCAGCCAAGTCGGCATTGGTGGCGAACTGCGCACCCTTCCAAATGCCGTACCCCACGCTGAGTTCCTTGAGTCGCTCACCAAGACGGTCCACGGTCTGGTTGTACGTGATCCAGGGCGGATTCCCGATGACGACATCGACGGTCTCCTCAGCGAGCACGAGAGGACGCACGACGTTGCGTGTGTAGTAGCTCCAGATGTGGTCGCGCCCTTCCGTGTGCAGCGCTTCCAAGAGGTCGAGCGCCGGTGCCAGCGCGTCGCGCTCTGCGTCAGGAATCCCTGCGTCAATGAGTGCCTGGCGGGCATCACCACCAACTCGAACCTGCTCGGCCACTCGCTCCATCGCCGAATCGAACGCCTCAGGGCGCTCGATCAACGAGCGGGGGAAGCGCAACTCGCGACGCAGCGGATCACCGGTCACTCCAATGCTGACCTCGGCTCGACCCAGCAGCTGGTCCGCCTTGGTCAGTAGCTGCAGAGAATCTCCCAGATAGACGGGCGGCGTGAAGTCGGGCCGGTCAGCTGCACCCGCGATGGCAGCTAGCGAAGCGAGTACCCATTCGGACCGTGCGAGATGGACAGCAACCGGGTGTACATCCACACCGACAACGTTGCGGCGCAACTTGTCCAAGGTCTCTGACGGAGTCAAGCTCTCCACGTTCGCTGCCGCCAGCAGGTGTCGGATCGCGGCGACAAGAAAGCTCCCCGAGCCGCACGCTGGGTCCAGCACTCGCTGCGCTAGCGGGTCTGTCACGGCCTGCTGGACCATGGCTTCGGCGAGCCAGCCGGGCGTGTAGTACTCGCCAAGCTGCTCGCGCTCGGCTGCAGGGATGACGCTCTGGTACAGCGTGGAGGCCATGCCCAGCTCGGCAGTCGACCAGTCATACGAGGCTGTCCACGCGGCCATCTCCCGGATGACATCGTCACCGCCATCGACTTCGCCCAGCCATGTGAAGAAATCCGTCTCGATGACGCCCAAGAGGCCGGTGTCGGCGGCGAACCGACGACCGACGAGCAGGTCCATCGGATCGTGGGAGGACAGCCGCTCGATGTCCACGCCGTACGTCGCCTGGGTAATCATGCCGATCATGGTCACCAGGTAGGTGTGCCGGACGAACAGGCTGTGCAGAGACTCGGTCGCCTCAGCGCCCACGACTTCTCCCAAGGCAACTTCCAGCAGTTCCTGCCAGAGGTCGTACTTGATCGCGACCGTGCGGTCGTCGCCGTGTCGCTCGAACAGGCGCCGGATGAGCCCGATGTGGGTCGCATACACGGGACTGGCCGGGCCGAATTCCAACCCGACCGTGCTTGTGTCGATCGATTTCGCTCGCCGACGGCTGAAGATGTACTCGTTGAGCCACCGGTAGAGCTCAACGCCGTCACCGGGTTCGCTCAGCGTGAAGGCCCACGGATATGCAGTGGGTACCTCCGACTGGCCGGTTGTCCTTCGGACCCAGTGACGTCCGTCGGTGAGCACGCCGAGATTCACATCAGGCGACGAGTCGAGGTACGCATCGAGCTGCGCCACATGATCGGGGAAGGGCGTCGCCGCGTCTGCGGCAGTCCCGATCCGTGTCTTGACTTCGATGAACGCATCAGCGAGAACGAGATCGACGCGCCATCGCTTGATGCGCTGCGGGTTGGGGCTGGCTTCTGACTCGATCTCGTAGAACTCGGTCAGCTCCGTGCCGACGAGGAAATTGCGGACGGCAGACCTGACGTTGTCCTCGTGCGCACTCGTGCCATGCCAGTGGAGCAGCTCGCCTGCCAAGTCGACGAAACGAGGGTCGTCGGCGCTCAATTCGCTCGTCTTCGTCACGGCTGTGAGTGTGTCACTTGGCTGTGACACCGATGGTGACCGAGGACGAGTTCACTCGGCAGACAGATCCTCGTCCCGGCGGCGAGCCGTCTGTCGCGCTCGCGGCACCCAAGGCGAGTGTGCTCGGCTGGCCTGCCCCTCGTCACTTGGCAAGGGACCGATCGCTAGGAGTGCCAACCCTTCTGGCGGTACATCGAGCGATCAGCTGCGTGGAGCAGTGCGCCGGGGGTCGCTTCGCCGCCGCGGCCTGTGGCGCTGCCGATGCTGACGGTGACGCCCATCTCGGCCAGTGGATCGCCGGTCTCGTTCTGCGCGGGCGCTCGGGTGAGCGATGCGTGCAAGCGCTCGGTGATGATCTCCATGTCGGCTGCGCCGCGCAGCCCACCGCACACCACCACGAACTCGTCGCCGCCCACACGGGCCACCACGTCGGACGGCCGGACTGCGTCGCGCAGGCACTGTGCCACGGTGACGAGCACCAGGTCGCCGGCGAGGTGGCCGTGCTGATCGTTGACCTGCTTGAAGGCGTCGATGTCGCAGAAGGCCACGCCGACCATGCGGCCGGTGCGAGTCGAGCGCGCCAGCTCGGCGTGCAGGTGGCGCAGCGCCCGGTCTCGGGTGGCGACGCCGGTGAGCGAATCGGCGCGCCACATTCGCCGCCATCGGCCCGATGCCAGCCACCAGCCGCCACCGAGCGCTGCGGCCAGCGCGGCCGCGCCCACCCGCAGCCTCGATGCAACCGACCGGCTCACCAATCGCCCCCGCAGCGCCGACGCTGATCGGGGCGGCAGGCAGGGCTCATCGGGCGGTCCGACGCCCGCGACTATCGACGGGCACATCGGGGCGGCGGGCAGGACTCACCGGGCGGTCCAGCCCCCGTCCACCATCAGCGAGCTGCCGGTTACGTAGCTGCTGGCGTCGCCGGCCAAGAACAGCAGCGCACCATCCAGCTCGTGCTCGTGCCC
>JAJDZE010000157.1 GCA_022824805.1 Acidimicrobiia bacterium | reverse complement strand
ACCGACGTGGAGGGCGCCATCGACTTCTACGGGGCGGTCATGGGCTGGGACTACGAGCGCGACCCCACCGGCGAGATCAACTACGTCATGGCCGTTGTGGACGGGCACCCGGCCGCTGGCGTGTTCGACATGCCCCCCGAGATGCTCAGCGAAGGTGTGCCGCCCTGCTGGAACGTCTACGTCACCATCGACGATGCCGACGAGTTCGCCGGCCAGGTTGCGGCGGCCGGCGGAACGGTCATGCGACCGGCCATCGACGTGCCCGAGCCGGGTCCAAACGCCGCCGGCCGCATGGTCATCGCTGCCGACCCGACGGGCGCCGTGTTCTGCACGTGGGCGCCGATCACCGCGATCGGTGCGGGCATCGTGAATGCCCCGGGTGCGTTTACTTGGGCCGAGGTCGCCACGCACGACAACGACGCCGCGGAGGCCTTCTACTGCGAGCTGTTCGGCTGGGAAGCGGGATCGATGGAAGGCGTGCCCGACTCTCCGACAATCTTCACACTCGACGGGGATCCAGTGGCGAGCACGTCGGTGGCACCGCCTCCCGGTGTGCCGCCGCACTGGCGGGTCAGCTTCGGGGTGACCGACGTCGACGCCGCCTGCGCCGCGGCAACGGCCAACGGCGGCAACGTGATCGTGCCGCCCTTCGACTGGGGCCCCGGCCGCATGGCCACGCTCGCCGACCCCGTCGGCGCAACCTTCGACGTCGTCACCCTCACCGACTGGCCCGAATAGCGATCAGCGCCGCCTCGGTCGGAGCGCGCTATGCAACTGTTCCGGTGCCACGCTCAGGTGTCTTGAGCTTCGAGCGCCTGCCGCAGCAGACGCTCAGCTTCCGGCGACCTCTTCCAGCCGATGCTCGGTGCACGCCAATACGAATAGAACTCTTCGGCTGTAGCGAACTCGCCATCACCGGCCTCGATGGCTCCGATTCTCGACACCGATCCGATGTACTCCCTCGTCGCCGAGGCTCTTGACCGGGAGGCGAGACGCCACGTTTCGTGGACAACGACGCTCACGTCCTTGATTCGCTCGGGGAGCGATGCGTCGTAGGTGTAGAGGACGACGACAGACACATGGTCGGCGTATTCGTCGAACGGACGCAAGATGCCCGAGAACTTGAGCTGGGGCCACAGGAAGTACGTGTTTCCGGTGTACAGCGCGATCCGGTTGTTGAGACCGCCAGTGGGTGCGCCGGAAACCGAGAGCTTGCGCCGAGCGCACTTGATGTCAACAGCCTGCGGGCCTTTGCCGAACAGTTCGCCGTGGAATTCAAGGTCGGGATACGACCGCTCGGTGCCTTCCTCGATCTGCCCGCCGTCCAGTTCCGCGACGCGGCGCGTCAGGTGCCTGCGGAGTTCGATCTCCATCACGTTGGCAAGCGCAGCGGGCTCGCTCGGCAGAGGCAACAGGTGACCGAGGGCGGTCAGCTGTTCTCGGAGATCGCCGGGCGAGTTCGCCGTGAGCGGCCAGTCACTGTGGGCTGAATGCTCTCGGAAGACACCGACGATCGACGGACGCCAGTCGCGGGTCTCGTCCCGCAGCCAGTTCAGAAGCGGGGAATCCACGGGGCAAGTGTGCAACATTCCATGTTGGTCCGTGGCGGCGGACGGGCCCGGCGCCGACCTCAAGCCGCCATTGCAACCTTGGCGGCTACCTGCTGCGCCAGATGGGGAGGAACAGCGTTGCCGACCTGAGACTGGATCGAAGCACGACGCCCTACAAAATCGAAATCGTCGGGAATCGTGAACAGCCGCTTGAGCTCCGGCACACGTAACCGGCGATTCTCCCAATGGAACGGGCCGACGTTGGGACCCGGCTGTGCCTGAATGGTGGGCGATGGTCGATGTGGGTCCAGCTTGAGCAGGAAAGACCAGAACCGCGAGCGCCACTCGAAAATGGGCTCAGGGTGCCCACGCTTTGCGGTGTAGTGGAGATAGTTGTCACCCGGCGGAATCTCGGGGAGCAGGTGCCCCCAGCGGCCCCGGACCACTTCCTCGGGCTCGGGCATCGTGGCAAGATCCGCCAATGCCTCACCAGCGGTCGTGTGCGGCAGTTCACCGCCGACCGTCTTGCGCCGCTCCCAGTCGCCGTGGTGGCTGGGGACCGGCAGTTCAGGAACAGGCTCGCCCCGACGTGCACCAACGATGAACAGCCGCGGCCGCGACTGCGGCACGCCGTAATCGGCAGCGTTCAGCACATCCCATCGATAGTCGTACCCGGCTGCGCTCAACTCCTTGCGGAGACGCTCGAACGCCGGACGGCTCGCCTTGTTGTCGAAGGTCAGCGCGTACACGTTCTCGAGGATGAAGAATCGCGGCTGCGCCTGTGCCAGCGCGGCTGTGTATGCCTGCAAGAGGCTGGCCGCAGGGTCGACGCCTTCACGCTTCCAATCGAGCCAGAAACCAGACTTCGAGAATGCCACGCAAGGGGGCCCGCCCACCACCAGATCCGGCCGATCCCGTGCTGTGAATCCCCCCGCACGGAGAATCTCTGCGGTCGTCACGCCACCGTCCCGCTGCGCAGCAAGCGGGTAGAGGTCGGCGCGGACCACTTCGCGCAGACCCGGGAAGTGTGTGCTGGCGTTCTTTTCCATCGTGTCCGCCGCGTCGACATCCCACTCGACCGCGACGGTGGTTCGGAACCCCGCTTGCTCGACGCCAAGGTCGAGCCCGCCTGCTCCTGAGAACAATGAAATCGCCGACCCGACCTCCACCGGTTCAGTGTGGCCCGTCGCCGCAGCGTCGGCGCGCATATGCAGATACGGCTTCAGGCTCAGCTGAACTCCGACCATGTGCCTGTGCTTCCGCGAGACATCCATGGGCGTACCGTACGAATCCCGTGTGACACGGTTGGCGAGGCCGCAGCCGAAACGACCGCTACCGAGCCCGCAGGCGCGTGAGCGATCCCGTTTGGTGCCAGCCAAGGCACTCGGCGACTCCCGCAGCGCTCAGCAGGTGCCGACACGCAGCTGCGCGCCGACCGGGGATTCGCGACGCAGATTCCTTGAGCCATGTCAGGCCGCACCGGGCTTGGTGAGGTCGATGACCCGGACCGAGATCTTGCGGGCTTCATCGGTGCTGAGGTTCTGCTCCAGCATCTCCTTCAGCTCCTGTGGACTTGTCGGTCGGCGGCCCGAGGACGAGGGCGGAACGTTCTCGCCTTCGAACCAAAGCACGAGGTAGATGCCGTAGCCGTCCGTCGCCGGGTCGGTTGTGTACTGACCCGTGAGTTGGCTGCGCATCGCATGCCATAGATCGCGGGATGAGTTCTTCTTGATCTCGACAGGCACGTTGAAGCCATTGCAACTCGCCCGCAGATCGGCTCGCTTGTCGGCGGCGTAGCTGGCCTCGGCAGTGACCTCTACATCGGGCGGCAATCGAGACTGCAATAGCGACATCAACGCGTCTCGGCAAGAGTTCTCGGGTTTGGACCCCGTGGGGCGGCCGTGTTCGTCCTCGTTCCAGAATGGCCGCCACGGGTCGGCCGGGCTGCCCCTCATTTCCTCGGCGATGTCGTCTAGCCGGTCCAGCAGCAGCGCTGCGAGGTCGGCAGCGTTGGCGGGGACGCCCCCGCCGAGGGTCCGCTGAACCTCGCTCACTGTGGGCAAGCGATACTCAGTGTCACTCCGCAGGCGATTCTGCTCGTCCCGCGCGTGTCGCAGGGAGCTTCGCCACGCCGACATCTCCGGTAGCTGCTCAAGCCGCAGGAGCGCCTCGGTGGCGCCAGGTTTGGCCGAGTCGGAGAGCTGGTTGATGAAGTCGGAAACCCACTCGGCGGCATTGACGGCGACGGTGTGGTCGCCGTTCGGATCCAGAGGCTCAAAGTCGTGTCCGAGCACTTCGATGAACACCTCCAGCGTCGTCGGCTCAAGAAGAGCAGCAAAATGGCAACCTCGTCCCCAGCGCGGTCCGAGCTCATGGTGAAGGAATTCGGCCAAGCGGTAGCTGCCAGCATGATGCCGAGTCGCGAATTCGGCGAGTTCAGCCACATAGCGGTCCTGAAACAAGAGGACAGCCGCGGCGAGCCAACGCGCCCGCTGCGCTACCGTCAAGCTCTTCGCGGCCAGCTTGGCCTCGATGACGTCCTGAACACCCGTGATCGCTGGTCCGCGTAGAACGCCGAACAACAGCGAGTCCAGCATCTTGAGTTGCCGCATCGGCGCGCTCGTCGGAAACGCCTTGAGCAGATGGAGACGTACACGGTGCTCGGTCGCGTCATCGAAGCCCAGCATGTTCAGCTCGTTGAGCGCAGTACTCGATTCGCCGCCTGCCCTGAAATCACCGACGGAACATCGAACAAGGACATCACTAACGAGTTCCGGATCGACGGTCAACCACCTGCTGAGCCAGGGCGGTGGCCGATCTAGTGAATTCGGAACGCAGAAGTAGGTCGCGACCACTCGTCGCTTGCGTTCATCATCGAGACTGTCGAGGCCTTCCGAACGATTGTGTTCGGAGAGCTGCAGCCCGGCAAACAAGGGCCATGCAGCCCACGCGTATTTCGATTCCGCGTGAAGCGAGATCGACTCATCCACCTCTGGAAGTTCGGCACGAAACACTGCGGCGATCAACGCGTCCTTGACTGCCGCTGTGAGCTGGTCGTCGTTCTCCAAGAACTCTGCGAGTGGATCTTCGCCACTGCCCTCTCGATTGCTGCCGGGCCGATGACCGAAATGGATGCGCGCGAGATAGTCCAGTTGGTTGAGGGGAAATGAGCCGTCGCTGAGCGCGCACAGGTTGTCTCGAATGTGGTCGGCCCACTCCTGACGGTGCTCGCGCTCCTTTCGGCGGTTCTTACGAGCCAGCTCACGCATCTCAGCTTCGAATACGGCGCGTTTCCCATCTAATGGCACTGCTGCCAGCAGACGTTCCAACTTGGCACTCAGCGCCGGACTGCTCTCTGTCGCGCCGCTCACAAAATCGAGCGTCAAGCCCTCGTTGATCTTGGCATCGGTGAGCTGCTCCCCGACGACGTGCCCCAGTATGTCTTGAGCAAGACCCGGGTCAGTCGTCTCGAAGGCAAGCGCCTGCGCGAGGCACCATCGGCCGAGATCACGGGGCAACCTGCTGTAGAACAAGGGCACCCCTAGGAACCAAGCCCGGTCCCAAATGGGGCTGTCACCGCATCGAATCTTAAGCCATTCCAAGTAGAGCCAGCGTTGGGTCTCGGGACGTTGTTCGAGCCAAGCGCGGACCGGGCCTGCTGGATCGGCATACCGATCCGTGGCGGCCTGATCCTCGTCTCCAATGTTACCCAGCTCCTCGACATCTTGCGGACTCACGTGCTCCTGAGCCTTCAGCAGGGCGTCGTGAAGGCCCCGGCGTGAATCGGGCCGAATATCACTTCCGCAGGTAGCGGCCGCAACTAGCCAGCCGAAGAGACGAGTGATGTCGACGTTGTCACCGAGTTCGTCAAGTGCTTTCACGAGTAGATCGACGGGCACCATGTCCTGTGCTCGACGACGGAGCACTTCGTCGATGCCGAACCGAAGGCCCTCTTGCCGCAGATTCGCCCATAGCGCGTCCAGTGCGTCCGCCGCATCGTGAGCCGACGACTGATTGACGATGACGCCGTTCCAGAACGAAGCGAAGGCACCGTAGTACTGCTCGTGAGTGCGGATCTCCAAGTACGACCAGATCTCATCGGGCGAGACGCGACGCGGGTACAACTCGCTCAGGGCAAGTCCCGCGAGGTCATCTTCGGGATCGGTAAGCCGATGTTCTGCGATATCGGTGAGCAGCGTTGCCAACGCGTCGTCGCGCGTATCGCGATCCGTCTCGAGACTCATGAATGCCTCTAGGCCTGCTCGACGAGTGTCGGCAGACCACTGCTGTTTTCGGGCGATTCCGAGCGCTACCGTCGCGAGCCGACTAGCCGCTACCTTGCTCAACCCCTCAGCTTCGGTGAGCACGCGAAGCAAGAACGCTGCGATCCGGTCACTCGCAGGGTCGTCTGCTTGCCCGTGAAGCAATTCAGCCACGACTTCGACAGTCTCGGCATCAACGATTGAACGAAAAGCCCAAGCAGTCGAGTCCCGATAGCCAGCATCAGGGTCGTCCCGCCACTGGTGTCCCAGCAACGGACTTGCAGTCGCGTAGTTGGCCAGAGCCCACAGTAGCCGCTGCTTCCGCTCACCACCTAAACCACTGATATCTCCGTACAACCCAATACCGACTGGGTCAGCCTCTATGAGCATGTCCAACGCTTCGCCGGAGTGCGCCGAGAGCCAAGCTGACAAGCCGCGTAGCGATGTCACGACCCGCCCGTCATGTGGACTGATCATGAGGGCCACGATTCGTCGAGCAGGCAAGCCGCTCTTGACCAACCCAGCGAGATAGCGGCCGCCGAGAAACTCAGCGATCTGGCGGTGAATGGGCGACACCATCGGCCGCTCCGCAATGGATGTAGGGCCATTGGCTGCCGAGAACAGCTTGGTTCGAAGCACATGTCGTCGGAGGCTCAAGCTATCGGTGGCGCCCCCGGCATCCATCGGCCGCAACTCATTGAGCACAATCCACGGCGAAGCGTCGTCCTCAAGGCCAAGCGAGACGCTCTCAACGCCGGACAGCAGCGTTAGCGCGCACAGTTCGCCCGATGCGATCAACAAATCCTCGACGGTCGGCGCAACCGACACCGTCGCTGCGAGGTGTTCGCGATTGTGTTCTTGCGCCATGCGTCGGCAGGCAAGTTCGAATATCTCACGCCGATTTACGGGCCATGCTCCGCCGGCTAGGGAGACCGCGCTAGCCAGCATCTCCAAGGTAAGCGGGTTCGCCAACATTCCGCCAAGGCCCTGCCGGTCGGCCTCGGCCAAGAATTCGGATACCGCGTTGCCATCGATGTGGGTGCCCAAGAGGGTTCGCTGAGCCTGGCTGCCAAGTGGATCGAGCCGCAGTACGGCGACCGTTCCTCCCGGCGTCTCGGTCTCAAGGCTTCGCCGGTCATTGCTGCCTAGCCAGTCGGCTTCGCGGCATGAGATGCGGTACTTCGGCCAGTCGAGCTGGTCTAGACGCCCGCGGATTTCATCGAGCGCTGGACGACCATCGCTAGTGCCCGCACGGACTTCATCCAAACCGTCGATGAACAGCGTCTTGTCGCGCCAATCGGGCCTGACATCGAATGTCACAAAATCCCGGGCGCTGCGCAGCACAGCCGTATCGCCGAGTTGTTCGCACTCCCGCCGGAACTCCCGCGACTTGCCGGCGCCGGCATCGCCCAGGAGCACGAGAGCCTGTTCAGACCTGTACGCGCTGAGCGGGGCGGACCCCGCTTCTCGCTGGCCGCCAGACTCGACCGCAATGAGGCGAGTACATGTGCGATGGACGTAGGACTCACTCACGGTTCCTCAACCCACTCGCTCGCTGGTGCCGACAGGAACTCGTCCAATGGCACGCCGCCATCGCCCACGACGAGCGTTCGGGCACCGAAGCGGCGTCCGAACTCGTTGAGCCCGGGCAGCGATCCGGGAACCACGCCAGATTTGACCTCGATTCCGAGCAGATGCGGGCCTCGCTGTAGGACGAAGTCGACTTCGACTACGGAACGCCCATGACGGTCCCGCCAGTACTTGACCGCGCCGCTCGATGACATGGTGTTGACCAGATGCGCTCCAACGGCGCTCTCGACGAGGTGGCCCCAGAAGGTGCGGTCCGCCCGCGCCTCTTCGAACCGATATCCCGAGGCCATCGACATCAGCGCTGTGTTCAGCACGTTCAGTTTGGGTGTCGAAGCCTTGGCCGAAGCGACGCGCCCGGCGTGCTTGGACAGGCCCGTTAGCAATCCTGCGTGCGACAACAACTGCAGGTACCGCGTCAGCGTGGTGGTGTTCCCCGCATCTTGAAGCTGTCCGAGCATCTTGTTGTACGACAGGACCTGCCCCGAATAGTGAGCACCCAAATCGAAGAGGCGTCGCATGAGCGCTGGCTTGTCAACCCTGGTCATCGCCAGCACGTCGCGCTCGATGTTCGGCTCGACCAGCCCGCTTCGGACATACCGGTGCCATGCGTCGTGGGCAGCCATCTGCCCCGCGGATCCGGGGTAGCCGCCGTAGAACACGTACTCGTCAAAGCTGACGCCGAACGCCGAGGCCATCTCGGTGAAGGACCAATGAGGGGAGACGATCGGCTCGAAGCGACCCATGAGGCTCTCGTTCAGACCCGTCTGAATCTGCAACGGGGCCGAGCCCAGGATGACCACATGCAGCGGGCAACCTGATGCGCGATCGGCATCCCAGAGGCCCTTCACAATGGCAGACCAGTTGGACAGTTCTTGGATTTCGTCCAGCACCAGGACATAGCCGTCCAGCGATTCCCTCGCGCGTCGGCGGCACTGCTCCCACACTTCGATGAGCCATTGAGCGTCACGAGGCGCAGATGGCAACCGCGTGGGGCGTCCGGCGATCACGCTCGCATCGAACGGCCCCGGTTCGTCGGACGACTCGTCAGTTCCGCCGGGCTCGAATGCGACCATGCGCCAGTGCTGGCGAATTGCGCTCAGGGCCTGCCGGACAGCGGTCGTCTTGCCTGATTGCCGAGGCCCGAACACGGCCACCAGACGGTCCGGCTTCTCGCTGAGCCGTGTCGCGATGGTCGCTACGAGTGGCCGCTGATATGTGGGCACGTCACCATCATAACGTCGCAGATGCATTACTGAGCAATTTTGCTCAATAGCCCATCTGAGGTGATCATCGAGAGGCCGCGCAGCTCGACAGCGCATCAGGGGTTGCTCGGTTTCGGCCGGGCTAGGGGCGCAGCGCCGTGAGGGGCACGACGGCTACTCCGTCGTCCGTCTGGAAGCCGGCACCGAACGCCGTGATCACGATGAGCCGGGCCGGGTCGCCGCGGCGGGACGTGTCGACACGGGATCGCACGGCCCTGAGCGACTCCATGGCCTCGGTGATGCCCGACGCCCCACCCAACTTGATCTCGACGGGTGCCCATCGGCCGTCCAGCCCTTCGATGACTGCGTCGGCTTCAAGCCCGCCGTGGTCGCCATAGAAGTAAACGTGCCCTCCCATGGATTGCACGTAGATGCGAAGATCCCGAATCGCCATCGACTCGAAGAACAGTCCCATCGCCTCGAGGTCATTGCTGAGGGCTGCCGGCGACGACGCCAGCGCCGCAACTGCCAAGGCCGGGTCGGCGAAGTAGCGCTTCGGGGTGCTTCGCAATCGGGCCGAGGATCGAAGATGCACAGTCCAAGCGGGCAGCGGCTCGACGACGAAGAGCCTGGTGAGCTCATCGAGGTACGCCCGCAACGTCGAGTCGGCCGGAGTTCCGACGCCGGACAGGTCTGATCGCAACGTGTCGTAGGTGGCCGCAGTGGCTTCGTTGCGAGCAAGCGATGCCAGTAGGTCGGCCGCGAGCTTGGGGTTGCGCCTCACTCCGGCAACCCGCGAGATGTCCACTCGCGCGATATCAGCCAAGTAGTCGCGAAGACGGGCTTGAGCATCGGTCGGAGACATCCCGATCATGCGAGGCCAGCCGCCTCGGCAGATCACGCCTGCGATGTCGGCAATAGACCGTTCGCCATCGGCGGCCCGGCAGCGCACTCCGTTCAATAGGGCAGACAGCGATACCTCGCCGGTGGAGTCTCCGGATTCCCACAGTGACATCGGCCGCATTCGGACACGCGCCACGCGGCCGGCACCGGAATGCTCGGTGACATCATCGGGTGGATTCTGTGAACCGGTCAGCAGAAAGTGACCGAATCCGCCGCGCCGGTCACAAGCGTGGCGCATTGGATTCCAGATTTCCCGTACCAGCTGCCATTCGTCGAGCAACCGCGGCTCTGGGCCTTCGAGGATCGACCCCGGATCGACATCGGCCGCAAAACGCGTGGTCGCTGAGCCGTCGAGCACCACTTCGCTCTGGGCAAAATGGCGCCCGGTCCATGTTTTTCCGCAGCCCCGAGGCCCCTCGATGAGCACCGCCGGAGATGACGCCAGCGCACCCGCGACCTCATCGTCGACGACGCGGTCCAGATACGGTCCTCGGGGATCGTGCTGCATGCTGACCTCGGACGCTTCTGCAACGCACACCGTGAATTTCGGCTAGTCTATACTTGAATTTTCAGATATTCCATACTCTGTTTTTCACACTTCTTGAACTCTGAATTTCCAAAGTGCATTCCGTTCATCGGCCCCAAGGGGGCTCAGCGCAGGGCGCCTGCCGCTTCGAGCGCTGCTATCTCGTCGGGGTCGAGCCCGAGCAGGCCGGTGAGCACCTCGTGGGTGTGCTGGCCGAACGTCGGGGCGGGCGAGCGCACACCGTTGGTGCCGTCGGTCAGCAGCCACGGGATTCCGACGTGGCTCATCTGGCCCACGACAGGGTGATCCAGACGCTCGATCAGCCCGCGCTCGGCGAGGTGCGGGTTGACTTCGAGCGAGCGTGAGCTGAGCGAGGGGAAGGCGGGCACGCCGGCGGCTTGCAGCAGCTCGGTGATGTCCCACTGGTCGCGCTCACGGGTCCACGCGCCGATGAACTTGTCGAGCTCGGCCTCGTTGGATTTGCGGTCGGCGGCGGTGGCGAATCGCTCGTCGTCGGGGTCGATGCCGGTGATCCTCGCCAGCGCAGCCCACTCGGCTTCGTCGACGCAGCAGACGGCAATCCAGTCGTCGTTGCCGGCGCAGCGATACAGGTTGTGCGGAGACCACAGCGGGTCGAGGTTGCCCATCGGATCAGGCTGCGTGCCCCGCATCACCCATGCCATCCAGCCCTCGACCGTGCACGCCGTGGTGGCCTCCCACATCGACGTGTCGATGAACTGACCCTCGCCGGTGCGTCGCCGCGCCACCAGCGCAGCGACCAGCGCGTACGCCGTGGCAATCCCTGCTGCCGGGTCGCCGAGCGACACGCCGAGCTCGTCTGCGTCCGCTCCGGGGTAGCCGGTCATGGATGCGAGGCCCGACAGCGGCCCGGTGGTCGGCCCGTAGCCCATGTACGACTTGTACGGCCCGTGGTGGCCGTAGCCGCTGATGGCGCCCACGATCACGTCGGGACGTTCGGCGGCCAGTGCCTCGTAGCCGAGACCCCATCCGTCCATGACGCCGGTGGCGTAGTTGGACACCACCAGGTCGCACGACAGCGCCAGGCGCTTCGCCAGTGCACGCCCTTCGGCTGTGCCCAGGTCGATGGTGATGCTCTGCTTGCCTTGGCCGTACTGGTTGAAGTAGCCGTTGGTGTCGAGCGTCGGCGTGTGACGGCCCGACTGCGTCGGTAGACGGCGACCGAGATCGGGCCGGGCCGACGACTCCACCTTGATCACCGTGGCACCGAGGTGTGCCAAGTGCAGCGTGCAATACGGGCCCGCCCAGACCCAGGTGAAATCCGCCACGGTGACACCGTCGAGAGGGCGTCCCGACGCCGAAACGCCAGGCGTCGCAGCACAGCCCGCCGAGGCCTCGTCACTGTCCGCTTGCCGGGCCTCGACGTGCTGCGTTCCCAGTGCCGCCGGTCCGCGCTCGTCCCCAGCAAACGAAGCGCCGTCGTGCTCGCCCAGCGAAGGCGCCGGTCGTCGGATGGACCACCACGGATTCGTGAGCCGTGACGGCGCGCCGGGAACGGTGATGCCGCCCAGTCCCGGCTGGTCGTAGGTGACGAGGAAGTCGCGGGCGGCCAGGTGCGGATCTGCAGCCATCTGCGCCACCGTGTTCACCGGAGCGAACGCCAGCCGCTCTGCCTGGCCTCGATGGAACAGCTCCGTCACCGGCTGCGCAGCGATCCACTCGCCGAGCCACATGCGCAGCAGGTCTTCGTTCTCGAAGCGACCCTCGAGCGTCTCGAAGATGTCCATGTCGGCCCACTCCGGCCGGCCCATGAAGTCCTTGAGGCGCTCCCACTGGTCGGCTTCGACGCACACGAGGAAGATGTGCCCGTCGCTGGTCGGGAAGATCCCCCAGGGGTTGAGGATGCGGGCACCTAGGCGGCTGGGGTTCTCGCCTCGGTACGACCAACTGATGAACGCTGCTTCCAGCATCCCGACCACGTAGGACATCTGGGCGAAGTCGATGTGCTCGCCGTGACCGGTGCGCTGTGCCCGGTCGACAGCGGCCAGCGACGCGCATGCAGCCGCGAATCCCGACTGGAAGCCAGCCTGGTGGCCGTGGGGCTTCAGCGGGGGCAGCTCGGGGTCGGCCACGCAGCCGGGGGTGAGCCAGCCCCAGCCGCCGCCGTGTACCACCTGGAGCTCGGTCGCTCGCCAGTCCGCGTAGGGACCGGTCTGCCCGAACGGGGTGATCGACAGCGTCACCAGCGAGGGATGCCGTGCCCGCAGGGCTTCCGCCGCCAAGCCGTGAGCTGCTGCGGTTGCCGGGGCCAGGTCGTGGATGAACAGATCTGCGTCCGCGAGCAGCTGGTCCAGCGTCGCGCGGCCATCGGGTTGTGCGACGTCCACAACGACGCCGCGCTTGTTGGTGTTGATGGCAGCGAACAGGCCCCCCGTCTGCCTCGTGGGGGCATCGGGGCCGGCGCTTGCGACGGATCCGGGCTCGACGCGTTCACCATCGGCAGCGAACGGCCCGCGACGGCGCGCGGCGTCGCCCTGCGGCGGCTCCACCTTGACGACGTCGGCGCCCAAGTCGGCGAGCAGCTTGGCCGTCCACGGCGCCGCCACCATCTGTCCCAGCTCGACGACACGGATGCCGTCGAGACCGCGCGCGGTCATCGAAGCGTGCGGCTAGCAGCCGTACGGCCCTGGACCGCGCTCGACCGCGGCACGTCGTTGCGGCTGCACGCGAGGACGGTCGGGAGAGAACCCGTAGAGCTCAAGGCGATTCGTGCTTGAACGACAGCCGTACCTTGGTGCGGAAGGCTGCGATCGCGCCGCCCTCGATCACGACGTCCTGCTCGATCACCTCGGCAACCCGGAGATCGCGCAAGGTCTTGGAGGCCTCGGTGATCGCGTTCTGCGTTGCCTTCTCCCACGAATCCTCGCTTGTGCCGATCAGCTCGATCACGTTGTAGACGCTGCTCATTGGATTCTCCTCCGGCGGCGCGCAGTGTGCCGCACGAACGCGGTGTGCCCTACAGTCTGCCCCACCCGGAGCACACTGGCTCGCTCGCAGGAACGAGCGCCACACCGAACAGGTCGGCACCTTGAACGAATCACCTCAGCGCAACCGCAACGCTGTCGAGAAAGTCATCACGCTGGTCGCGGCAAGCCGGATCTCGTGGGAGGACGCGGCACGTCGGGGGGTTGCCGAGGCCACCAAGACGATCCGCGACCTGTCGGTGGCACATGTCGAAGAGCGCGACGTGATGATCGTGGAGGGCGAGATCGCCCTGTACCGCATCAAGCTGCGGGTGGCGTTTCGCGTCGACCGGATGCGGCCTGGCCTGACGCCGGGCGCGCCCGATGTGGAGGTGACGCGCTGGCTCATCGTGGCCAACCAGACGCTGGGCACCGGCGAAGTCGTCGCCGAGATCGACCGGCTGAACTCGCACGGCCCATGCGAGTTCCACCTGCTCGTGCCGATGACCCATTCGAAGAGCTACGCGCGGGCGCGCCGGCTCTCGATGCTCGCCGCCGATCCGGTGACGGGGATCCCGTCTGAGCATGTGCCCGCTGCGGACTACCTGGGGCCCGACACGCTGGGCATGGAGCAGGCACAGAAGCGTCTCGACGCCCAGCTGTCGAAGATCGCCGCGGCCTCCTACGCCGCCACCGGCGAACTCGGCGACCCCGATCCCCTGCGTGCGATCCAGGCGGTGCTGTCGCGTTCCAGCTTCGACGGCATCATCCTGTCCACGCTGCCTGCGGGCGCCTCACGACTGGTCGGCGCCGACCTGCCCTCGCGGGTGCGCCGTCTCACGAACCTGCCGGTCACGTACCTGCCCGGCAAGGAGCCCGGCGAGCTGTAGTCGCGCTCTGGGCGCTGCTGCGCGTCGAGAACATCAGGTGCTGTCAAGAGGCACAGCCACGAGCGTCCGAATTCACCATGGGCGGCGACCGGCGTGACGGCGGGACAGCAGGCCACTCCGCTTGGCAATCGCGGGCATCGCGTGGCGCGACCTGTGTGTTTGCGGCGATGATGGCGCATCGACAGGCCTTCGGCCGAGGAGGAGCGCTATGACCGACACCACATCACGCACACACGCCGAGCGGCGGGCCGCCGCATTCGAGGTATACGAGCGATTCACCAACGGGGAAGTCGATCCCGAGCGAGCGCAGCGGTCAATGACCCGGCGCCTCGGCGCTCTGGGCACGTTCGCCTTCGACGTGGTGATGGGTGACGTGTGGTCGCGGCCCGAGCTGTCGCGCCGCGACCGCAGCCTGATCGTGATCACGGTGCTCGCCACGATCGGTTCGAGCGAGGAGCTGTCGCTGCACACCGAGGTCGGGCTGAATCACGGCCTGACGCGCACCGAGATCGAAGAGATCTTGATCCAGGTGGCCGCCTACGCGGGATTCCCGATGGCCATGGCGGCGTCCCGGGTTGTTGACGAGAGGTTCCGAACGCTCGACGGGGTCGAACGGCTGCCTGAGCGTGCGGGCGCCGCCGAACTCGATGACGACGAGCGGGAGCGACGGGCGGCTGAGGTACGCAGCACGCTCACCGCGGGCCGGGCGTCGAGCGACCCCTCCGAGGACATGGCTCGCCTGGTCGAGCACCTCGGTGAGGTCGGGCGCATCGCCTATCACTGGGCGTTCGGAGACCTCTGGTCACGGGACGAGCTGTCTCGGCGTGACCGCAGCATGGTGGTGATCGCGATCCTGACTGTGCTGAGCCGCACCGACGAGCTGGCGTTCCACGTGCCGGCGGGCCTCAACCACGGCCTGACGCGCACCGAGATCGAGGAGATCATGGTGCAGATGACCATCTACGGCGGCATCCCCCGCGCCGTCGAGGGCTACCAAGCCATGAAGAAGGCCTATAGCAAGATCGACGCCCGCAGCTAGCGCCGCGTCGAGCGGGTCCGGCATGCCGCA